>DASPOF010000116.1:0-19648 GCA_035626155.1 Binataceae bacterium (SeqCode)
AGGCGATGGACGGGTTAATGCTTGCGCTGAAGGACAAGAGCAACACGATAAGGTCCACCGCCGCGAACGCGCTTCAGAACCTTGGAGGCGAGGCCGGACGGGCCGCTCGTGCCGAGCTAAACCGCGAGCAATTGCTCGAAGCGCAGCGTTCGGAGCCGGACACCCGCAGCTACAGCCGGGAAGAACTCATCGCTACGATTCAAGATCCCGACCGCGAGTACCCGCTCCCGCTGAAATATCTGGTCCCGATTCTTCCCGTCCCTGCCTCCGTCGAGCAAGCTCCATTCCTCGCCACGGTTCATGCCGGCGAGGACGGCCTCGAGCGTCTGACCTTCTGGAAGAGGACCGGCGTAGACCGATACCAGAAGGTGAAGGTTGTGGATTGCGATCCGGGTAATCAAGAGCATTTTGACGTTCCGATAACCTTCCATGCCATGGTTCAAGTAAAGACTGCTGGAGGGCCTCAAGTCGAAGAGCGAGGGTTCTTTGTTAACGTTCCAATTAAGTGGAACTGGGGTCGCAATGACCAGATATTCGCAGTCGACAGCGATGGATTACATTCGGTGGAGATCGAATCACCGCAAGTACCAAATCCTGAGAAGAAATATCCAGCCGTTTCCCGCGTACCCGACCCAGGTTCGTATCACCAGCTCGAATGGTCCTTCCCGATCCGCGATGGCGGGGAGGTGACCGGGACTTATAAGGTCGTCAAAGACGAGACCGAGAATCCGCCCACGTGGAAGATGGTTGTCGCAACCGCCGAATGGGAACGGCCTTCACAGGAAGTCGAGGCATCAAAGAAGCTCGCTGACGTTCCCCAACTCATAGGGGAACTGAAAGGTTCCGATTTACAACGCCGCCGGGATGCGGCTTACAAGCTCTCAAATATCGAACCGATGCCTCCCGAGGCGATTCAAGCCCTCGCCGAAGCGGCGAAGACCATGGACCCTAAAGAACCTCTGCCGGCCGGAACTCAGGCGCCCGCCCAAAGCACCGTGACTGCGGCAGGAACGACTCATACCACTTCCGCGCCGGTCACCAGGAGCGAAAGTCCGCAAACTTGCGAAATCGCGATACGCTCGCTAGGTAGCGCAGCGCAGCGCGATTCGATGGTGTGGCCGATTCTGATCGACGCGCTCAAGGGATGTTCCAGTCCCAAGCCTGCCGCCGAGGAGTTGGCCAAATTTGGTGGGTCAGTCCTGCCCTTGCTTCTGAAGGCGCTCAAGGACAAAGACCCGCGCGCACGCGCAGGCGCTGCCGAGGCGATGGGACTAATGGTGAAACCCCCGGTTGTGGAGCGGTATTTTGATCCGGACCGACCCTTCGGCACGGCTGTCCGCCTGACGTCGGCGAGTGCCGCCGCGGCTTTGGCGCCTGCGATACCCGGACTGGCCGAGGCGCTGCAAGACCCAGACTCAAGTGTGCGCAACCAGGCAGCCATCACGCTTGCCTTGGCGTCGCCCAACGACAAGCAAGCCGTGCCAATCCTTGTGCAGCTTGTGGGGGGTGCGGACCATCCATTGCGCGAGGCTGCACTCGCAGCGCTGGACGGTATGGGGGAGAGCGCGAAGGATGCAGTTCCAGCCGTGGAGCGCGTGCTGGAGACGGAAAAGGATCGCCGCGAGGTCGGAGAAGCCGCACACGTGCTCGGTTCAATCGCTGGAGCGGCAGCCTGCGAGCCGCTGGCGCACGCGATCGCGGATGGCAAGGACAGTTTCGTGCGCCAGTGTGCGGTCGCTGCAATGGGGCAATTATGGCCCGCCTGCCCGGAGACCATCCCGACGCTGATGGGAACATTCGGCGGCGATGACCAGGTCGCGTTTTCCTCGGTTCGCGTGCTTCGCAAAATCGGAGGGCCTGCAATGCCCGCGTTGACCATGGCATTGAAGAGCTCTGACTGAAGACCCGGCGGGCGGCGGTTGAAGCGTTTGAGGGTATGCACGTACCGCTTACGCCCGAAGCCGTGAGGGCATTAGCGACCGCGCTTGAGGACAAAAATTCCGAGGTCAGATCATTTGCCGCTAGCTCACTCCACAATGCCGGAGGAGCGGCGGAGCAAGCCGCTCGCGCGGAAGAGAAGCGCGAGAAAGAAGCAGAAGAGGCAGCTAATCCGAAAGCACCTACTCCCCCACCGGCGCCGGCCTACAGCGAAGAGCAGATTATCGCTCCGATTCCGGCCGACGCAAATCACAAGCACCCTCTAACCCTTGCGTTATTTGAACCGATTCAGGGGTATGCCGTCACTCTTCACGTCGGGAAAGATCGTCCCGAGCGATTGGTGTTCTGGAAGATCACCGATGATAAATATCAGAAGATAGTGCTCATGGAGTCCGATCTGGATTCCGACGAACATTTCCAGGTTCCGATCGGCTTTCAATCAATCATGGAGCCCTCGGGCGAATGGGAAAGTTTTGTTGACGTCGCGACGGTCGGACGCCACGGTGTCACCGACCGGGTGCTCCATATCGATAATGAAGAACATCAGTGGCAACCGGTCGAAATCGAATCACCCGAAGACTGGTACAAGGACAAGCTGGCGCCGTCCGAAGCGATACGGCATGCCGGCAGAAATTTCTTCAGCGACGGTGGACTGGAATTCGCGTTCCTCATCTGGAATGCGAATGACCCGGAGTGCTGCCCGACGGCGGGAGAGGTAACCGGCACCTACAAAATTGTCAGGGCGCAACCCTCGGTAGTGGAAGCTCCGGGGTTGTTCAGCGCTGGGAGATCAATCGTGGTCGTCGGCAATAAAGTTGCTCAGACTCAAACCTCGCAATTGAAGGCTGCTGCCGTGCCTCGCGCTGGAACAGGGATCGCGGGTGCCGGAAACAAGGTTGTTCAGATTCAACCTCGGCATGTGGGGGCTCGGGTGGGGTCCCACGGCGGAGGAGCGTTCGGCGGCTGGGTCTACAATGAACCGAACTCCGTTGCTACGTGGAAGATGGTCGTCGACACTGCCAAACGGCAGCCCACGCTCGCCGGAGCGAACGCCGTCCAGGAAATCCTTCGATAGAGATTAATCCGTCGCAAAGGGATGCCGGCGTCCTTGTTAGCCGTGGCCTGCCGCTGCTGCGGGACATACAGAAACAGGCGCTCGGCATCGGCAAGTTCGCGCCGAAAAAGACGGGCGCGCGAATGCTCAGGTGCATCGCAACGGCTCGTCCGCTTCCGATGCGGGAACGCGATCGAGGCCGACCCGCTGGCAAGCGCCTCGGCCCCGCTTCTATGCGGCGGTGTAGGAAGGAGATCGTGCACCGCTGGAGGCGATGGTCAGGCGAATCGTGTGCGGCGGTTCACACTGACTATCTGCCGCCATCCGGACGGACCTAGGCAAATCGCGTCGGGATAGGTTTGGCCCGTTTCTCGCGCTTTACGCACGAATAGGCATTCTCCGGGTCCCCTCGCGATCGCAAATCGCGCGCAAACGCGCGCTTTTTGGATGATTCTCGCAGATATCCCAAAAACAGCCGACTGGGGTGTTGCGGGGGAGGGATTTGAACCCACGACCTCCGGGTTATGAGCCCGGCGAGCTACCAGACTGCTCCACCCCGCGCGCCGAGTGTATCTACCGCGATGCAACGCCGTCAACCGGCGCCCCCGCAACGCGGTCAACCGGGGACAATTCGGATATTGCAGTCGCGATGCACCTTGCCGAACTCGATCAGCTCCTTCTCGGCGCGCGTCGCATTCGGCTTGGAGTCGGTGAGCATCAGTTGCTTGGCGGTCGCGGCGTCGATGTCATCGACCTCGACGTCGACGTTGTGGTCGTCGCACATAATGAATGGCATCTCGCAAAGTACCTCGAAGCTCCCAACCTAGCGGATGCGGCGCTCCGTGTCAGCATCGGCGCGGCTCATGTCCGGCCGCCTGCGCGCCCTTCACGCTCGGTGGAAGTTTTATGGTAATCGGTAGCCCGAAGCATCAAACCCGGAGCGTCAATCATGAGTCTTAAGGGGAAGGCCGCGGCGATCGGAATCGGAGAGTTGAAGCCGGCCAAGGAACCGCCGCCGACTGCGACGGCGCTCGGCCTGATGGCGCACGTATCGGCGGAGGCGATCGCCGACGCCGGTCTGGAAAAGAACGACATCGACGGCTTCCTGGTCGGGATGCCCTTCTCCGATCCCGGGATGCTTTACCCGGCGAGCGCCGCCGAAGTGATGGGGCTCGCCGTGCGGATGCTCAACGTGGTCGATATCGGCGGTGCGAGCCCGGCCGGGATGATTTGGCGGGCGGCAGCCGCGATCGACGCGGGGATTTGCAGCGCGGTGCTCTGCGTCGTCGCCGACTTGAACCGCATCGGCGATCAGCGCCCCCCGATGGTCTCCGTACAGCGCGAGTTCGAGGTGCCTTACGGAAATATCGGCGCCAACTGCGGCTACGCCATGATCGCGCATCGCCACATGTACGAATACGGCACCCGGCCCGAGCAGATGGCGAAGATTGCCGTCGATCAGCGCGCCAATGCGCTGCGCAACCCGCTCGCGGTCTTCAACGAGAAGCCGCTCACGATCGATGACGTGCTGAACTCGCGGATGATCGTGGATCCGCTCCATCTGTTTGAAATCGTAAGCCCATGCACCGGCGGCGCGGCAGTCGTGGTCGCATCGCCCGAAGTCGCCCGGCGGTCGAAGAACACTCCCGTATGGCTGCTCGGCGCCGGCGAATACGCGAATCATGCGACGATCACCTATGCGCCGTCGCTCACCGACTCGCCGATCAAGCCCGCGGCGGAGAACGCGTTCCGGATGGCGGGACTCAAGCCGGCCGACATGGACCTCGTCTGCCCGTACGACTGCTATACGATTACCGTTCTGGTCACGCTCGAAGATGCCGGCTTCTGCCCCAAGGGACGCGGCGGGGCATTCGTCACGGAGCATGATCTGACCTGGCGGGGCGACTTCCCGTGCAACACTCACGGCGGGCAGCTCTCGTTTGGGCAGCCGGGCCTGGCGGGCGGGATGAGCCACGTCACCGAGGCGATTCGCCAGTTGATGGGCCGCGGCGGCGATCGGCAGGTCAAGGATGCCGCGCTGGCCTACGTCAACGGCAACGGTGGAATAATGAGCGAGCAGGTGAGCCTCGTTCTGGAGCGCCGATCATGAGCCAGTATCTAAAGCCGCTTCCGAACCCGACGCCGACCAGCCGTCCGTTCTGGGAGGCCGCGCGCCGCCACGAACTCAGCCTTCAGCGCTGCGCCGCGTGCGGCAAGTTCATTTACTATCCGCGCGATCGATGCCCGTACTGCTTCTCC
The DNA here is from genome assembly GCA_035626155.1 of Binataceae bacterium (SeqCode). Taxonomy (GTDB): domain Bacteria; phylum Desulfobacterota; class Binatia; order Binatales; family Binataceae; genus DASPOF01. The sequence continues at coordinate 5,252 of DASPOF010000116.1, forward strand.
GATCGGCTCGAGTGGAAAAATCTGAGCGGCCGGGGCAAGGTGTATAGCTATACCGTGGTCCGGCGCGCATCGAGTTTCGCCTTCGCCGACACGCCGTATGTGCTCGCGATCGTCGAGCTCGAGGAAGGTCCGCGCATGACCAGCGACATCGTCGCGCCGCCTGAGAATGTTCGCGTCGAGATGCCGGTCGAGGTCTATTTCGACGATGTAACGCCGGAACACACGCTGGTCAAGTTCAAGCCCGCGTGACCGGCGCGCGCATCCGCTTTCAGGCGAGAAGAACCGCGACGATCCCGGTCAGGAAGATCCCGTCGAAGGTGCCCGCGCCTCCGATCGATGCGACCGGCGCGCCGAGCGACCCGATCTTTCGAATATTCATCAGGTCGGCGCCGATGAGGGTGCCCATCACGCCGCTCACGTACGCGACCGCATCGGCGTGATGCTGCGGACCGCCGAGAAAATAACCGGCCAGCGCGGCCACGATCGGCGGAATCAGCATCGGCGTGGCGATTCCCATCCCCGGCACGGGCCGCGCAAACCGGTTCACCACCAGCGTTACGATCGCAACCCCGACCAGCGCCGGGAAAATCACCCCGGGCCATCGCCCAAGCACGTATAGCGAGATCAGCACCGGAACGACCGCGCCGCCCACGTTCACAGCGATGACCGTGGAGTCGCCCGCCAGCCTTACCGGCACGCGGTAACGCACGCCGAAGCTCCTGACAATTACTTCAGTGTGCAGCTCGCCGAGGCGGACGCGCGTCACCGGGATATTGAGATAGCTCCCGGCGAGGCTTGCGAGAAGAAAAAAGAATGCCAGCTCGGGCGGCAGCCCCAGCGCCTCGAATACGTAGTGGATCAAGTTGATTTCGAACAGCAGGACAACGATCGCGAGCGTGAGGAAGAGAATCAGCGCGTAAATGAAAATGAATGGAGCGAAGATCACGGCCGCGATGATACCAAGCGGGTGGGAGACGTGCCATCCGATGGCGGTTGGCTGCGCCCGGGCCCATGATGTCGAACTGCCGATTTGAGACCAGGTTCGTGCGGGCGCGCGCGCTTTTGAACGAAGCGATGCTTCGGATAAGATTCGACTCCAGCAATGAGCCAGCAATATCGCACCGAGTTGCTCCAGATTCTGGTCCGGGAATCATACTTCGAACGTGAGGTGACCCTCGCGTCGGGCAAAACGTCGAACTACTACCTCGACTGCCGGCGAGCGCTGTTTCTCCCGCGCGCCGCGTTTCTCGCCGGCGAACTGCTGCTCGAGTTGGTGGAAGCCGCAGGAATCGAACAGATCGGCGGAATGGCAGTCGCGGCGATTCCGGTGACCGATGCGGTGCTCGCCGCTGCTTACCGCCACGGCGTCGAGCTGCGCGGATTTTTCGTCCGCAAGGAGGCCAAGACCCACGGTCTCCAGCAGCTAATCGAAGGCGCCTTCAAGCCGGGGCTCAAGACCGCGGTGATCGACGATACCGTCACGACCGGCGGATCGGCCCTCGATGCGGCGGCAGCCGCGCGCAACGCGGGCGCGGACGTCACGGCGGCGATGGCGCTGGTGGAACGCGGCGAGGGCGGCCGCGAGGCGTTCACGCGCGCGGGGCTTGAGTACCGCTGGATTTTCACCGGCGATGAGATCCGCGCGGCGGCGGCGCAGTCGCGCAAGTAGCTCCGATGGGCGACGCCGCGCCGAATGCACGCCGCATCACGGCCGCAACCCGGCTCACCGCGATCTTCGGCGATCCGGTCGAGCACTCGTTGTCGCCCGCGATGCACAATGCGGCATACGATGCGCTCGGGATGGATCGCAGGTACGTTGCGTTTCGCGTGAGGCCTGCGGACCTCGGCGCTGCGCTTCGCGCGATACCCGCGCTCGGAATCATCGGGGTGAATCTCACCGTCCCGCACAAGGAAGCGGCGTTGCGTCACGTCGATAGTCTGAGCACCGAGGCGCGGATCGTCCGCGCGGTGAATTGCGTGATCGATCGGCGGGGCGTGCTCCACGGCGACAATACCGATGCGCGCGGCCTGGAACTCGACCTGCGCTCCCATCGCGCGCCGATCGCGGGGAAGGCCGTACTGATAATCGGCGCGGGGGGCGCGGCCGCATCCGCGGTGCTTGCGTGCATGAGGATGCGCGCCGCAAAAATCGTGATCGCGAACCGGACACCGCGCCGGGCGGCGCGGCTTGCGCGCCGCTTATCGAAGCTCGCCTCGGACCGGGTGCGCATCGAGACTCGCGGTCTCGATAGTTTGCGCGACCGTGCGCTGGTCGGCGATGCGGCGGCGATCGTGAATGCGACGCCGATGGGTCTCGTAACGCGGCGATTCGCCGCACTCGACTACGCGGCCACCGCGGGCAATTGCTTCTTTTACGATTTGATTTATGGGCTCGCGCCCACGCCATTTCTCAAGCCCGCAAGCGCGCTCGGCCGCCCCCATGCGGACGGCGCGGGGATGCTCGCCGGCCAGGGCGAGATCGCCTTCAAGCTCTTCAACGGAGTCGCGCCGCCCCACGGCGTGATGCGCCGGGCGCTCTGGGAGCGGCTCGGCAGATAACGATTGCTGACTCGGCGCGACCGGTGATCGGCGCGCCGGCGTCAGTTGGCGGGAGGTGCAGATGCGCCCGAGGCGGGCCGGGCGACTTCGAGCTGGCGAAATTGCGGCGGCGCTACGAATAACGTCTCCGGCACCCGGCCGGCCTTCGCGTTGCTGAACGAAGTCGTTTCGGCCGTCGCTGGATTCGAACCGCCGATTATCATCCGCACCGGCAGCCGCGCCGATTGCGAGATCCAGAACTCAATCTTCCCGACCGCCGAATCCTTCGACTCGATTTCGTACTTGTCGCATTTTTCACCGCCGATAATTTCGCTGCCGGTAAGCACGCGCGGCGTCCTGGGATCCATCGCCTCGGACAGAGCGCCGGCGCGCCCGCTGAACGGCGTCATCGCAAACGCATTGTCCGCGGGCATCAGAAGAAAGGCGCGACGCACTCTGGGCGTGACGATCGTAATCACGGGATGCGGCGCGCCGGGGTCGATCATCTCAGTGCGAATCCGTCCGTGTGAGAAATAGAGCGTTCCGCTCCTGGCCGGCGATGCGCCCTGCTCGACTGTAATCTGTGCGGTGAATTCGGATGGCAGCTTGAGCCTGGAGAGATTGCCGGTCGCACCGAGCGCTGCCCCGCGCATCAGGATCATGACGATACCAAGAACGATAGCCAGTCGCCTCATCGATACCCTCCCGCAAAAGACAAATCGCAGGCTGACACCGCGGCATCGATGATGCCATACAAAAATTGGCGGAGTGTTACGAAATTGTTTCAGCAGCGCGCGTCGAAAAGATGCGCGTATCAAGCGCACTCACCGCCGCGTGCGCGCCGTTTGTCGCGCGCAGGCGTCAGGCGAGCGCGAACTTGACCGCGCGTCTGGCGAGCGCGGCGGCGCCGCCGATCAGGGGAACGATTTCGGGCTGCACGATCGCGACAATCACGACGATCGTTGCCGCGGCGAGGATGCCGGCGGCGATTAGCAAGTGGCGCTTCTCGGCGTGGAACGACCAGCGCCCGCATTCATCGCAGTAGTGCGCGCTGAATCCGGTTCCGCTGTCGCACGATCCACATTCGATTTCGACCGGCTCCATAAAGACATCCTTCGATTAACCGAACATCTCCTTGAGCTTGTCCACGAATCCCTTCGACATCGGATGGTTCACCGCTTTGCCGTCGAGCTTCGCGAACTCCTCGAGCAATTCGCGCTGGCGCGGCGTGAGGCTGCGCGGCGTCTCGACGATCACTTTGACGAGCTGATCGCCGCGGCCATAGCCGTGCAGATCGACGATGCCCTTGCCCTTGAACCGGAAGATTTTGGATGCCTGCGTGCCGGGCGGAATCTTGAGCTTGATCTTGCCTTCGAGCGTCGGAACATCGATCTCGGTGCCCAGCGCCGCCTGTGGAAAACTGATCGGCACTTCGATCATTATGTCGTTACCGTCGCGCACGAAGAGTTCGTGCTCCTTGACGTGGATGACGACGTAAAGGTCGCCGGGCTGTCCGCCGCCATAGCCAGCCTCGCCCTCGCCGCGAAGCTTCAGGCGTGAGCCGTTATCGACTCCAGGCGGTACTTTTACCGAGAGCGATTCCTGCTTGCGCAACCGGCCCTGCCCCTGGCACTTCGGGCACGGGTCGGAAATGACCATCCCTTCGCCGCGGCACTGGCCGCAAGTCGTCGAGATCGAGAAGAACCCCTGCTGAGTGCGGACCTGGCCGGTTCCGCGGCAGTTGGGACATTGCCTGGCCGCGCTCCCGCCGGTGCGGGCGCGAGTACCGTGGCATTCATCGCACTGCGTGAGCCGCTGGAATCGGACTACCTTCTCGGCCCCTCGCGCCGCCTCATCGAATTCCACTTCGAGATCGTAGCGGAGGTCGTCGCCGCGCCGGGTGCGCGAGCGCGTCCGTCCGCGGCCGGTGCCGAAGAAATCGCCGAAGATGTCCGAGAAGACTTCCTCGAACCCCTGCGTGAAATCGAATCCGCCGAATGGACCCGCGCCTTGCGGCCCCTGGAACGCGGCATGGCCGAAACGATCGTACTGAGCCCGCCGTTCGGGATCGGAAAGTACCTGGTAGGCCTCGTTGAGTTCCTTGAACCGCTCCTCGGCCTCCTTGTTGCCCGGATTGCGGTCGGGATGAAACTGGATCGCGAGGCGGCGGTACGCTTTCTTGAGCTCGTCCTCGCCGGCTCCGCGGCCGAGGCCGAGCACTTCGTAATAATCGCGTTTGGCTGCGGCAGGCATCGAGGACCGATTCTAATCCTTAGTTCGCAGCGGCGCTATTGACTCTCTTGAGGGCCGTCCCGAACGCGCCCCGGCGCGCCGCTTACTTCACTTCCTTGAAGTCCGCGTCGACCACGTCCTCTTTGGGCTTCTCGGCGCCGGCCTCTTTGCCGCCTTCAGCGCCGTCCTTCGGCGCTTCTGCCGCGCCCGCCTGTCCAGCGCGCGTCTTGCTGTACATCGCCTCGGCAAGTTTGTGCGACGCGTTCGCGAGCGTCTCAGCCGCGCGATTCATCTCGTCGGCATCCTTGGATTCGAGCTTCCCCTTGGCCGCCGCGATCGCATCCTCGACCGCCTTGCGGGCCGACTCATCGAGCTGCGAACCGTAGTCCTTGAGCGTCTTCTCGGTGGTGTAGATGAGGTTGTCGAGCTTGTTGCGCGCCTCGGCCTGCAAGCGCCGATTGTGGTCCTCTGCGGCATGGCTCTCGGCCTCGCGCACCATCCGCTTGATTTCATCCTCGGTCAGCCCCGACGACGCGGTGATGCGGATCGACTGCTCCTTGTTGGTGCCCAGGTCCTTGGCATGAACGTTCACGATCCCGTTCGCATCGATATCGAACGTGACCTCGACCTGCGGCATGCCGCGCGGAGCGGGCGGAATGCCGATCAGATCGAACTGCCCGAGCAGCTTGTTGTCGGCCGCCATCTCGCGCTCGCCCTGAAAGACGCGAATCGTGACCGCGGTCTGATTGTCCTGCGCGGTCGAGAAGACCTGGCTCTTGCGAGTCGGGATGGTCGTGTTCTTCTCGATTAGCTTGGTGAACACGCCGCCAAGGGTCTCGATGCCGAGCGAGAGCGGAGTCACGTCGAGCAGCAGGACGTCCTTGACCTCGCCCTTGAGCACGCCGGCCTGAATCGCCGCGCCAACCGCGACGACCTCATCCGGATTCACGCCCTTGTGGCCTTCCTTGCTGAAAAGCTTGCGCACGCGCTCCTGCACCGCCGGCATCCGGGTCATCCCGCCGACGAGCACGACTTCATTGATTTCGCCCGCCTTGAGGCCCGCATCGGGAAGCGCCGTAACGCACGGCCCGTCGAGCCGATCGAGCAGATCCGCGCACAGCGCCTCGAGCTTGGCGCGCGTGAGCTTGATGTTGAGGTGCTTGGGCCCGCTCTGATCCGCAGTGATGAACGGCAGATTGATGTCAGTCTCCATCACGGTGGACAACTCGCACTTGGCCTTCTCGGCGGCTTCCTTCAGCCGCTGCAGCGCCATCCGGTCCTTGCGCAGGTCGATGCCCTGATCCTTGCGGAATTCGTCGGCCAAATAGTCGATGATGCGCTGGTCGAAGTCTTCGCCGCCCAGGAAGGTGTCGCCGTTGGTCGCCTTGACCTCGAAGACGCCCTCGCCGAGTTCGAGAATCGAGATATCGAAAGTGCCGCCGCCGAGGTCGAAGACGGCGATCTTCTCGTCTTTCTTCTTCTCGAGTCCGTAGGCCAGCGATGCCGCGGTCGGCTCGTTGATGATTCTGAGAACGCTGAGGCCCGCGATCCGGCCGGCGTCCTTGGTCGCCTGGCGCTGGCTGTCGTTGAAGTAGGCGGGAACCGTGATGACCGCCTCGGTGACTTTCTCGCCGAGGTAATCCTCTGCGGTCTGCTTCATCTTCTGAAGGACGAATGCGGAAATTTCCGCCGGGCTGTACTTCTTGCCCCGGATCTCGACCCACGCGGCACCATCATCGTTGCGGACCACCTTGTACGGCAGGACTTTGACCGCTTTCTGCACTTCAGGGTCATCGTAACGCCGGCCCATCAGGCGCTTGATCGCAAAAATGGTATTGGTCGGGTTGGTGATGGCCTGGCGCTTGGCGATCTGTCCGACTAGCCGCTCGCCTGAGTCGGTAAACGCGACCACCGAAGGCGTGGTGCGGCTGCCCTCCGAGTTGGCGATGACGACCGGATCGCCACCCTCCATCACTGCGACGCAGCTATTCGTCGTGCCCAGGTCGATACCGATTACTTTTGGCATTTTCTTGAGAGACCTCTGTATCTAGGGATAACCACGGCCTAGCGATTTTCAACGTCGGGCGGGCATTTTTCGCCGTTTTTTCGCGCACTTTCGTTCGATGCCCGCGCCACCCGGACCCGGGCGGGACGCAGGACGCGGTCGCCAATGACGTAGCCGCGATGAAACTCGTCTATAACCGTGTTTGGGGCGTGAGTATCGCTCGGTACGTGGTCGGCGGCCTCGTGACGGACCGGATCAAACTTCTCACCGACTGCGTTTAAGGGAGTGACCCCCTGCGCCTTGAGCAGGTCCACCATCGACCGCAGCACCATCTCGACGCCTTCGACGATCGAGCTGCCGTCGCCCGCCGCATGTGCCGCATCGACGGCGCGCTCCAGGTTATCTACGACCGGCAGGAACTCGCGAAGCAGGCGCTCGCGCTCGTTGCGAACCGCGTCCTCGCTCTGCAAGCGCATCCGCTTGCGCGTGTTCTCGGATTCGGCAAGCGCGCGCAAGTATTTATCCTTTTGCTCAGCGGCGTCCTTTTCGCTCGCGGCGAGTTTCGCGCGGAGCTCTTCGATCTCGCCGGCCGGCTGCGCCTCGGCCGTGGGACCTTCTGCGGCACCCGGCACCTCGGCGTTTTCAACGCCGGCCCGGTTCGCACGAGGCTCGCCGGTTGAGCGGGCGGCGTCGTCGCCGTTGCCACCGTTACCTGAGTTCTTGTGATGATGCTTGTTCATTCCTCGCATTACACCGAGTCAGAAGATAAGCACGATTCGGATGCGTGCCAGCCACGAGTCAGAAAACTGTTTGAAATATCGGGACCGCGGCCGTGACGGTTTGGGGGAACGCCCTCAGTGCTCGAGCAATCGCGATAGTGCTTTGGCGGTGTACTCGACCAGCGGGATGACGCGGTCGTAGTCCATTCGCACCGGCCCGACGACCGCGAGGCTCCCCACCGGCAGCGTGCCGCTTGCGTATGAAGCGGCGACCACGCTCAACCCGGCCAGCCGCGTGTCGTAGTTCTCGGACCCGATGGAAACCATGATCGCATGGCTTCGGAGCGTGCGTTCGAGCAAGTCGAGCAGCGCCGACTTGTCATCGAGCGCGCGCAAAAGCTCGCGCATCTTTTCCGGCTTCTCGAACTCGGGCTGCTCGAGCGCTTTCGCCTCACCCTCGATATAGACTTCAGTGCGCCCCGCCTGTCCGGCAATCGCACCGCCGAGCACGAGCGCGTCGCGCACGAACCGATCGTAACGCGTGCGCTCCTCCCTGAGCTGCTGCTCGATCCAGCGGCGCGCCTCATCGAGCGTGCGTCCGCTCAGCGATTCGTTCAGGTATCGCGCCATCCGGTCGAGTTCATCCTGGGTGTGGTCGCGGTCGGTCTCGACGACGCAGTTTTGCGCGGCTGCGGCGGAGGCAACGAACACGGCCAGGACTTGCCGGTCGCGCAGTCGAGTGAAATTCACCCGCTCGAGCGCCATCGTTTCGAGCCTCGGCCGCATCACCAGCGCGGCCTGACCCGTGAGCAGCGCGAGCAGCCGGGGCGTGTCGCGCATGATCGCATCGATATCCCGCGTGCGTCCCGCGCAGTGGAGCTCGATCTGGGCGCGATCCTCGAAGCCGATTTGCGAGGCCGGGGCGCGATGGTCCACGTAGTAGCGGAACGCCTTGTCGGTGGGGATTCGGCCCGCCGACGGATGCGGCTGGAAGAGAAAGCCGGCCTCGTCGAGTTGCGCCATCATGTTGCGCACCATCGCCGCCCTGACGCCCAGCGAGTGATGCGCGACGACCTGTTGCGACCCGACCGGCTCAGCGGTCGCGATGAACTCCTGCACGGTGGCCAGCAGCAGCGTGTGGCGCCGCGCGGAAAGCTCCTTTTGCTCAGGGACGTTGCTCATCGTCGAAATCGCCGCCCCGTTCATCCGCCGCATGGCGGACGGCCGGGGCCGGCGCCAGCATAGTCAATTCTGGCCCGCGACCTTTGATACATTCAAGCGGGCGCGCGATGCAATGGCGGGCCGCGATGCGCTCCGATAATCTCAGTGTATAGCGATGGCGCGCAAGGGAAGAACGATTAAACCGCGGCGGCTCTACGTGCCCGCCGTGCCGGAGAACGCGTGCTGGGTGGAAAGCGATGCGTACGACCGGCGCGCGTGGAGCGACATCACCGGCGCCGCGCCGTCGCTCAGCGACCTCGCCGATGCGGGCGCCACCCTGGTGCCGCATTTCGGCGCGCTGCTCCAGGACCTGTTCTGCGCTCTGTTCAAGTACAACCTGGTCTGGCGCGGGCCCGACTCGGTTCGCCGCGCCGCCGCGCTCAACCGCACCATCCTCGATCAGCTCGTGCCGTCGGCGCCATTCGAGGCGCTCAAGACGCGCACCCTTCTGGAAGAGGACAAGGCGGCGATCGCGGCCATCGTGCTCGGCGAGCAGGTCCTCGAGATGATTCGATCCGAGCGTTTCGTCAATCGGCGCGAGATGATCGACCTGTGGGACCTCGCGCACCAGGAGGATGACCTCGCGGGACGGGCGGCTGAACTCAAGACCGCCGAGGAGATGAAGGAGCCGGGACCGGGCCAGCCGGAACTCGACGACGAGACCCGCAAGAAGATCGCCGAAATGGCCGAGGCGGCCGAGCGGGCGGCGAAAGTCTCTGAGGCGCGTCTCAACCAGAAGGCGCAGCGCCTGGAAGGGGAACTCCGGCACGGCGATCGGACCGAGTTGCGTCGCATGCAACTCAAGGTGGCCGATCTGGCGGCGGAAATCGATCGCGCGGCCGAAGATGCGCACGACTTCAGCCGCGAATTCGGCCAGGGCGGACCGATGAACGCAGGCGAGCGCCTGGAATTAGGGCGGCGCCTGGCGGGCAACAAGAAATTGGGCGAACTCGCGCGCCTGGTGGGACGCTTCAAGCAGGATGCGCGAGCGCTCAGGCGCAAGACGCTCGATCGCGGCGTCGCCGAGGCATACGACATCGAACGCGGCTCGGAACTCGGCCGGCTCATCCCGGCGGAGCTGATGGCGATGCATCATCCGATGCTCGGCCGCGACTTCCGCCGACGATTGCTCGAAGGAACCGTGCTCCAGTACCGGCTGCGCCAGGACGAGCAGAAGGGCAAGGGCCCGATGGTCGTGTGCATCGACGTGAGTTCCTCGATGCAGGGCGACAAGGAGCTGTGGGCCAAGGCGGTCGGGCTCACGCTGATGGATATCGCGCGGCGCCAGCGCAGGCTGTTTCGCGCAGTCCTGTTCTCATCGGGGGAGTTAAGCCTCAAGGTGCTCGATCTCAATCGGGAGCGGCGCTATCAGCCCGAGCTGCGAAAAGTGATCGAGATGGCGGAATATTTCCCCGGCGGCGGCACCGATTTCGAGCAGCCGATCGATGCGGCGGTCGAGCTGCTCACCGAAAAGCAGATCAAGCGCGGCGACATCGTGATCATCACCGATGGCGAATGTGCAGTCTCACCCGAGTGGCTCGCTCGGTTGCGGGAGCGCAAGGACGAACTCGACTTTTCGATCTTCGCGGTGCTGGTGGACGTAGGAGCCGCCGATACATCGTCGCTGGCCCAGTTCGCCGACCGAATCACGTCGGTGCGCCAGCTCAACTCCGAGGGCACCCGCGAGATCTTTCTTAAGATCCGGTGATAGCCGAGTGTTCTCCCGCCCGGGCCGGCCAGCGCGAGCGGGACGAAGAAGGCCGGCGAACGATCGAGCCGCGATCGCGCGGGCGGCCGCAAGCCCGAGCGCGCAGTTACTTGCGGGGCGCGAAGAACGAGGCCATCTCGGCAGCCCATCCGCCGCCGCGCTCCGATTGTGCGGCAATGTCCGCGTACAGGCGCGCCACGCCCTGATAAATCATTGAGCCGCGGTTCTCGCCGCCGAGAAAATCCGCGATCTGCTCCATCTCCGCGACCCAGCGGTATGCCTTCGGGAACATCGACGGAATGCCGTACCCCAGTGATGCCAGCAGGCCGGGCTGGCTGCGCTCGAGCTCCTCGCGCAGTGCCATCGCAAGTCCGTTGCGCGACGCGGCTGCGATCATCGCAGCGCCCAGCGCGGTGAGGCCCTTGGTGAGCCCCGCGTAAGACATCTTGAGTCCGGATGCGGCCCCGACGGGACCATCGACGAGGCGGATGTCGAGGCCGAATTCGCGAAGGCGCAACGCGCTAGGCGCGTCGGGCCCCGAGGCGTAGATGCGCGGACCTCCGTCGGTTCGCCCCGCGGGCGGCGGTCCTCCGATGATGCCCGCATCGACGAAGCGGCAGCCGGTCCCGGCGAGCAGGTCCGCGATTCGACGCACCGTCGCAGGCGAAATCGCGTTGCACTCGACGAAGATCGGCTTCGAACGCGCGCTGGTGAGCGGCGCGCGCAATCGCTCGGCGACGGCATACGCCACCCCCGGCGGCACGATCGAGAGGACGAAGCCCGCCTCGCCGACCAGCGCCTCATCGTCGTCAATAACTTCCAGGCCTGCGAGCCTGGTCCGCTCCGCGCTCGCCGCGCTGCGGCCCTTGAGGCTGGTCAGCACGCGCGCGCCCGCCTCCCGCATGCGCCGGCCGACCGCCGCGCCCATTTCTCCTGCGCCGATGATCGCGATGGTGTCGCTTACAGATTTCGAGTCCGTCATATTTCGCCGCCCACCGTAATTTTAAATGAAAAGCCGGCCGGGACACTGCGACTGTACGACCGGCCGGCTCGGCAAGCCAAGGCGTTATTTCTGCGCGACGCCGAGGCGGCGCCGCAACGCATCATCGAGCGCCGGGAGCATCGCGGCCCAGTCTGCGACCAGTCCGATATTCGCGCGTTCGAAGATTAGCGCCTCGGGGTCATTGTTGATCGCCACCACCGTTCCCGCACGCTTGATTCCGACCGTGTGATTGGACGCGCCGCGCACTGCGACCGCGATGTACAGCCGCGGTTCGATCGCCTTGCCGGTCAGCCCGACCTGCAACTGACGCGGCATCCAGCCGGCGTCGGTGACCCGGCGCGTCGCGCACATCGCGGCGCCGATCGCGCGGGCGAACTCGGCGACCTTGCGCACAGCATCGGCGCCTCCAACCCCTGCGCCGACGCCCACGACGACTTCAGCGCCCTCGAGCGGCGCGAGCGATGGATCGAGTTCCGAATGCTCGCGCAGCAGGCGGCTGAGCGGCGAGGAAATTTGCGGGTGGACGGTTTCGACCGCGGCGCGTTTCTTCGCGTTTGGCTCCGATAGTTCCAGCACTCCCTGCCGCACGGTCGCCATCTGCGGATAGGTCTTCGACAGAATCGGCGCGACGATATTGCCGCCGAAGGCCGGCTTCAGCGCGACCATCCGGTCCTCATCGTCGAGTTCGAGCCCGGTCGCATCACCGGTGAGCCCCAGCCCCAGGCGCGCGGCAAGACGCGGACCCCAGTCGCGTCCGCGCTCGCTCGCGCACAACAACAGGCCCCACGGTGCGCGTTCGCGCACCAGCTCAGCCATCGCCTCGGCGGCCGCGGCGGGCGTGTACGACCGAAGAGCGGGATGGTCGAGCACGATCACGCTGTCCGCGCCGTAGTTGGCGAGAAGGGGCGCGTGCTGTGCGATCGATGCGGGAAATCCGACCGCCACCAGCGCTCCGCCGAGCCGGGATGCGAGTTCATCGCCGCGCGACAGCAGCTCGAGGGTTCCCCTCGTCACGCGCCCTTTGAGATCCGTCTCGCACGCGACCCACAGATCGCGTCCCGCGACACTCTTGCGGACGGCGTCCGATGTCGGCCGTCGCGCGATCGCGCGGGGCTTGAGCGCGCCGAGGCGATCGAGCTCATCGACCGCGGCGGCGGCCGCACGCGCAGGGTCCGAGGCGTCGATCAGCTTGCACTGAGCCGTGGGACGCTCAAGCGCGCGGACTTCCTTCACCCAGGTCGGCGAGCCGGCGAATCCGAACGCATCCGGGCTCGCATCGAGCTCGGCCGCGCGAACCGTTATCAACGGCTTCGATTTCGCCTCTTCAGCCGCTCCCGGCTGGATTCTGACGGGCTGCGCGACGCGCTCGGCGCAAGTAATCACCGCAGGCAGCGTCGCCTCGATCTCCTCGTAGCCCTCGTCGCTCTCGCGCTCGGCGCGAATCGTGCGCCCGTCGATTTCGAGCTTGCGAGCGCCGGTGATTTGCGCGGTCGCCAGCAGCTCGGCGATTTCGGGTCCAACCTGTCCGGTTTCGGCATCGAGCGAATACTTGCCGAGCAGGACCAGGTCGAACTGGCCGCGCGCGAGCCAGGTCGCGAGCGCACGCGCCGTCGCGAGCGTGTCGGAGCCGGCAAACGCGCGGTCCTCCAGGTGCACGGCCCGGTCCATCCCCATCGCGAGCGCATCGACCAGCGCCTGACGCGCCTGCGGAGGCCCCATCGTGAGGACGGTCGTGTCTGCGCCATGGCGGCGCTTGAGTTCGACGGCAACCGCGATCGCGCGCAGGTCAAAGGCGCTTATCACGTTGGGGCCGCCGCGCCGGATGGTCTTCGTCTCGGGATCGAAGCTGGCATCCTCTATGAGCGGGATCTGCTTGATGCAAACGGCGATTTTGAGCACAAGGTACTCCCTTTGCCGACGAGGGTAATCGAGCGTGGCGCGCCGGCGCAATCGACATCCGCGCGGTGAGGTCCGAGACGTTCCTTGTCTGCGCCCGCTTACGGGCGGCCTGCGGATCGGGTAGTTTCGCGAGGTGGGCGAAGTTGGCCGAAGCGCACCCCGGCTGCTTGCCGGCATCCTGGTCGCCGCGATGCTGTCGGCGGCGGTGTGCCGCGCCGCGGCCGCGGATGCGCCTGTGCCGGCGCGCATCGTGTCGCTTGCGCCATCGGTGACCGAGACGCTTTTCGCGCTCGGGGCGGGGCCGGAGGTCGCCGGCGTCTCGCAATACTGCGATTATCCACCGGAAGTGCAAAACTTGCCGCGCGTGGGCTCGTTCCTGACGCCAAACATCGAGGCGATCGTCGCCCTTCGCCCGACCCTCATCATCGGACTGGGCCTCTCATCCGACGTGCGCGAGATTCGCGCGCTCGGCGGGCTCGGGTATCCGGTGATGATGACGCGGGGCGATTCGCTCCGGGAAATCGAGGCGAGCATCGCCGAGGTCGGCGATCGAATCGGGCGCGCCGGCGAAGCGCGCGCGCTGCTCGCGCGGATTAACGCGCAAGTGACCGGCGTGCGCGAGCACCTGGCCGGCGCGCGAGCGGAACGCGTCGTGATGCTGGTCGGGCACGAGCCGATAGTCGCAGTCGGAGCGGGAACCTACCTGGATGATTTGTTGAAGCTCGCCCGCGCCGAGAACATCGCGGAGGCCTCGGGCGAGCAATGGCCGCGGCTTAGCCTGGAGTACATTATCGCGATGCGCCCCGAGGTGATCCTCGACGGCCAGATGGGCAGCGAGGCCGCTACGCCGAGCCACTTCTGGGACAAGTTCACATCGATTCCCGCCGTGCGAAACCATCGCGTGCTTGGCTATGGGCCGGACCCGATCCTCCATCCGGGCCCGCGCGTCGGCACATCGCTCGAAATACTTGCCGCGGCCATACATCCCGAGGCGTTCGGCAAGCGCGAGGAGGCCGCCAAGTGAGCGAACATGGACCGTCGCCCGCGCCAGCGTCCGTCTCCGCGCAGCCGG
>DASPOF010000117.1:0-54694 GCA_035626155.1 Binataceae bacterium (SeqCode)
CCTTGACGGCGACGAGGAACGGGCCGCGAAATTGGCTGGCGCCGGGGGAGATTCGGTGCAGCGTGGTCATGAAGTTGCGGTCCTCGGAACGCGCGACGATCCTCAGCACGGGACATTCCTCGCGCAGCCGCAGGACATCGACGCGCGCTCCGAGCGCCATCTGAATCAGCGCATTCTCGGTCGACGAACCCTTCAGGACATACTGTTCGGCCTGTTTCTCGATGAGGCTCTCGCTGCATAGCGCGCAGACTTCGGCCATCCCGGCCTTTTCTCCGTCCAGAACCTCGATCCTTTTCTCGTCATCGAAGAACTGGCCATCTTCGACGCGAAACCTCTTCATCCCCGAGTGGGCACCGACCACCGCCATTCGGTTCAGCGTCAGCGTTCCGGTCTTGTCCAGGCAGATGGTCTGCACGCATCCGAGCGTCTCCACCGCATCGAGGCGGCGAACTATCACGCGATGCTTGCGCATGTTGAGAACGCCGAGGGCGAGCGTGGTCGTAGCCACCGTGGGAAGACCCTCGGGAACTGCGGCGACTGCCAGGGCGATCGAGCTCCTGAGCATTTCCAGGAATCCGTATCCTCGAAGGAGCCCGACAAGAAATACGCCGCCGCAGACGCCGCTCGCGATCAGCACGAGCTGGTTTCCGATACGGGCTAGCTGCCGCTCCATCGGGGTCTGGGGCGATTCCGCTCCCTGAGCCAGTTTCTGTATCTTGCCGATCTCGGAAGAAGCTCCCGTGGCGACCACTACTGCGAGCCCCTGTCCGCCGGTCACCAGCGTCCCCATGTAGACCATGTTCAGACGGTCGGGCAGCGGAACTTCCGACGCGCTCAGCGCGGTGGCGAGCTTCGTTACCGGCATGCTCTCGCCGGTCAAAGTGGACTCATCGACGGTGAGGTGATGGACCTCGATTAATCGGCAGTCGGCGGCAACACAACTACCGGGCTTGAGTACCAGCAGGTCGCCGGCCACCGTTTCGCGGGCCGGGATTTCTCTGAGCTTGCCTTCTCTGACCACCACCGCCGCAGGCTGCACGAGGCTGCTCAGCGAGCGAATCGTCTTCTCCGACTGGCTCTCGGTGACGTACCCGATGACGGCGTTGATGGCCACAACGCCCGCGATCGCGACAACGTCTCCAAGCCCGCCGGTCAAGAGCGAGATGCCGGCGGCTGCGGAGAGCAACGCCACAGGCCACGAATTGAATTGATCGAGCAGGATGCTCAACTGTGAGCGTGGCTCCAGTTCCGGCAAAACATTGGGTCCATCGCTCTTGAGGCGCTTAACGGCGACTTTCTCGGATAGCCCGCCTTTAGGCGAGGTCTTGCAACGGGCAAGGACCGCATTCGCGTCCATCGCGTGCCAGGCCGGGGGCGGCGCGTCGCCGGCTGGAGGAGGATCCTCGCGCGAGGGCCGGCCGTTTCCACTAACCGGCATGCGCGTCGCTTCATTTGCAACCGCCTTGCGCGCGAATCGAGCAGATGAGGAAGCGCCGCCTCGATCATTATTATTATTCGCCCCGGGATTGGTTCCGTTGGATAGAACCCCTTCGATAAGAGCAGCGACGTGGCGCGCGCTCATTTTCCCATCGAACAAGACCAGCACATTGCCGGTCAGCGTATTGGCAGATACCTGGTCGATTCCGGCTATTTCTGGAAGGCTGCCCTCGAGAAGCTTCTTGACCGACTCGGACCTGCGCAGCCCCGCGACTCTATATCGCGCCCGCCCGGGGACCGCGGTGTGTATCGGGTCCACGGCGCAGAGTGTGCCTGATCGCGAGCCAGCCGGCGGCCTGCGCCCGTTTGTGTGGGGCCCGCTTGGAATAGCTAACTGCATTTATCCCACATTTCCGACGTCCGCCAAGTGCGAATGCAGGCCGTGCCGCGCCACCCAAGTCAGGTTTGAGAAAGTGAGTTTGAAGCCTGCGTGCGCAAAGACCGCCGTTAAATAATCGGTCGATTGCTCAGTCGCCTCGCCTGCGGGAATCATAGTGCGCACGCGCTGTGACAACACCGGCAACAAACTAACAGGTACTCGATTAACGGAAATGTATCATCACCGGAAAGCCGATATTACATCATCAAAGAAGTCTGCGGTGTTACAACCATGCGGCATGGACAGGCACTCGCGCGCCGCCAGCGCCGAGGCTACACGAGTTCCGCCGCGATTTCCGCCACTTCCGCCTCGGGAGTTCCCGGTTCGTGCAACATCAGGAACGAGCTGAATGCGAATATCATCAGCGTCAGCCAGAGCGGCGTCGATCTCGTCTTGGGAAGAAGAACGATTCCCAGGATGCCCGCCAACAACGGAATAAGCACCTTCAGGTCGAGCACGTTGCCGGTGGCAGCCCTGATAGCGTCATCCAGCTCCCCGAAAATTCCCATGACTGCTCGCGCGCCGTGGGAGTGTTCCCTTCTTCGCGCAACGCCCCTGCGGACTTTCCTCGCGGTCCGGACCGGCGCCGGCGGATCCAATGAGAACGGTGTCGCAGGACCTCCGTTCGGCGACAAGAATGCCGGCAGATCTTCCTGCGGGCGGGGAGTGTAGTGGATGAGCATGCTGCCGGTGAGCGGATTGCAATCGACGCTTTCCACGCCGGGCACGGATCGAACCAGGTCTCGGAGTTTTCCCAGTAGCGCCGGATTGCGTTTCCCCTCGGGAACTATGATCCGCACCCTGCCAGGTATGTGGTGCGCAATATGAGCACTCGGGCGCATTTATTTTTCTCTCATTGATGCCGTCAAGTGACGGGAAACCAGGCGGAATTCCGTCTTGCCAGGCTCGGGGACCGCGAGGTCGCGGGCTGACCTGCCTGAATTACTCCGAGCCGGCGGAGTACTTGCCACCGTCCGCTCAGGCTTGAGGATGCGCTGCTTCCTTTTCCTCTTCGGCACGAACCTCGGCGATGATGTCCTGCACATGTTCGGCGGCTCCCGAAACCGCCTCCGCCGCGGCATAGCCGGCTTTGACCGCGGTCCTCACTACCGGCCGCAGCACGCCTTCCAGCGTATCGGGCAGGTACTTGGATGCGTACACGATGCCGGCGCCGATTGCCATTCCGACAAGCAACTCCGGCTCGATAAGGGCTCCGATCCCGATCAAGACGGCGGAAGACAGCAGCGATGGGGCGCCCTCGTGTTCGGCGCCGTTGGTAATGACACGCTCTTTGCGTTCGCTCGAAATCGCCTTTTCGGCTTGCGGTGGGCTCATTTTCGATCCCTCCTTGGCTTTTTTCTTCGCGGCAGGCATCGAGGCTGGCATACTCGGCGATAGTCGCCTACTAAAAGGCCGTATTAGCGCTTATCAAAGCGCCAGACAAGCACGGTTTGTGCAACGAAATGGTATCCGCGGCATTCTCGAAATTTCACGATAGTTGCGCGTTTCTTTCGCGGTGCGCCTGCGCCGCGATCGAAAGTTTCATTCGCGGGTGCGCCCTGCTCCCTGGTGAATCACCGCTTCCGTCAATAGAGCAGATACCTGGATCGCAAGCGGATAAAGTCCTGCACCTCATCCTGCCAGTTCGCCGCGATCCGCCGAGGATCCTCGCCGTCGCGAATCTCTTGCAGGACTTTGCGCGAGCCAATCAAATATAAAGTGCGATCGAGCTCGAACCTGTCGGGATATAATCGATGAAGTGCACTGGCTATTTCGATACCAAGCTCCGGCGAGTCGAGGACTCGCCTGTCGGTCAGAATTATGCGCATGCCGTGACAATTCTCATTGGCAAACCGATCCTCACTCGGAGTAAAGTCGGCCGCCTCAAATGAAACTCCATTTATATTTCGTTCTTTGAGATACGCCGCGACCCGCGCCCCATCGGCCCACGGTGCTCCCACCAGTTCGAAAGGCGATGCGGTTCCCCTGCCGACGCTGACGTTCGCGCCTTCGAGCATCGCGATGCCCGGGTACAGGGCCGCCTCGCCGACTGAACGCAGGTTGGGCGACGGATTCACCCACCGAAGACGGGTGTCATCGTACCAATCGCCGCGTTCGTAGCCCTGCATCCTGATCACGTGCAAGCGTGCGCCGATCCGGTTCTCGGCATTGAACATCGTCGCAAGCTCGCCCATCGTCATTCCGTGCCTGACGGGCATCGGGAAATATCCCGTGAAGGACTCAAGGTCCGGATCGAGCATCGGCCCCTGGACGATGTCAGCGCCGATTGGATTTGGCCGATCGAGCACGTAAAAATCGATTCCCTTCTGCGCGGCCGCCTCCATCGCGTATGCCATCGTGGCGATGTACGTATAGAAGCGCGCGCCGGCGTCCTGGACGTCAAAGACGAGTGCGTCGATTCCCGCGAGCATCTCGGCAGTGGGCCGTTTGACATCGCCGTAGAGGCTGTAGAGCGGCACCAACGAAATCGGCTCCATGCCCGATGCGACCTTTCCGTCGGCATCGCCGTACAGTCCGTGCTCGGGGCTGAAGATCGCGGCCAACTTGAGCGTCGGCGCGCCGCGCATCGCGTCGATATCGCGCACGCCCGCTTGCGTAATGCCGGTCTGGTTCGTGATCAATCCCACGCGCCGGCCATTGAGCTCAGCCCAGTTCTCCGCAGCGAGCACGTCGGCGCCGGTCGCGACTCCGGCCACAGCAGGCCGATGTCCACGTGCGGTAGTCAATTCGCAGTATGCAGTCAGCGACGGGCGAGCCGCGATCACGCTATTTTCGGACGCGAGACCGACGCGATTGGAAACGAGCGTGAGAACCTGTTTGCGCAACGGTCCCGCGTCGCCAGCCTCGTGCGGATAAGTGCGATTTGTCAGAACGATCACGTAGATCTTCGATACCGGATCGATCCAAATCATCGTTCCGGTAAACCCGGTATGCCCGTACGATCCCGCCGGCAGCAGTTCGTCTCGATTGGAAGCCAGCGGCGCGGCGAGGTCCCAGCCGAGCCCGCGCGCGGGAGCCAATGCGGGCGGCGACTGCGGAATTGTCATTTCGTCGATCGATTTCGGGCTGAGAATTCGAACTCCTCGCGCGCGCCCGCCATCGAGCATCATCCGCGCGAAAATCGAGAGGTCATCGGCAGTGGAAAACAGGCCCGCGCTTCCCGCCACGCCGCCCATCCTCGCCGCCGTCGGATCGTGGACTTCGCCGATGCGCATCCGGCCCCCCGCCCCTGCGGTCGGCGCAATCCGCGAGCGCTTTGCCGCCGATGGCTTGAAGCCTGTGTCCGTCATTCCAAGCGGTCTGAAGATATGAGTCCGGCAGTAGGCATCGAGCGGCCGGCCGGACACTCGACGCACGATTTCGCCGAGCACCTCGAAATTGATATCGCTATAAACGAAACGCGCGCCGGGCGCATAAAGAAGTTTTTGCCCCGCGATCAGCTTTCGCGCAGCGCCGCTGCCGCTCCAGTTCCGGCTAAGGTCCATATCCGGCGCGAGCCCGGAATAGTGCGTCATCAGCTCGCGCACCGTGACGCGTTCCTTGCCGCCCTGCCCGAAACGCGGCCAGTATTTTGCTGCGGGAGCGTCAAGGTCGAGTTTCCCCCGCTCGCGGAGCTGCATGATTGCGACGGTCGTCGCAATCACTTTCGTCAGCGAGGCGAGGTCGAAGATCGTGTCGGGCGTCATCGCGACGCGCCGGGGTTCCAGGACCCGATCGCCAAACGCGCGGCGGTAAACGATGCGATCGCCTTGCCCGATCTCCACGACCGCTCCGGGAATTCGGTTGGCCTGAATCTCGGCGCGAACGATGTCGCCGATCGATTCGAGATCCGCCTCTTGCAGGATGGAGTTCGCGTTGGCCGGCGCCGGCGCCAACGCGAAAGCCGCCAGCACGGCTGGAAGCAACCATGCCGCGATAATCCGGCGGCCGAGACTGCGTGCCACCGCTCTTAACACGTGCGTAATTATATCACTGCGGTGCAGACGGTCCGCAGGCCGGGTTGTTCAATTGGAGCCCTTCGGGGGTGTACACGTTTCTCGGGTTCCATAGCATCCAGCCGTCGGAGCCGAACTTCTCGGCCGCGGAGATTTGCGCCCTTATCTCCGTGCGGGTGAACTCCCGCCGGTCGAACGCGTAGTCGCGGAAGGCTTGCAGCCACGGCCGGAAGCGAATCGACGGAATCCCGGTCCGCTCGCGCGCGTTCTGAAGCGAGAGAAAAACGATTTGATACGGGTGTTGTACCGGAATTCGATAACCGGGAATGCCGAACTGGAAGCACGACGGGTAAAGCATCGGCGAGATGTAATCCACGATAGGCGCCAGTTCCTCGAGCCGCTGTCCGATGTGGGTGTCATCAAGGTTCCAGGTCACGTAGCCGAAAATGTCGGCCGCGACGAATACGTTGTATGGCGTCAGGCTCTTGCGCGCTGCTGCCAGGAAATCCGAGATGGCGCCGAGCCGGCTTTTCATGTTGTTCGGCTTTGAAAACTTCAGCCCGGGCGCGTCGGGAAAACGGACGTAATCGAACTGGATCTCATCGAAACCGAGGCGCGCCGCCTCGACGCCGATCGCAATGTTGTAGTCCCATACGTCGTGATTGAAAGGATCGGTCCACGCGAGCCTTTCGCGGTCGCGGAAAAGCGTGCCGTTGGCGCGCTTCACCGCCAGATCCGGTTTTGCGGTAGCCAGGGGATCGTCTTTGAACACCACGATTCTGGCGACCGTGTAGAGATGCGCCTGATGCAGCCGCTCCAGCAGCGCCTTGGCATTGGTGATAGTCGTCACGCGCTGCGCCCCCACCTGCCCGGCCAGCGGTACGGAACTCTTGTACGCGATCATGCCGCGATCGCCCTTGACGTCGATCACGACGGCGTTGAGTTCGGTTTTGCCGATGAGTTGGAGCGCCGCCTCGCGGAGCGTGCTGCTGCCAACGCCATAGAAGGAAAGATAAAGCCCCTTGGGCTCGAACGGAGCGAGCCTGATTTCCCCGCCGCGCTGTGCGAGGCGGCTTAACGGCACGGTTGCGCGCTCGTGTCCGTAAGCCCTTACGCCAAGCGCATCGCCTTCTCCTTCGATTTTAAACGTCCCGTCAAACCCAGTGCGGACGGTCTTATCGTTGATCGTGATGATCGCATCCTCGATCGGCCTCTGGGTTGATGCGTCGATCACCTTTCCGGAATAAGCGGCGCCGTACGACGGAGAGACCGCCAGCGCCGGCGCGACCAGAAGCATCAGCGCGCACCAGCGCACCATCGAGCGAGCGCGCCCGCAGCCTTTGGAGATGGCGCCCGAGCCTCTGGCCGGCAGCATTCGGGCTTGCTTCAACGGCCATCTCCTTCCGGACGCATCAGCGATTCAGAGCCGGCCGCCGGCGAGCGAGAATCCCCTTTTCGCACCGCCGACTCGCCCGAGAGAATTCGCGCGAAGATTTTCCCGCGGTCGCCATCGGTTATCAGGTAGCGGGGCAGCGCCATGATGTTGTCTTCGCGCGTCGCATGCCGCCGCTCGATCGTAAAGGCAGCGACATAACCCGCCGCCCTCGCCTTCCCGATCAGTTCGTCATCGTAGATACCGAACGGCCATGCGAGCATGTCCACCGTTCCACCGAACTTACCCTCGAGCGTTGTTCTTGCTTTGACCATCTGGATGCGAACGAAGCGCTCGTATTCCGGGGCGCTAAGCCGGCGTTTCTCGATCTTGAAGTTGGGATGCCAGTAGGTATGCGACTCGATCGTGAATAACCCTGTCGCCTTCAGATCGGCGAGCTGTTCCCAGGTCATCGCATAGGTCGCGTTGGATATGGCAGACGGATAAATGAACAGGGTAACCGGGATACTATATTTCCTGATGATGGGAAACATATCAGTGAACACCGAGCGGTGCCCGTCGTCGGCGGTTATAACGACCGAGTGCGAAGGAAGCGGCGGCCCTTTCTCCTTCAAGTATTCAACCGCAGACCGCAGGGGGACAACTGTGTATCCGTTCTCCTTGATGTAATTGAGTTGCGACTCGAAGACCGCGTTGGTGACGGTCATGCTGTCGGCGGCGACCAGACCAAAGCGATGATAGACAAGGATGGGAATTTGCGGGCCGCTCGACTTCGATTCCCCGGCCGCAAGTGCGCTCGCGTTCCGGCCTTCCGCGCCGATCGCGGCGATGCAGAACACCATCGCAGCGATCGCTGTCGCGGCCGCGGCGGCTCGTGACGCGACCCGCCGCAGGCGGCTGTCGATCTGCTGCGCGCGAAGCGGGCGCGGGCAGTGACGTCCGCGGCTAATCCACGAGGCGGGACCCATTAAACTGCATATCGTATCGGGCAGCCGCTTACTTTGCCGAGCCTTGAACGAAAAACCATAACGAGTCGGTGCCAAGCAGGTCTACGGAAGAGATAATCCCTCCGCCGCTATCCACCATGCTGACCGCGTTCGCGGTCGCTCCCTTGGAAGACCCGGGGAGGTACGTCTTGTGGCTGGTGTCCGCCGCCGTCGTGCCAAACCACGGATCGGTAACATAATTTGCCAGAGTCGCAATGTTCCCGCCGACCTCGGGCGCCTCAACGATCCATTCAGCAGATTCGCCGACAACATAATTGCCGCCGATGGAAGCCGCGGTGAAGCTGATGCTGATTTGCCAGTTTTGGGTAACATCCGTGTAAACGAGAGTACCGTTCGAGGACTCGCCACCAGACCAGTCCGTGGCGGCTACCGTAACCTCGACATAATCGCCCGGATAGAGTGGGTCTCCAACGAGTTCGTACTCGGGCGCCGGTAGCCATTCAATCCACGGGTAATAACTGGTAGCTTTCGTGCTGCCGTTGCAATAAGCATCAGCGCCCGATCCGGATTGTTCAAGAAGTTTATTCGAAAACCCGTCTATGCCGACCCACTGCGCGGAATAGTCCCATCCTCCCGTACAACTTCCGAAAGCCTGTTGAACGGTCGGGATTATCCACGTGCCCGTTACGCTCGTGAACGCGGGTTTCTTGTGAACGACCGCATACCCACTCCAATTATAGCTCTGCGACGGTTTTGCGCCCTGAGTTATTTGCAGGCCTTGGATAGGGCGGTGATAAATGTTCGTCGGCACAAGCTGGGGGACGACGCGATTCAGCGCCGGATTAACTACCTTCGCCCATCTGGCGAAAGCTTCGGCTGGCTCGCCGGGAGCGGGCCGGGGCGGGTATCCGTAGAGTTCCAGATCGGCTGCCGGCGCCGTCAGCGGATCGAACCCGGCTGGCGGCTGAACGTAAGCGTACACACCGGGGATGTTGGTCTGGACTGCAAAGGGCGAGGGTGACTGGGCAAACGCCGGTGATGAGGCTAGGAAAAGCCCCAGGGCCGCGATCGTGCCAAGTGCACGCAGCGCTGTGCGGCTCAACAAGTTCGAGGTCCATAGGTTCATCGCAGTCCTCCCAAAGCCGATCGGGCTTCCGCTAGAGGCTAACCGTCAATCATTAGCGGAGCAATCTGTCCGTATGCGGGAGTGGAAAATGGAAAGCGCATGAGACTGTAGGTAGCCGCTGCGGAACAGGAACGACCCTGAACGACGCGCGCAGCCGGTCGGCCCCGCCGCCGCCGCATCGCCGGTCCTGTGCGGACTGAGCCGGGACATCACATCGATTTTTCTGGAGCTTTGTCCTTGGGCACGCATAGCGCTGAAGATGGCAGAGCGCATTCATTCGGCGGGCGCTGCTCCCGTCGGCGTCAGGCTTCTATTTGCAACTGTTTCCAATGGCAGCATCATGGGAATAACTTCGCGTGAAAGCTGTGATAATTTTTGGGCACAGCGCTTGCGCAATAGACAGGCAATGGAGCTGATCAAGATTCACGACTATCTGTGGGAGATTCCGAGGCAAGGCGCGATGCGCGTGCCGGGGAGGATCTACATCAGCGAACCGATGCTCCAGGAGATCCGCGACGATCCCGCCCTGACCCAGGTCGCGAACGTCGCCTGCCTGCCGGGGATCGTGGGCTATTCGCTCGCGATGCCCGACATTCATTGGGGTTACGGCTTCCCCATCGGCGGAGTCGCGGCAGTAGATGAGCAAACCGGTGTGATTTCACCCGGCGGCGTCGGCTATGACATCAACTGCGGAGTGCGCCTGGCCCGCACCAATCTTCGCTATGAGGAGGTCGCACCCAAGGTCGACCGGCTGGCCGATGCGCTCTTCGAGGCTATCCCGGCCGGGGTAGGCTCCGAGGGCGCCATCCCCAGCCTCTCGATCGAAGAGCTTCACGAGGTGGTCCGGGAGGGCGCCGAATGGGCGCTGGCCCGCGGTTACGCGACCCGGGAAGACCTCGATCACACGGAAGAAGGCGGGCGCTTGCCGATGGCCCAGCCGGGGAAGATCAGCGAATTCGCATATAAGCGTGGCCGCAAGCAGTTAGGGACGCTCGGCTCGGGCAACCACTTCATGGAGGTCAGCCGCGTCGACCAGATTTACGAGCCGCGCGTCGCGCGAATGCTCGGCCTGGAACTCGGGCAGGTCACGCTGCTGATTCATTCCGGCTCCCGCGGGCTGGGCCATCAGACCTGCGACGATTACCTGAGGATCATCGGTCCCGCGATGATGAAATACGGGATCGTTCTCCCGGACCGTCAGTTGGCCTCCGTGCCAATCCAATCGCCGGAGGGACAGGACTACCTGGGCGCGATGGCGGCGGCGGCGAATTTCGCATGGTGCAATCGCCAGGTCATGATGTCGCTCGCGACAAACGCCTTCATGGCGGCGCTCGGGGTCAGCCCGAGCGAGTTGGGCCTTAAGCTCATCTACGACGTTTGCCACAACATCGCGAAATTCGAGGAGCACGTCGTCGATGGGACGAAACGACGCCTATGCGTGCATCGCAAGGGCGCCACTCGCGCCTTCGGCCCGGGGCATCCGGCACTTCCCGAGGCGTATCGGCCTCTGGGGCAGCCCGTCCTGATTCCGGGCGATATGGGGCGATATTCGTTCCTGCTCATCGGCCTTGAAGGAGCGATGCGCGAGACGTTCGGATCCTCGTGTCACGGAGCGGGCCGGCTGATGAGCCGGACAAAGGCGAAGCGCGAGACGCGCGGCCGCGACCTTATCGCCGAACTCCGGGCACTGGGCGTAACAATTCGGTCGCAGACACGAGCGGGAGTGGCCGAGGAGATGCCGGCGTCCTACAAGGACGTCGCCGATGTCGTGGAGGTGCTCGAGGCCGCTAAAGTCACCCAAAGGGTCGTCAGGCTCAAGCCCTTTGCGGTGATCAAGGGCTGAGCGCAGCAAGAACCGCGCACGAACGGCCTCGATTTCCAAAGCGGCTCGGCCTCCTCGCCACGCCGCAAGCTGGCAAGGACGATGGACCTCCTGGTTTCGTACTATTGGAATCATTTCTCCCGCGCGCGGCGCGAAGCGGCTTTCGTCCTGCGCAAGTTCGGGGATCCAGCGCCGCAGATCGAACGAACCGGGGTGATCGGCATCGCCGTCGTTCATACCTCGCTGAACAATCGCGACGTGATCCGGAAATGCAAAGAGTTGTTCAAGGCCGGCTTTGCGTTTCGATTCGCCATCAAGTGGGTACCAGCCGATTTCTGGTGCGAGACCTCGCTGGACTCGATCAAGAAAGTGATCGATGAAAACGTCGTGGCTGGAATCGGCGAGCACGAAACCTGGGGGATGAAGGTCGAGAAGCGGCGCTGGCAGAAATATCACACGATCGAGATCATCGAGCACCTCGCTGCGGGCATCAGCCGCAAGGTTAATCTGAGCAACCCCGACAAATTGATCCGCGTTGACGTTCTGGGAGAAAAGACCGCCATTTCTCTGTTGAAGCCGGGCGAGACATTTTCCACCACCGCCGCGATGACGAATGCTCATCACTCTGATGCTTCCGGCTTGTGTCTCCGGAAGTGACAGCCTGAGGCATCGCTGTTTCCTTTGGCATTATCGCCGAGAAGGCCGTGTGGCGCTTTCGATTGCGACCCGACTCATCTTCGCGCTTTCGCCACCATCCTGCCACGGTGCGTGACGGCTCGCTATTTGCACATTCAGCTTGCTGGAAAAGCTTAAACGGGAGGTGCGGCCATGAAAAACTTGAAGGCAGGAGACATCATGGTTCGACCCGTGGTAACTGCAACGAAGAGGGCTTCGGCCAGGGATTTGGGCCTGCAGGTTCTCAACGGGTTTTATAGCGGGATCCCGATAGCTGATGACAACGGGCGGGTCATCGGGATGGTCACGGAATTCGACCTTCTCAAGGCCGCCAGCGAGGGCAAGGACCTGCTCAAGACGACCGCGGCCGAGATAATGAGCCGCGATGAGGTCATCACCGCCGAGGTGGATACTCCGGTCGCCGATCTGCTGAAAACCATGGTCGAGAGGAACATCATCCGCGTGCCGATAATGGACAAGGGCGAGATCGTGGGTGTGGTTGCAAGGTGTGACGTGCTGAAGGCTATGATCGAGCCTGAGTTCGTCACGTACGCGCTCGGTACGCGGCGTTTCTGGCGACGATTGGTGCCCAAGGCGGCAGCTTGACCGGTACGTCGCGCGACTCGCCTCAAGACCGCTGCGAGGTGATCGCGGTTCTGCCTGAAGGTGGCGGCGTATAACGATCGGGTGTAAGGAGCACCGCGGGCTGCGCCGGCGCGAAGCGCTGAAGTGTGGGTCTGCCGCGAGAAGGGGCAAAGTCGCAGCGTTCGCCGCGATGCTATAGTGCAATTTCGGCGGCGATCTGGTAGTCATTACCCTTCTCTTGCGCAGACCCGAATATGGGCCGGTGAGCTGAGGCTCGAATGCGCCCGGGCGTGATCGTTGTTTACCACCTCGCGGTCCAACTCCCTTTTGCCGGGATCATCTGGCAATTGCTCCATCATCTAATCGGCTTTCAGCGTCTCGGGTTCGATGTGCATTACATTGAAGACACCGGCGGATGGGTCTACGACCAGGCCGGCGAAACTTTTATTTCCGATCCCGCGCGCAATCTGGCCCTGGTCAGGAGAGCGCTGGATCGCCATGGCTTCCATGGCAGCATCGCGTTTCGCGACAAAAGCGGCCAGTATTTGGGCGCATCGGAGGCCGCTTGCATGAGGCTCGTGCGCGACGCCGATGCCGTCATCAATTTGTGCGGAGCATTGAATCCCGCCGAGGAACACGCTGGCGCTCGTTGCATGGTGTACCTGGGGACCGACCCGGGCGAGTTCCAGATCGAGTTGGAGCAAAGCGATCCCGCCGCGATCCGGTACGCCGAGGCGCACGACGTGTTCTTTACATACGCCTACAACCTGGGAACCCCGGACTGCCTATTGCCGGCGGGCGGATTACAATGGAAACCGACCAGACCGCCCGTACTACTCGACTATTGGGCGCAATTCTGCGGTGCACCCGACTCGGGCGTCTTCACGACCGTCGCGACCTGGCAGAACAAAGGGAAGGACGCACTAATCAAGGGAGAAAAATATTCCTGGTCAAAAGATATCAACTTCATGAAAATGCTCGAAGTGCCGAATGCATCCGGCCAGGAAATCGAATTGGCGACCGATCTCGCGAGCGGTGCGGATTACGAACGCATGAAATCCGCGGGCCTGCGGCTTCGCTCAGCGACCTCCATCTCGCTCGAGCCGGACGAGTACCGAAACTACGTTGGCTTATCCAGAGGCGAGTTCAGTGTGGCGAAAGATATTGTCGCGCGAACGCACTCAGGCTGGTTCAGCGACCGCTCAGCTTGTTACCTGGCCTCCGGCCGCCCGGTTGTGATCCAATCCACCGGGTTCGAGCGCTTGCTTCCCACCGGCGCCGGCTTGTTCCACTTTGACAACGCCGAGGAGGCGGCCGCCGCGATACGATCGATCAACAGCGATTACGTCCGTCATTGCCGCGGCGCGCGCGAAATCGCGCAGGAATACTTTGATGCGGAAAAGCTCCTCAAAGAAATCGTCGAGGCCGCCGGCCTGTAGCTTATCGCGAAGGTTTCGCTCCCGATGACTGTCGCCTCAGCAATCGCGGATTCCGAATCACGGACCGGCAGCCCGCGGTTGGCGTCGCTCGATGCCCTTCGCGGGTTCGACATGTTCTGGATCATCGGCGCCGCAAGCCTCGTCACCGGACTGCGAAATGTCAGCAACAGGGGGGTCATCCGGTTTGTTGCAGATCAGTTGGAGCACAGCGCGTGGGCCGGGTTTCACTTCGAAGATCTGATTTTCCCGCTATTCATTTTCATCGTTGGCATATCGACCGTATTTTCTCTGACCCGGAGCATCGAGCAGGCGGGGCGCAATGCAGCATTGAAACGAATTTTCCGCCGCGCAGTTCTGCTCTATTTGCTCGGCATCCTCTACTACGGAGGCTTCTCGACCCCGCTTCGGGATATTCGGCTGCTCGGCGTGCTCCAGCGGATTGCGCTGTGCTATTTCTTTTCAGCGCTCCTGTTTTGTTACGTGCCGCCCCGGCGGCTGATCGCCGTCTGCGTTCTGCTGCTGATAGGATATTGGGCGCTGATGACCTTCGTCCCTGTGCCCGGCGCCGGCAGCGGAAATTTCGCCGAAGGGAAAAACCTGGCGAACTATATTGACCACCAATATCTTCCCCTGCGGAAGTATGACGGCGATCACGACCCGGAGGGCCTGCTGAGCACTCTGCCCGCCGTCGCGACCTGTCTGCTGGGAGTGTTCGCCGGTTTGCTGCTCGCCAGCAAGACGATGTCCGATCGGGCCAAAGTGACTTATCTGGCCGGCGCCGGGGTTGCAGCCATCGCGCTCGGGTGGCTTTGGGGACTGCAATTTCCGGTCATAAAGAAAATCTGGACGTCCTCATATGTGCTCGTCGCCGGCGGCTATAGTGCGATCCTGATGGCACTCTTCTACCAGGTATTGGACGTCTGGAAATACCAAAAGTGGGCGCAGCCTTTCATCTGGATCGGAATGAATCCGATCACGATTTATATGGCGGTCAATTTGGTTGATTTCGGAGCAATCGCAAAACTCTTCGTTGGCGGCGACATCAACCGCTATTTCGGGGCATATGGCTATCTCGTGATCGTCGCAATGAGCATGACGCTCGAGCTCTGGCTGGTCTATTTCCTTTATCGTCGAAGAATATTCTTGCGCCTCTGAGCCGGCCTTTACCGGCCTCTCACTTGGTATTGAACCCTGTCCTTGCGGAATATCAGCGCTCGCGTCCGAGCAGCGCCACGGTTTCAGTCCGCACCGCCGCCTGGCCGTTAATCGATGTCGTGGCGCTGATGAAATAGGTCACAGTGTCATCGGCATTCAGAGTGCAGCGCGCCGAACCTTTGACCACATAGTTCGGCATCGTCGGGTCCCCGGACTTAACCTCCATGAGAATTTGCGCGCCGGTCGCGCTGAGCGGCTTGTAGCTAAACCAATAATCGACGCTGGCGGCGCGCGTATACCGAGCACCTTCGCGTTTGGCGCTGGCATCGATTACGTGCAGCGCGCCGCCCTGCACAGTCACACACAAGCGTATCCGGTCGCTGTGATAGCCGAAATTGGAAGCGCTCGGCGAAAGGGCCTGCCACGCGAGCGGCCTCTCGGCCGTCGTGCCCTGCCAGCATCCCAGGAATCGCGCCGAGAGACGGCCAATCTGCGGCAGTTCGAGCTCGTTCTGGCTCGCCATCCTTGGGGGCGTCAGGCCGCCGCTCACGCTGATCCGATTCTGAATCGCGATCGGCGAGCCGCGCAGAAAATCTCTCACCTGCTGCTCGGCCTGATCCTTGACCGCCTGGTAAGCAAGCTGCCCGGTCAGCACCGCCGTCCGCGCGCCTTTCTCGTCGACGAACACCTGCGCGCTGACTGAACTTAAACGTTGAGAGTGAAGGAAGTCGGTAATCCTGCGGCTTTGTTCGCGATCGACTTTTCGACGCGATGAATTGCGCGGCGCCTCCAACACTGAGCTTTGGCCGGCCGGCGCAACGGCCTGCGCTTGCGCATCGCTTTGGGGTGTCGGGGTCGCCTCGGAAGCCGCCACGTGATGCGCCGTAAACGACGCGATCAGGAAGCTCAGCCCGATCAGGAGTAATCGCGCCAGTCTCAGGCGCGCGGGCGCGACGCACAGGCCGGCGCCCTCGCGGCGCCGCCGCCGCGGGGCGGCCAGCACCGTCCCGAGGTTCGGGTTGTCGTTCGCTACCGTCTGAACTACCCGGCCAAAGAGTTGGCGCGACACACTTCGAATCGTATCGCGCGCGAACGAGATCCGCGATCTATTTTTTCAGAATCTGCTCGAACAAATCGAGGGCCGCCGCAGCGAAGGAGCGCATGTTGGCCACGCGATCCGCGCTGCCGGTCTCGATCACGATTGAGCGCTCGCTCGGCCCGACGACCGCGATCGCCGTCTTGCCCGGCGCGTCGCCGTAGCGGCTCCCGGTCGGGCCCGCCGCGCCCATCTCCGAGATCGCCCACGTCGGCGACAAGAGCCGATGCACCGCGCGCGCCAGCGCTAGCGCCGTCGGCTCCGTCAGGCCGCGCATCCCGGCGAAATTCTCATCGGTCATGTTCAGCAGGCCGCGCATCGACTGGCGCGTGTAGGTGACGCTCGCGCCGATGAAATATGCCGATGCGCCCGGCACGCTCAGCATCGATGCGGAGATGAGACCGCCCGCGGACGACTCCGCGACCGCGAGCGTCTCCTTGCGCTGCTTGAGAATCGCGCCGATTCGCTCCGCGCGCGAAAGCAGCTCCTGCATCAC
The DNA here is from genome assembly GCA_035626155.1 of Binataceae bacterium (SeqCode). GTDB lineage: Bacteria > Desulfobacterota > Binatia > Binatales > Binataceae > DASPOF01. Next base: position 16,567 of record DASPOF010000117.1, read on the forward strand.
GACCTCCGCCGCCGGCCGGCGCCGGGCGCTTACAACGCGAGCGACGCGGCGAGCCTCTGGCGATGCTCGCTCGGGTCACCGAAAATCACGGAACTCGCACGCGCGCGCTTGAAATAGAGATGCGCGGGATGCTCCCAGGTGAACCCCATGCCGCCGTGAATCTGGATATTCTCCGCGGCCGCCTTGTAGTACGCCTCCGAGCAGAACGACTTCGCGATCTGCGCCGCTTCGGCCGCCTCGGCTTCGTCCTCTCCGGCGAGCTCGAAGGCCGCGTGATAGGCCGCGGACCGCGCGAGCTCGGTGTCCACCAGCATATCGGCGCACTTGTGCTTGATCGCCTGGAACGATCCGATGGGCCGGCCGAACTGAAGCCGTGTCTTCGCATACTCGGTGGACAATTCGAGGCACCGCTGCGCGCCGCCGGCCTGCTCCGCCGCCAGCATCGCGGCACCCAACGTCAGCACGCGGCGAAGCTGTGGCGCAATGTCCTTGTCCGAGATGCGCGTCGCGGGAGTCCCATTGAACGTGAGCTTTGCAAGCTTGCGCGTGAGATCGAGCGCCGGCAGTTGCGCGCGCTCGAGCCCCTTCGCGTTTCCATCGACCCGAAACAGCGCGAGCGTCTCGCCGTCGCGCGCCACGACCAGGATCACATTCGCCGTATGGCCGTCGAGCACGAAATCCTTGACGCCGTCGAGGCGATATCCCGCGCCGTCGCGCGTCGCGCGCATCGCGATCGACTCCGGGTTCCACTTGCCGGCCTCCTCGGCGATCGCGAGCGTCGCGATGGTCTTGCCCGAGGCGATCCCGGACAGGAGCTTCGATTTCTCCGCATCGACCGCGGCTTCGCGGACCATCGCGGCGGCGAGCACCACGCTGGCGAGATACGGGCCGCAGTAAAGCACCCGGCCCATTTCCTCGCACACGATCCCCATCTCGACCGGCCCGAGCCCCGCGCCGCCGTGCTGCTCCGGTATTCCGATTCCCAGCAGCGACAGTTCCGATGCCATCCGTTCCCAGCTCCGGGCGTCGTAGCCGCTCTCGGTCTCCATCAGCTTGCGGACAATTGCCTCGGTCGAATCCTTCTCGAAAAACCTGCGAACCATCTGACGCAGTTCTTCATGTTCCTGCGTGAACGAAATTTCCATTGTTCTCCTCCGGACCTAAAGCATGATGGCGCAAGAATCGCCGTCAGGCGTTGCGCGGTATCTGCTTCCAGGGGACGTCCTTGTCGTTGCGCGGCTCGCCCGGCAGGCCGAGCACGCGTTCGCCCAGGATGTTCTTCATCACTTCGGAAGTACCGCCCTCGATCGAATTGGCCCGCGAGCGGAGGAACTGGTACTTCGAGAGCGCGATGCGCGATTCGCGCGCGCGCGAGGTCGGACGGCGGCGCGAATAGCCCGGCTCGTAGATGAGCGAGTCGGCGCCAATCACGTCCATCGTGCATTCCCACAGCCGCTTGGCGAGTTCCGCCTGCACCAGCTTCGCGACCGAGCCTTCGGGGCCGGGGTTGCCGGCCTTGCGCGCGGTGCGTGCGCGCTGGGCGGTCAGTCTGAGCAGCTCGGACTCGATGTAGAGCTTCGTGATGCGATCGCGCATCAGGATCTCGCCCTCGGGGGAGAAACGGCGCTTGTCGCGCGCCTTCCAGAGATTCATCAGGACGCTGATCGCGCCGCTGCCCTTGCGAGGAGCGCCGGAGCCGCCGCCGATTGCGGTGCGCTCGTTCATCAGCGTCGTGATCGCGACCTTCCATCCTTCGCCTTCCCGGCCGACGATCCGGTCGGCGGGCACCTTCACGTCGCTCATGAACACCTCGTTGAACTCCGCCTCGCCGGTGATCTGATGGAGCGGGCGGACGTCCACGCCGGGGCTCTGCATGTCGAGCACGAAATACGACATGCCCATGTGCTTGGGCACGTCGGGATTCGAGCGCGCGAGCAGGAGCCCCCATTTGGAAACGTGCGCGCCGCTGGTCCAGACCTTCTGCCCGTTGACGACCCAGTAGTCGCCCTCGCGGGTCGCCCGCGTGGACAGTCCGGCGACATCCGAGCCTGCGCCCGGCTCGCTGAATAGCTGGCACCAGATATCCTCTCCGGTGAAAATGCGCCGCAGCAGATTTTTCTTCATCCACTCGGTGCCGTGCGTCACCAGGGTCGGCGCAGCCATTCCGAATCCGATCGCGTTGATCGCCATGTCCTCGTAGGTGGTCTTGGCGTGCTTGCTGATTTCGTCCGCGACGACTGCCTGCATGCCGGGGCTGATGCCGAGGCCACCGCAGCCCTCCGGGAAATGCACCCATGCCAGTCCGTAATCGTATTGCTTGCCGCGGAAAGTGACCTGATCGACCCGGTCGGGATTCGCCTCTTCGAGCAGTTTGCGGACCCGCGCACGCAGGTCTGCCTCAGTGATTTCTTTTTGAGCCATTGTCTAAATCTCCTTGCAAACCGAACAGATAGCACAAGTCGGGGCGCGAGACGCAGTGCCGGCAATCGGAGAAATAGACGGCGGGAAGACCGATCGAAACTTATGGCGCGCGACGAGTCCTAACGCGCCGGCGGTGTTTGCCGGTCCGCGATCGCGCGGCTCATTCGAGGCCGAGCCGGACGAGTTGATCGCGCGGCGCCTCGACCTCTTCCAGAGCGGCGCGGAGCTTGTCGGCGGCATCGCGTTCCGCGCGCGTGCCGGCGAGGTTTCGCTCTTCGGCGGGATCGTCGGAGAGCCGATAGAGGTGATTTCCGCTGAAGTCGCCGATCGCCCAGTAGGGCAGCATGTCGCCCGCCTGGAAAGGCTGGCGAATCACCGGGATAAGCGATCCCGGCATCCGGTCGAGCACCGCGCGATCGTCGGGCGGCGGCAGGCGCAGGTCGGGAATGTGATGCACCGGCATCGTTGACCATCGATTCGACCACAGGCTGAGCGGCGCGTTCAGATTCGACGGCGCGCGCGCATACTTCGATTCGGCGTCGATCACGTGCACCTCGCGGCCCCACACACCCGCCAGCGCCCAATCGCGAATCGACTTCGCCTGACCCGTAATCAGCGGAACGAGCGAGCGTCCGTGCGTGCGATGCGCGATCGTAGCGCCGAATATGTCGGCGAGCGTCGCAAAGAGATCGACGCTGGCGGTGAGCGCATCGATAGATTTCGCGCCGGCGCCCGGCCACGCGATCATCAGCGGCACATGGCCGAGCGGTTCGTACACCGGCACCGCCGGCTTGCCCCAGATGTCCTTCTCGCCGAGATAATGGCCGTGGTCGGTGCACACGATCACCGCGGTGTTGGCGAAAAAACCGCCGCGCTCGATCTCATCGAGCACCCGCCCCAGCCACGCGTCGATCATCGTGAGCTTCGCGCCGTAACAGGCGCGAATCTGGCGCGCCTGCTCGGGTGTCAGCACGCCCTGCGTGATCGCTCCGCGGATGTAGGGCGGCCAGATGAGATGAGGCCCGCGCCAGAGAGCGTCGTACATTGATGCGTACGGCTCGGGCGTGTCGAACGGCTCGTGCGGATCGAACTCATCGACGAACAGCATGAAGCGATCGTGCGCTGGCGCGGAGTCCTGGAGCCATCGCGCAGCCGCCGCCATCGTGCGCGGCCCCGGAAAGTCGGCCTCGCCGCGAAAATAGCCGCGCGAGTCGTCGTAGGGCGTGCGCCCGCGCCCAAATGATGGCGCGCCGGCCCAGCTCGGATCGGGCCGCGTCCGCCACGGGTCGCTCTCGTGTCCGCGCTGGTAATCCCAGGCCGTGAAATCGGTGTGATAGTTCTCGCCGCCGACCTCGAACAGATGCGGATGGTCGGAGACGAGCTTGGTCGTCACCCCGGCCGCGCGCAGATACGCCGTCAGCGGCCGCTCCCAAATCTCAATCGAGCCCCACGGCTTCCACAGAAAATCCAGCGCGCCGCACAGGATGTCGTGCCGCGCCGGAATGCACGGCAGCGAACCCGCGTAATGGCGATCGAAACGGATCGCGCGGCGCGCGAAGGCGTCGAGGTTCGGGGTGGCGAACTCGCGCGCGCCATAGGCGCCGAGCATGTGGCGATTGAGGCTGTCGAGCAGGATTACGATCGCGTTCTTCGGCGATTGGACCGGAGCGTCAGCGGCCATCGCGAAAGAGTACCATCCCGCGCGCGCAATCGTAACCCTGATTCCCGCGCGCCAGAATTATCGAGCAGCGCAAGCGCGCTCTCTTCCTCAATCCCTCTCCCAGAATGGAAATCTTTGCATAACCAAGGCGGGTGTGATCAAAGGAAAAGGAGAGAAGAAAGGCTGAGGAGGGGAAGGGGATGAGTCATCGGGGGATGGGACAGCTGAGTTTGGCGGAGAGCATTGTGGCGCGGCGGGAGCAGAGGCCTTGGCTGCGCGAAGTGCATGAGCTGATCGATTGGGAGCGAGTGTCGCAGCGGCTCTCAGTGCTGTATGCAGCGCGGGAAGGTCGTCCCTCGTATCCGCCGGTAGTGATGTTCCGGGCGTTGTTGCTGCAGCAGTGGCATCAGTTGTCGGACCCTGGGCTGGAGGCGGCGCTGGAAGATCGCTTGAGCTTTCGCGAATTCGCAGGTCTGGCGCTGAACGAGCAGGTTCCTGACCATTCGACCATCAGCCGGTTTCGCGCACAGTTGTCGCGCCGCGGTCTGGATGAGGCGCTGTTCGCAGAGGTCAGCGAGCAACTGGAGAGCAAGCGTCTGGTAGTCAAGCGCGGCACCTTGATCGACGCCTCGCTGGTGCGCGCGGCGGTCAGAGAGCCGGACCGGGGCGAACGCGGTGAGAAGCTCGGCCAAGGGTCGCCGCTGGACTCTGATGCACAATGGACCCATCGCAAGGGCGGCGGCGGTTCGCACTTCGGATACAAAGCGCACGTCGCAGTGGACCTCGGCAGCGGGCTTATCCGCAAGGTGTTACTGACCGGGGCCAAGACCAATGACGGCGAGGTGGCGGACCAGTTGATCTGTGGGGATGAGGGCGCGGTACTGGCGGACAAGGCGTACGACAGCAGCGCGCGGCGCGAGCTGTTGGCGCGCCTGGGGATCGCCGATGGCATTATGCGCCGCGCGTGGTGGGGCACCGCGCGCAATCCGGACCCGCAGCTGACGGCACGCAACCGGGCTCTGGCACGGATTCGGTGGCGTGTGGAGCGCACGTTTGCGCTGATGAAACTGCACTACCGTTACCGGCGAGTGCGCTATCGCGGCCTGCTGCGCAACCGGGTGCAGCTGGTGACCATGTGTATCGCGATCAATCTAAAACGGGCGCTGGTGCTAAGTAGCGCATAAACCCGTCGGCCAGTGCACCACCAGCTTGCCCGCGCCGCTTTCTTCCTCGCGCGCAGTCACTGGCCCACGCCTGCAAAATCCATCCCGCCGCCCCTTCATCTTCAAATCAACCTCAGTTACGCAAAGGTCTCCAGAATGGGAGAGGCTAGGTGAGGGTCATTATGGAGCGCCGCATCGTTTGCGGCGCGGGCTAAAGATTCCGGGATTTTACGATGAATCTTACGTCTCAGAATCTTCGGATCGGAATGCAATGTCGCGCGCTCTCAGAGCGAGCACGCGACGCTGAGGACCCTCACCCTAACCTCTCCCGGTCCGGGAGAGGAGTCGGAGAGGAGAGGAGTTAAAGTGGCTAATCGCCTGCGCATCGATGGCGGGTGTTGCCCCTCGCCTCGTTCACCGCAATATGTCGCGGGCTTCTAATCGCGCGCGATGCGCGCGATGCCGAGGCGGTCCGCGAAGCGATCGAGGCGGTCGAGCAGCTCGCGATCGAGCGGGACGCCGTTGCGCTCGCGATCCGCGCGCGTCTCGAATTCGCGCTGCCCCGGAAACAGCACGCGGTCCGCGCCGTCGGCGGGCTCGGCTGACATCAGCGTATCGACCATGTCACTCATGCCGCGCAGGAAATCGTCGCGGTCCGCAAACGCCTCGATCTGCATCGCGAGAAAGAATTGCGCCGCCTGACTGTTTCCCTTTTCCAGCCGTAGGGCCCAGTTCGTCCCGCTCAAAAGGCCGGTCAGTATCTCGACCGCCGCGCCCAGTCCGTAACCCTTGTACGACATGCAATCGGCGGTGCTGCCAAGCGGAGTGAGGCCGCCTCCGCCGTACACCGCCGCGGGATCGACGGTAGGACGCGCATCGCGGTCGAGCGCCCATCCGGGCAGAAGCGCGTGCTTGAGGCGCGTGGCGGTCTCGACCTTGCCCATCGCGATGGTGCTGGTCGTTTCGTCGGCGAGGAACGGATATCCGTGGAGGACCGGCGCGCCGATCGCAATCGGATTCGTCCCGATCATCTTCGTCTTTGCGTTGGTCGGCACCACCCAGGGCGATGCGTTGGTCATCGCGATTCCGAGCATCCCGGCATCCACCGCGCGCTTCGCGTAGAAGCCCATCGCGCCGCAATGGCGGCTGTTGCGCAGCGCGACCGCGCCGATGCCGAGCTGCCGCGCCTTCGCGATCGCGAGGTCCATCGCCTGCGCGGCGACGATCAGGCCGAATCCGCCTTGCGCATCGGCGAGCGCGGTCGCGGGCGTCTCGCGCAACACCTTGATCCGGGGCCGCGCGCCAACGACTCCCGACTCAAGCCCGGGCGCGTAGCCCGTGTGCGAGTCGATGTGGGCGATGCCGTGCGTGTCGAGTCCCATCAGGTTCGCATCGATGAGAATCTCGGCCGCCATGCGCGCATCGCCGGGCTCAAGACCGAGCCGCTCGAACGCCGCGCGGGCAAAGGAAATCAGCGAGGAGGCCGGGATGCGCAAATCGGAATCACTCAATGCCGTACTCCGTGGCTGCGGCGCGCGGGCGATCGAGGCACACCGCCGAAGATTGTCCGCGACCGGTGGAAAGTGCTAGCGGCCTTAACATGGCTCTGCGGCCAGACGACGCGCCGGCGAGCTTGGAGCATCGCACGTCTCCACGGGCGAAGTCGAATCCGGCGCGATTCGGCCGACGTTACCACATCGAGGCGGACATCAGATGCGTGAAAATCCAGTGAGGAAAAAGTGGGCCAGCGGACAGGCCGCTCTGGGAGGATGGCTCGGCGTTCCGAGCAGTTTCAGCGCCGAGATCTTGGCGCACGCCGGATTCGATTGGCTGTGCGTGGACATGCAGCACGGCCTCATCGATTACCCCCAGATGGTCTCGATGCTCCAGGGCATGGCCGCGACGGATGTAACTCCGCTGGTGCGCGTCCCGTGGAATGAGCCCGGGATCATCGGCAAGTCGCTCGATGCGGGCGCGCTCGGCGTCATCATCCCGATGGTCAACTCGCCGGAGGAGGCCGAGGCCGCGGTCGCCGCGTGCCGTTATGCGCCGCAGGGCAGGCGAAGTTTCGGGCCGCTTCGAGCGAGCACTCATTACGGCTCGGATTATTATTCCCAGGCGAACGCAACTGTCTGCTGCATCGTGATGATCGAGACGCGGCAGGCCGTCGCGCGGGTCGATGAGATTCTCTCCGTGCCAGGCATCGATGCGGTTTACGTCGGCCCCGCCGATTTGAGCGTCACACTGGGATTGCCGCCGGGCGCCGACAATCCCGATGCGAGCTTCAATGACGCGCTGAAAAGGATCGTCGAGTCGTGTCACCGCCACAATATCGTGCCGGGGATCGCGGGCAACGCAAGCACTGCGCCGAAGCGGATTCAGCAGGGATTTCGCCTCGTCGAGGTGGCATCCGACTCAAGGCTTCTCGCCGCGGGCGCCGCGCAGGCGCTCGAGCAGGTTCGGCCGGCCGCCGGGGCCGCGTCCAAGCCGGCCTATCTGTGAGGGCGCGTGCGATGCAACCGCGTGTGCTAGTTACAATCCCCCTGCCCGCCTCCGCGCTGAGCCTTCTTGAAAAACACGGTACTGTCACGTCCGTGACCGGCTCCCCCGACGACCCACGCTTTGGCGCCGCGCTTGCGGAAGCGGATGGGATTTTGATCAGTCCGCGGATTCGCGTGGACCGCGATTTTCTAGGCCGCGCGCCGCGGCTTCGCGCCGTCAGCACGTATAGCGTCGGCCTCGACCATATCGATCTTGCCGCCGCGCGGGAGCGTGCAGTCGCGGTCGCGCATACGCCCGTGCTCACCGACACGGTCGCCGATCTCACAATCGCGCTCATCCTCGCACTCGCGCGGCGGATGCCGGAGGCGATTCGGATCGGCGCAAGCCCGAACTGGCAGGCGACTCCGATGGGCATCGATCTGAAGGGCAAGACGCTGCTGATTGTCGGCTTCGGCCGAATCGGACAGGAGGTGGCGCGCCGCGCGCTCGCCTGCAAGATGAAGATTGCCTACTTCGACCAGCGCGCGCCGGACGTCCCGTTCGAAGCGGCGGTCCGGGTGCCGGAGTTGTCCAAGGGATTGGCCGAGGCCGACTTCGTCTCGCTGAACGTCGACCTCAATGCGAGCACGCGACACCTGATCGGGCGCGAGGCTCTCGCGTGCATGAAGCCAACCGCCTTCCTCGTGAACACGTCGCGCGGCGCGGTGGTCGATCAGAAAGCGCTGACCGAGGCGTTGCGCGAGGGACGCATTGCCGGCGCCGCACTCGACGTCCTGGAACAGGAGCCGCCAGATGCGAGCGATCCGCTGCTCCGGATGTCCAACGTGATCGTCGTCCCGCACATCGGCTCCGCGACCGTCGAGACCCGGCAAGCGATGCTCGATTGTGCGCTCGACAACCTCATCACCTGCCTCAAGGGCGAGCCTTGCCGGTTCGCCGTGACTCCGCAGCCGACCCCGGCGCGCAGTGCGCCCAAGGAGTGAGTATGAGCGATAAAAATGCGCCGGCAGCGCCGCTCGATCCCGCGATTCTCGCGGAACTGGCGGGCTTCACTACGCCGTCGGTCGCCAACGGCGTCGAGACTTTCAACGTGCGGCCGCGCGACGAAGGATTCATGGACGGCACCGTGCGCTGCATCTTCCCGAACCTCCCCACGATGGTCGGCTATGCGGTAACCGCGCGCATCCACGCCGCCTCGCAGGGCGACCGTGTCGCTCCGGCGGAACTGTGGAAGCACGCCGTCTCGATGCCGACGCCGCGAATCGTCGTGATCGAGGACCTCGACGATCCTCCCGGAGTCGGGAGTTTCTGGGGCGAGGTCAATGCAAACGTCTTCCGGGCGCTGGGATGCATCGGTGTGGTCACCAATGGCGGAGTGCGCGACTTGCGCGAGATGGAGGCGCTCGGCTTCCATGCATTCGCGGGATCGATCTGCGTATCGCACGCCTACGTGCGGGTGGTCGAGGTCGGCATTCCGGTCAAGGTCGGCGGGCTGACCGTGCGGCCGGGCGAACTGTTGCATGGAGATCGCCACGGCGTGATGAACGTGCCGGTGGAGATCGCGCGAGAGTTGCCTGCCGCGATTCGCGGCGTGGAAGCCGACGAGCGTGTACTGATCGGCTACTGCCAATCGCGCGAGTTCAATCTCGATGGGCTGATCGCGCTCCGCAGCCAGCCCGGCGGCGTCCGCCGTTGAATCGCGCGCGACATCGGCGCCGCCCGCTGGCCGCGGTTTACCGGCCGGCATCTTCGGTGGTAGTGACCGGTTTTGAACCTCTATCGATTCGGGCATTGCGTAGCCCAGGCTGTCTAACTCGACGATAACGGAGTCGGCCCATGGCATATCGAGGCATTCAGGCGGAGATGGTTTCGTTCAAGGGCTTCAATGGCGAACGCGGTGAGGCGTACCGCGCCCATCCGACCGCTGCGGGGCGTTATCCGGGCATCGTTGTGATTCATCACTTCCCCGGTTGGGACGAGTGGACGATGGAGGTGGCGCGCAGATTCGCTCATCACGGGTACGATGCGATTGCGCCCAACCTGTATTTCCGCCTCGGTGACGGCGCATCGCCGGAAGTCGTCGCGCGCGCACGCGCGGCAGGCGGCATGCCCGACGACCAGGTGATGGGGGATGTCACGGGGGCTGCCGAGTTTCTGCGCGCGCAACCGAACTGCAACGGCCGGGTCGGCGTGATCGGCTTCTGCTCGGGCGGACGGCAGGCATATCTGGCCGCATGCCGGGTCACGAATATCGATGCGGCGGTCGATTGCTGGGGCGGCGGTGTTATCGTGGACGATCCTTCCAAGCTGCCAAGCACGCAGCCGGTCGCACCTATCGATCTGACGCAGGCGATGCGCTGCCCGATTCTCGGCCTGTTCGGCAACGAAGACAGCAACCCATCACCGGACCATGTGAACCGCACAGAGGCGGCCCTCAAGCAGTTCGGAAAGAATTACCAATTTCATCGCTACGACGGCGCGGGGCACGGATTCTTCGCCTGGAGCCGGGCGAGCTATCGGCCGGAGCAGGCAGAGGACGGTTGGCAGAAGGTCTTTGCCTTCTTCGAAAAATTCCTGGCAGGTCCGGCCTAGCAGGATGCGCCGGCCCAAAACGGGATGAGGCGCGATTGAGCGCGCACGGCGGACGGTCTCGCTACTTGCCGGTACAACTCAGCGTGACGTACTGCCGCGCGCCGGTCGCGTTGTCATCGATCGTGAGCGACCCTCCATAGAGAGTCTTGTCCGTCGGGGTGCACGTGACTTTGACTTTGCAGCTCTTTCCCGGTTCGAGTGTCGTGTTGCACTCGCTCGTTACCGCAAACACGGGCGTCGGCGCCGCGGACTCCGTCTCGACTATTACCGGCAATGCCTTCCTACCCGTGCCGGCATTCTTGATCGTCACCGTGACCGGCTTGCTTGGCGTATTCTGCGGGACTTTCCCGAAGTTGAACTTCGTGGGAGAGACCTTGAGCTTCTCGCTTACCGGCGTCGGTGTCGCCGAGGGCGTCGCGCTTGCGGTGCCGACCGGCGTCGCGCCCGCGGCCATCACGAGGTTGTACGCATTGACGGTTCCGATGCCCGTCGCAAAGTCCCAGCCCATGGTCGCTGGATACGCAGGCTGATACGAACTGGTGGACGTTGAAAGCACACCGAAGTCGCGCTTGGGCACTCCGTCGCTGAAACAGTTGGGTTTGCCCACAACGCAGGGTTGGTCGATGTCGCCCTCGGTTACGTCGTAGAAGATGCATGAACTGTCCACAGCGTTTCCGAGCGTTGAATCGCACGACGCGCTCCCGGTCACGCCATATTCGGTTTGGGCGAGTGAGTAATAAAGAGGATTTGGATTGCCCTGACGGCTTCCCGTGCTTTGATTTGCCAGCGACTGAATACCGGCCATTATCGGCGCGGAGAATGAGGTTCCGCCGGCGCCGGACCATGTATAGGGTGCGCCGGCGCAGGATGCTCCGCCATCGCCTGCCGCCGGGTCTGAGTAGCACACTACATAGTAATGGCCCCATACTCCATTCCCGGCGAACAACGAGACGTCGGGAAGGTCGCGCACTCCGTCGCTCGGATTGCCCAGCACCGACTGCCACGAAGGTTTGGGATATCCGGCGCAGCTCCCGCTGACGGTGCCGCTGATGGACGGCGATCCCGTCGCGCAGCGGCTTGGACCGCCGCTGCCACCGGTGACACCCAGGTATGATTTTCCGACGCTGGGGTCGTTGCAAAAGCCGCTCGCCCCGTAGGTCACTTCCGACGGACCATAAACGAATTGGGCGATCAGCACACTCGCACACGAGTCATTCCATGGGATTTCCGGAACGTAGGAGAGCGCCGATCCGTAGTTGGCCCCGTTTGATGCGCTCCAATAAGTGCTATTGGCATTGGAATAGGTGTCGCTGAAATCAGTACCGCCCACCGCGACGTCGTAGGGCGTGGACGCGAATCCGTTGACGGTAATGCCGTCGCTTGCCGCTTTCGCGCCGTCATCAGAGGTTGCTGCGCCGTTATCGCCCGCCGCCACGAAAACGGAAACGCCCTCTGTGGCTGCCGTCTGATATAAGGAATTGACATACGCATTGCCCGCGGCGCCAAGGTGCGGCTCGGACTCGAGGTAGCTGATACTGACGATGGCTGGCGGCGCTTCGCTGCTGAGCAGGTTCGTTAGAGCAATGAATCCGCCGAAAGTGGAGGCGGTGTCCGCGCACGAAGCAACCTCGATCGTCGCACTGGGCGCCGCGGCGCTCGCCCATTCGGCGTCAATCGCGCCTTCGCCGTCATCGGAATTCACCCCGGGGGAGCTGCATCCGCCCGGATGAACCTGCGTCAGAGAACCCTCGGGGTAGGCGTCTGCCAGGCCAAACGTGGAACGGAACTTGTTCCAGTCGACTGGGTAATTATAGAGATTGCTGTCTTCGATCACGACCACGGTCTGGCCCTGGCCGGAAATACCCGCGGAAAAAAGCGGATTGAGATTGTAAATCGTGGCCAGGTCCGCCGGTACCATCAGATACTCGGGTTGTCCCTCGCCGCTAACCGTGTAAGCGGGACGCGCCACGTTCGTCGCGCGCGGCCGGAAGTCGTGCAACGACACCACGCCGACGACCGCCGGCGCAAACGCGGCGAGAATCTGCGGATCGCTCATGTTGGCGATGTGCCTCGTGCCGCTCACATCGAGCCGGTGAATCCCGGTGTGGAAGGCCTCGCGCACCTGCCCCGCGGTGCCGGAAAAATCAATCACCATCCCGTTGGGATAGACCGCGTTGACGGCGAACCCGTGCGATTTGAGCCAGCCCGTGATCGCGGCCATGTCCGCCTGCGCCAGACCGTAGCGATCTCCAATCTCCCGTGCGGTCAACCAGTGATGGTAGTTCGGCGATTTGGGGTCGGTGAGTTGGCCTATGAACTCTTCGATCGCGTGCTCGCGCTCGGGAGAGCGTCGCAACTGCAGGAACATATGCTCCATCCGGAAGCCGTCGGCGACCGGGCCGCGATCGTTGCGCGCGTTCGCTTCGGGACGCGTATTGCCCTCAAGAGTGACCAGGTTGGTCTCGTCGATTGCCTCGGTGATGAGCGCAGGCGGTTGCGCGGCGCTCTGCGCGAAACCGATTGATAGCGACAGGGCCAGCAGCACGCCAGCCATGGCGTAAGTCTTCGCAATGATCATCGCCTTCCTCACCGATCGACGATGCGGGCAGCCCGTAAATTATTGCTGCGCTGCCGGCCGTCTCGTACGTCATCAGGATAGTACGTCGCGCACATCCGAACGATACGCCGCGCTTTCAGGGCAGACGGCTTAGGGTCCGGTATCTGGGCCCAAGGCGCGAGGGTCGGATTCTCTGCGGAAGCAGACAGGGCGCGCGCAGATCGATCTGCGCGCGCCCTCAAACGGTGGGATGCTTATGGATTTTCGGGGACCTGGAGGGCGCGGTGTATCTGATCGCGCGGCACCTCCTCGCCGATCTCAAGATCGTTGATCACGGCATTGGTCTTTTGCCTCTGTACCGCGAAATCCTGGGCTAACACCGGATCGACGGTGTAATCTCGAATGCCGCGATCATCGAGTTGGCGGGCCTCCTTGAGTTTCGTGATGAGCCCGGCGACTTGCTCGGGTGTGCGCGGTTCGCGGGGCACTGCAAGTGCGTCTTCGATGTTCTCTCGCGGGACGCTGAAGCCATGCTCCAGCTCTTTGCTCACCAGTTCGGCCTTCTTAGCCTGCACAAAGTAGTCTGCGCGGTCTACCGGGCCGATCTTCGTATCAGACGCCTTGTTGTAATCCGTTTGCTGCGCTCCACGAAGCTGCTCGAGCGCTTGCGCGCGCTCGCTCGCCGAGAACGCCTGCTCACCCTGTGCGCACGCCGAGGCAATCATCACTATAACGCCGAGGAGCGCGCACAGCGCGACTCTGACGAAATTCATACTCCGCACAGTTCCCATTTTCCCGTACCTCCTTCAAAAACAGCTCTGCAATCCTTCGCTCGGCACAAAATGCCGAGCCGTTCAGTCCTTGCTCGTTCCATCGTTCGGATAAGGCACCTTGCTTCAGCCGCATCGCAGCGAGCTCCGATGTCGTCCAAAATCCCACGCCCCGCGGGAGCGCTTCAGCGCCCGCAGGGAGGCAACTCGAACGCGAAATTTTTTGAACTAAGCGAGCGGGTCGGCGGCGCCGGCGCGTGTCTTGCCGAGTTTCAGACGGCGCAGCCATCGCGTGATCGCGACCGGCGGCACCGTAACCTCGGTCGTTACGGCTGGCGTCGTTGGAATCGCAAGCAGGTCTCGTACGGATGCGGTGGGCTCAGCCTCCAGGCGCGCGGCATCATCGGCGGGCTGCACTTTCGGCGCCGCGATTGAGGTCTCCCTCTCTACGATTCGGCGCACTACCGGACTGCGGAAGTGCTCGTCGTAACGATGCGCCGGACGGCTGGCGAACGACACCAGCATCGCGACTGTGATCGCGCACGCTGCGATGCGAAGTACATCGGAGAACACGCGCATAGCGGATTTCAGCAGTCGCATCATCTCTACTTTCACGCGTACTCCCGGCTACACTTCGATTCAAGAGCCCCTGTTGCTCGCGGCCATTCTTGCTGGCGCGGCGGGTGGTGGCCAAGGTGGAGTTCCACTTCGGCGAATTGTTCCCCCGCGTGGGCTTCATCGTGACCAATCTTGGAGCTTCAAGTCGGGCGGTGGTGCGGTTCTACAACAAGCGCGGTACGGCCGAACTATAGAACAAGGAAGGCAAGCACGCCGTGAAGATGACGCGGCTGAGTTGCCACCGCTTCCGGGCTAAAGAGGTGCGGCTATGGCTGAGCCTTATCGCGTACAACCTCGGCAACCTGTGGCGGCGGCTGGCGCTTCCGACGAGGATCGACAGTTGGACGCTGGCCAGCTTGCAGCAGCGGTTGGTGAAAACCGTTGGGCGGTTGATAAAGCACGCCCGCTACTACTGGTTGCTGCTAGCGGAGAGTCACCTAACGCAGCGGTTGTTTGCCGGCAGCGCCGCGATCTTACGCAGCATGCCGGCCCCGGCGGGATAAGGCGAGCGCAGAGCGGAGCGGATTTCGATGACCACGTTGGAGCAGCGGCAGGAGTGTCTGCGCAACCACTCTGAAAACGGCCCATTTCCGGGCGTTGGATGCCCGCCGGAAGCGAAATCGGCCCTTTCCGGCGACTCTGGTAACACCGTGTGGCAGAACCGCCGTCGAACCTGTCAAACCTTGCTGGGGAAGGCCGTGCGGTCTATAAGGCGAGTTGGTACCGGAGAGTCAAAATGGAAATTCCGGTTAGTGCGTTTCGCCTAGCGGCGCGAATAATCGTCCTCAGTATAGCGGTAATGATGGCGGTGTTGCCGACCGCGGTGAATGTCGGTTTCGCAAACGCCTCTGCCGTTCGAGACTGGAAAACACTCGATGAACCCCTCGCCGAACTGCCGGCGTCTTTCGTTGACCTCACGCAGGGCACAGCCCGTTCCCACACGGCAACCGAAACGATCCAGGTGAGGGCTGATGTGCCCGCCGATGTAGGATCCGCCGTTGCCCCCAAGGCGGGAATTATTAATGTCGCTCCCTCTCCGCACACCTTCCAGAAATTTGACTACCTGAAATCGCTGGAGAATCAGGGCGTCAGCTTCATTGAGAATCGGGGTCAGGCACCGCCGGAGATCAAGCTCTATGCGCGTAATGGCGGCAGAACGCTCTGGCTTACCCGCGACAGGATGGCATTCGATCTGGTGCGGCCCAAGGACGGTGCAGCGGTCGTTGCGCAAAAAGCCGCAGTGCACGGGATCCCTGCCATGGAGCGACCGAAGCCGGGAGCGTTCGAGCGGACGATGTTTTCAGAGCGGCTTGCGGGGGCGAATCCGAATCTGAAACTAGAGCCGGATCAGCGGCAGACGGGTACCTTCAACTACCTGACGGGCAGCGATCGCTCCCGCTGGCATACCGGCGCGCACAGCTACCGGTTAGTCACTTACCGCGATGCATGGAAAGGTGTCGATCTGCGACTGTATGGAATCGGGCGCGATTTAGAGCAGGAGTTCGTAGTCAAGCCCGGCGCCGATCCGTGCGAAATCCGGCTTGCGCTCGAAGGCGCCCGCGGCCTGTCTATCGACCGCGACGGCTCGCTGGTGATTCATACCGCGTTCGGCGACCTGCGGCAGAAAAAGCCTCTCGCCTACCAGAATGAAAACAACCGGCGCGTCGCCGTCCCGGTGAGCTTCCGCATTGCGGATCATCGCAGCTTCTCCTTTAATATCGCCAAATACGATTGCGCGCGGCCGTTGGTGATCGATCCCGTACTGCTCTACTCGACATATTTGGGCGGCGTGCATACCGATCTCGGTTATGCAATTGCGGTCGGCCCAAACAGTAACGCCTATGTAACCGGATTTACGGCATCCGAAGACTTTCCAGTCAGCGCCAACGCCTATCAGCCCCGGCGCAAAAACATCGGCTTCTACGTTTACAATGCTTTCGTCACTGAGTTCAGCGCTGCCGGAGCCATGATCTATTCCACCTTCATCGGCGGCTCAACATTCGATTACGCCCATGCGATCGCGATTGACGCCTCGGGCCAGGCGGTAATCGCGGGCGAACCGGCTTCCAGCGACTACCCCGTGACCACGAAAGCCGAGCAGTCCAGTCTCGGCGGTGTGAGCAACGGCTTCATCAGCAAGCTGAGCGCCGACGGTTCAGAGCTTGTGTTTTCCACTTTTCTCGGCGGCAGCGGCGACGACCGGGCCTTCGGCTTGGCCCTCGACTCCTCGGGCAACGTATATGTCGCCGGGCTCACCGGTTCGAGCAATTTTCCGGTGACGAGCGGAGCTTTTCAAACCGTATTCAAAGGCGGCGGCGGGTACGGCGGCATGCCCGACGGTTACTCCCCGCCGGCTAGCACCGACGGATTTGTCAGCAAACTGAGCGCCGACGGTTCGACGCTAATCTATTCAACTTATTTCGGCGGATCCGCTTTTGACTGGATTTTCGGAATCGCCGTCGACAGCACGGGCGATGCGTATGTGACCGGATTCACCGGTTCAGCCGATCTGCCCACGCTCAACGCAGCGCAGCCCGGTTTCGGCGCCGGCAGCAGCAAAGCCTTCATCAGCAAATTTAATTCCGCCGGCGCGCAACTGGTCTATTCGACTTTCCTGGGCGGCTCTGGCCATGACGGCGGGCAGGCGATAGTGCTGGATGCAGCCAATGAAGCGATCGTCACCGGCTACACTACGTCCGCCGATTTTCCCACGACTGCCGAGTCCTTCCAGACAAAGTATACCGGAAGTGGGTCCGATTCGTTCGTAACCAAACTGAGCGCAGATGGTTCCAAATTAGCGTCTTCGACCTTCCTCGGCGGCAGCGCCTACGAGCTGCCATTTGGCGAGGCAATTGATGCACACGGCGACTTGTTCGTCTCCGGGTATACCAGTTCCACCGATTTTCCGACCACCCCCAATGCCCCGATACCGGGGGCGCCGGCCGTCGGCGCCGGCTATGTGAGCGAGCTCTCGCCGGATCTGTCGACGCTAATGTTCTCGACCTACCTGGGCGGTTCGACTAACACCAACGCTGTTGGCGTGGCGGTGGATGGGCAGGGAAACATTTATGCGACCGGCCTGACCGGTTCCGTGGATTTCCCAGTCACCGCCAATGCGTTCCAGAGCCAGTACGCGGGCGAAACCGACGCTTTCGTCACGGCGATCGGCAATGGCTCGCTGGCGTCGATAACGCCGTCATCCGGCGGCAACGCCGGCTCGGTGACTGCGATCATCAGTGGCACTGGATTTCAGAGCGGCGCCACGGCAGCTTTGGTCAGCGGCGCCATCTCGATCGCAGCGGAGCAACTGTCGGTTTCCGCCGATGGATCCGAAGTCGCGGCGATCTTCGAACTCAGCGGCGCCACGCCCGGCACATATGACGTCAAGGTCGCCAATCCGGGAGGCGGCACGTTCGATCTCCCAGGCGGATTTACAGTTGCCGAGGGCGGCGGCGCGAACGTGTCCGTGAATTTGGTTGGACGCTCCGTCGTGCGCAACAACTCTCCCTCCAACTTCTTCGTCAACGTCACCAACTCGGGCAACGATGACGCCTACGGCGTGCTGGTGACGTTCATTGTTTCTTCAAGCGTGACTGTGCAACCGGGATTCCCCATCCAGCCGCCACTCGACCTTTCAGGCGGCGTTACCGCCGCTCAACTTGAATCTGTGATCTCCAACACCCAGCAGGCAACCATTAGCGGCCAAGCCCTGACTTTCCTGCCGATACTCATTCCCTCGGTGGCCGCCGGCGCGACCGTGTCCATGCCGTTTCAACTGACTGCCACGGCGCTCGGGACATTTGACCTCGAAGCCTCAGTGAACTCGGGATGGTTCCAGTCGCTGGCCATCGCGCAGTCCACATTGAGCGGCTTGGCTGCTGGTACAAGTGCACCTTCCGAGATGCTCACCGGCTCTAGCCCACGATGCGCCGGTGGAATTGCCACGCCGTATGCGGGCGCCGACGGCCCGACTTTTCAGGACTGCCTGGGGGCATTCGCCAACTTCAATGGCAACCTGCTGAAGCAGGGTCTGCAGAAGGCCGGAATCCTCGGTCCCGGCGGCACGATCGACCCCGCACAGATTACGCAAAAGATCGCCTCGAACATAAGCCCGATGATGGGGATTATTGCGGATAACTCGTTGAACCCGCCGGCCCGCTCTCCGCAGGCACTTTTTGGCTGGGCTCTCGGAACCGGATGGGCCGCTGCGGAGGTAGGCGCGGCCGCGAGCGGCGCGGCGTCGCCCAGTGCAATGCTCACCGGCGCCGCCGGGACCGCATTGGCCGACGCCACTGGAATCACTCTTGAAGCGATGGGCGCGGCCGCCGCCGGCGTCGCACCGGCGGTGATCGCAGCCGGGCTTGGAATCGATATCGGGCTGTTCCTCAGCAGCGATGCAAGCGGGCCTTGCAAATGCCTGTTCGTTGATTGCAGCCAGTCAAAACCGAATCCTGCTCCGCAGTCCAAGAGCTCGATCGATCCCAACGATAAAACCGGACCCGCGGGTGCCGGCGCAAATGGCTATTTGCCGGGCGGGGCTCCCTTTTCGTACGTCGTGTCATTCGAGAATGAACCCACCGCCACGCTTCCTGCGCAAGCTGTTGTAGTA
This sequence comes from Binataceae bacterium (SeqCode), assembly GCA_035626155.1. GTDB lineage: Bacteria > Desulfobacterota > Binatia > Binatales > Binataceae > DASPOF01. Next base: position 35,459 of record DASPOF010000117.1, read on the forward strand.
TCCGATCAGCTCGATCCCACCAAGGTCAATTTGAACACTTTGTCGCTTGGCTCATTTGGCTTTGGCAACGTCTCAATCACTCCGCCGGTTCACAGTACGAATTACGCCACCACCGTTGACTTGGGCGCGCAGGGCAGCGTCGCTGACCTGAAGGTAGATATTCAGGGAAGCCTCGATCCAGCCTCCGGGCTACTCAAATGGACATTCCAGTCGATCGACGCCTCAACCGGCCTACCCCCGGCGGATCCGACCGTTGGCTTCCTGCCGCCCGACACCAATCCGCCTGCCGGCGACGGCCAGGTAAGCTTCACCGTTTTGCCGCAGACGGGGCTTGCCAACGGCACAACAATTTCAAATCAGGGCGTCGTCGTATTCGATCAGAACGCTCCAATTGACACACCGACTTGGAACAACACGATCGCAGCGCCGGTATCGCAAACGCTATCAGTCAAACCTACGCAACTGAAGTTCTCCCCGGAAATCGTGTTTGGAGAAAACGGCGCGCAAAGCAAGGCCAAAACAATCACCATCTCCGGTCCGAAGGCTGCCAAGGGCCAGAGCGGCCAGCCGATACTGATCGAGAGCATGGCGATCAGCGCCGGATTTTTCGTGAACGATCCAAACGGATGCGGCAATGCCCTGCTCAATCCCGGCCAGAGTTGTACTTTCCAAGTCGCCTTCGATCCCAATGCGACCGGCGATCTGACGGGACAAGTCACGATTACCGACAATGCGGGAAACAGTCCGCAGACCATCACCTTGGGCGGAATGGGGATGGCTGGCAAACTGTCCTTCAGCCCGGCATCACTCTCATTTCGCAGCGTCACGGTCGGTCAAAGCAGCGCGCCAAAGACACTGACGATCCTCAATAAGACACAGGCGTTGGCCATGATCGGAACTCTTGCGCCGAGCAGCGCCGAGCAGCTCCGAGTACACCCTGTCCAGCGACAATTGCAGCGGTCAAGCGCTCGGCGGCGGCAAGTCATGCGCCGTGGCTGTCACTTTCAAGCCCACTGCCACAGGCGCTCAGAACGGCACCCTCGCAGTTCCTACTAACGCCGGCGGCACCCCACAGTCAGTGAAGCTGAAGGGAACAGGTAAATGACTCTTCAAACCAGACCGTCAAGACCGCGAGGAAGGACCCGATCGCTTGCGCTATAGCCCGGACTGGCTATAGAGGGGCACACTCAAATTCAGGTCCAGATAAACCGCGTGTTTCGTTGCGTTGGGGAGAGCTGTCGTTACTGAAAATCAGAAACTCCTGTGATACTGAAGCACCGAGAACACGCGTCGCTGGTTGCGAGCTGTTCATTTCCCCCTCCCAAGCCGGAGACGGGCGCTGACTGGCTGACAATTACACCAGCAGCGAAGTTGTGTCCAAGCGCGGCGCTACTGTCCTCCGCAAAAGCATTTCGCCATGCATTGAACTCCGCAAAGTTCTTAGAGATCTTGAGCAGACAGCGTCGACGGCAGAAGGTGTTTTTGCATCATGAAGGCAGGGTTGAGTTGGCTGTGGATCCTGGGCGATCTGGTCTACTTTCTGTATCTGGGCTTGCGCTCGAGAACTTCGCTTGCGGCCGCGATTCTGTTCCTGCGCAAGCAGCTGGCGTGCTTACAAGAACGCAAAATCAAGATCAAACCGTGGGGGTGTCTCAGTCGAGCTTCTTCTTGTCAATCGTCAGCGGCGGATGGCCGTTGGCGTTGATGTAGCAGACCCGGCCTTTATTTTTCCGGACAGAATCTTGACCTCGTAGAGCGAGCGGAAATCGGGCGCTAATCGCGATTGCCAGATTCCTCGACAGGGAGCAATGACCCACTGGACCGAAATCGAAGGTGCGCCGCAACCGCTGGGCGCCACGTGGCTTGCGGATGAGAAGAGTTACAATTTCGCGCTTTACTCCAGACATGCCACCGGCGTGACGCTCCTGCTCTATACCGCGGCGGACCTGGTGAATCCCTCCCTGCGCCTGCGACTGGATTATCTGGTTCACAAATCGGGACGCATCTGGCACTGCCGCCTCTCCGCTGAGCAAGCCGCGGATGCTCGTTACTACGCATACTCAGTCGAGGGGCCGGAAGACCCCGAAGGCGAGGTTCATTTCTTCGATCCCGGCAAGGTACTGCTCGACCCGTACGCCGCGTCGATTTTCTTCCCGCCGCTGTTTCGCCGAACCGCGTCAATCGACCGGGGGTCCAACGCCGGCAGAGCGCCGCTCGCTGCTCTTCCCGGCGACATCCCACGGTTCGATTGGGGCCTCGAGTCCCGGCCTCATCACACCTCTGACACGATAATCTACGAGTTGCATGTAAGAGGCTTCACCAAGCGGAACAATTCCGGCGTGACCGCGGACCAGCGCGGAACATATTCCGGCCTGATTGAGAAAGTGCCATATTTGAAGGAACTCGGCGTTACCGCGGTCGAGTTGATGCCCGTGTTCCAGTACGATCCGGACGAGGGTAATTACTGGGGCTACATGCCACTCAACTTTTTTTCACCGCATCAGGGTTATGGCGCGCACCCGGACGCCCGGCAGGCCGTGGTCGAGTTCAAGTCGATGGTGAAAGCCCTCCATCAGGCTGGGATCGAAGTGATTCTCGACGTGGTTTACAATCACACGACGGAAGCGGGCCCGGACGGGCCGACTTATAGTTACCGAGGCATCTGCAATAGCAGCTACTATCTCCTCGACGAGAGCATGACGCACTATCGCAACGATACCGGAGCCGGGAACGTGCTGCGATCGGCTCATCCCGCGGTCCGGAAATTGATACTCGACAGCCTCCGTTTCTGGGTCGACGAGATGCACGTTGACGGTTTCAGATTCGACCTGGCGTCGATCTTCAGCCGCAATAGCGACGGCTCCATAAACCTCGAGGATCCCCCGGTTATTTCGGAGATAACCGGCGCGGAGGATCGCCCGACGGTCCGCCACATCGCGGAGGCGTGGGATCCGGCCATCTATGAACTGGGCCGCAAGTTTCCCGGGAGATCATGGAGCCAGTGGAACGGCAGGTTTCGCGATGACGTTCGCGCCTTTGTCAAGGGCGACCCGGGACAGGTCGGCGATCTGATGAGCAGGATCTACGGGAGCAATGACATGTTCCCGGATGATCTCGACAGTGCTTATCACCCTTACCAGTCGATTAATTATGTGGACTCCCACGACGGCTTTTGCCTCTACGACCTGGTTTCTTACAATACGAAGCACAACCTGGCCAATGGCGAAAACAACCAGGACGGAACTGACGATAATCTGAGCTGGAACTGTGGATGGGAAGGCGATGCGGGGGCGCCGGCAGAAGTCATGGAGCTGCGCAAGCGCCAGGTCAAGAATTTCTTTACAATCCTGATGCTCTCCAATGGAATACCGATGTTCCGCGCGGGCGATGAGTTCATGAATACGCAGGGCGGAAACAATAATCCGTGGAACCAGGACAATGAGACGAGCTGGCTGGACTGGGATCTGCTGCAGAAGAACCGGGAAGTGTTCCGCTTCTTCAAGGGGATGATCGCCTTTCGCAAGGCGCATCCGTCGATTGCGCGCAGCCGCTTTTGGCGCGAGGATGTAAGCTGGTACGGCATCGATCGGCAGGTGGACCTGGGTTACTTTTCGCACAGCCTTGCATTCTGCCTGCACGGCGGCTCGCAAAAAGACCGCGATATCTATGTTATGATCAATGCCTATTGGGAGGACTTGAATTTTCGAATTCAGGAAGGCGAGGCGACGGAGTGGACCCGGGTTGCCGATACGAGCAGGCCAAGCCCGCTCGACGTGGCGGAAGCCGGGGGCGAGGAACCGCTTGCCTCTCTCGATTATCTGGTGAAAGCGCGATCGGTTGTGGTTCTCTTACGGCGCGCTTAAGCGCGCGCATTATAGATCCGAATGACCATTTGCAAAACTGGCGATCCCAAAAGGGAGCTCAAGAGCGGTAAATGACGACACGGGATCCCGACCCGCGGGAAAAATCGCCACGACCGGGGACGAAGCTTGCCCGGCGCTTGTGGCTTTGGTGGTTTGTCGCCGGCGCCCTGATACTCTGGAGTCTCTTCAGCCTGTGGCCTGCACCGCCCTCGGAGATCGCAGACATTCCGTACTCGACTTTCCTGGAGCAGGTGCGAGCCGGCAACGTTTCAAAAGTCAGCATCGCTGGCGACACGATCACCGGAACTTTTGTAAATCCTCTCTTCTGGCCCAAGCCCGAGCCGAAGGCGGAGCCGAAACCGGGCGCGCCGCCAATCGATCCGGAAAAATCAGCTCCTGACGCATCTCCCTCAGGACAGGCCGGCTCAGAAGCGGCGAACCAGCCGGCTGCCGCTTCCTATCATGAGTTCCGCACGACATTCCCGGCGACCGTCGGAGACCCCAATCTGATGGCTCTCCTTGAGTCCCACCACATCACCGTGGATGTGACGGCGCCACCCAGGCACGGGCTCCTTGAAGTGATCATCAACTGGTTCCCGATGTTGCTACTCATCGCGGTTATCTGGTGGATGACTACTGATTCGCGCCGGAGTCAACCGGGGATGTTCGGCTTCGGCCGCAGCAAAGCGCGGCGCTACTCGAGCGATCAGCGGATGGTGACGTTCAGTGATGTAGCGGGAGCAGACGAGGCGAAGGCAGAGTTGCAGGAGGAAGTGGATTTTCTCAGGAATCCCAAGAAGTATCGCGACCTGGGCGCGCGCATTCCCAGAGGGGTATTGCTCTTCGGGCCTCCGGGAACCGGCAAGACCCTGCTCGCGCGGGCTGTCGCAGGCGAGGCCGGCGTCCCGTTCTTCAGCATCAACGCATCTGAATTTGTCGAGATGTTCGTCGGCGTCGGAGCAAGCCGCGTCCGCGATCTTTTTCGTCAGGCCAAGGAAGCAGCGCCCGCTATCGTGTTCATCGACGAGCTCGATGCGGTCGGACGGCGCCGCGGTGCAGGGGTCGGAAGCGGAAGCGATGAGCGAGAGCAGACTCTTAATCAGCTATTGGGTGAACTCGACGGTTTCGATCCGCACTTCGACGTTATCATACTCGCGGCGACCAACCGGCCCGATGTGCTCGACCCGGCGCTTTTGCGTCCCGGGCGTTTTGACCGGCAGGTGGTGATCGAGCTACCCGACCGCAAGGGCCGCGAGGGGATTTTGCGGATCCATGCGCACCGGCTGCGGCTTTCGGACGATGTTGATCTGTCATTGCTGGCGAAGACGACTATCGGACTTAATGGCGCCGACCTCGCCAATCTATGTAACGAGGCGGCCTTGGTCGCGGCGCGTCGCAACGCGAGCGCGGTCTCAATGGCCGACTTCGAGGAGGCGCACGACAAGGTGCGGCTCGGCGCGGCGCATCCGCAACTTATCGATCCGAAGGAGCGGCGCGTGATCGCCTATCACGAAGCCGGCCACGCAATAGTGGCCTGGTTCACTCCCGCTGCAGACCCGGTGCAAAAAGTGACGATCGTTCCGCACGGTCAGGCATTGGGAATCACCGAACAGGTTCCGGGCGAAGAACGCCACAACTTCAATCAGGCGTATCTGAAGGCGCGCCTCGCCGTGATGCTGGGCGGGCGCACCGCAGAGGAAATTGCGATCGGGGAGATCACCACTGGCGCTGAAAATGATTTGGTCGAGGCGACCCGCCTGGCGCGCCGAATGGTCACTCGCTGGGGGATGGCGAAACTCGGCCCGATTGCTTTCCGAGCCGACGAGCAGCAACCGTTCCTGGGATACGAACTCTCGCAAAGGCCTGATTATAGCGACGCAACCGCAGCCGAAATCGATCGCGAGGTTCGCCGCCTTCTGGAGGAAGCCCACGAGGAGGTGCGGCAACGGCTGGTCGCGGCGCGAACGCCCTTAGACCGTCTCGTCGAGGCGTTGCTTCGCGAGGAAACGGTTGAGTCCGACGAACTCAATAAAATCCTCGGACCGCGGCAGCAAAATGATTCGCCGCGGCCCGATCCCCGTACCGCCTCCGGCTCGCGATCCTGAGCACGGGATACTCGCTCGCTGCGAGCATCCGAGATCGGGGAAACGCTATTAGCGGGTGCAGGCCGGCCCGAAGTTACTTCGTTCGCACTTCGCGGCGGATAAGCTTGCCGGAATCGTCGTAATACTCCACGACGTCGACGTAGCCGCGCTCCTGGGGATCGCGCTCGACGATCGCCATCGTACCATTGGGCCGAAAAGTCTTGATGGCCTCCGGCTTGCCGTCGAAATCATCATCGTGGATCTCGCGCACCAGAACCCCGCGCGAATATTCCTGCACAAGATCGACCTTGCCGTCGAAGTTCCGATCGCTCTCGACCCGCACGAGCGCGTTGTCCCTGTACGTTTTCACGACGTCCGGACGGCCGTCGCCGTTGGTGTCGATCGAAATCTTGTAAGTGTCCTTGTCGATGCGGTATACCCACTGATCAGGATGCCCGTAGCGGTCTCGATGAGTGACTGTGCCGTAGGGTTCCTGGCTGCAGGACATGAAGCTGAGAGCCACAGCAGCAAGAAAGATACTGGCTTTCCGCATGTCTGCTTATACCGCGCGCGCATATTGCTCTCAACTCTGCTCTCTCGTGCTCACGCTGGGCGTGATTGCGCTTCCGTTGGCCGGCACAAAAACAGAGCGCGCGCCGATCCTTGTCCCGCTCGGCTCGGAGCCGGTGCCGCTGGATGCGGGCCTGCAATCGCCACCTGATATTTCGTTCCAGATCCTTTCAGTGCTTCCTTCCACCAGGCTGGTACTCGTGCCGTTGCGATCGCCGGCGCTGGCAGTTGACCTTTACAGCCACGGCCGCGTTCAGGCGACGAGCGCGGGTTTCCGCGCGCGAGGCGCGATTCGCAGACCGAGCGGCCGTTCTCCCCCCTCCGCCTGAATCGGTTCAAGCGGAACCTTAGGCGCTGAACTGCATGACGCCCTGCCTCGGGCAGGCGCCACGCGTTCAGCAGGCTCACTCGTTCGACGAAGGTTTCCGGCGAGAGCGCTCCCAGGGGTGGATGAAGCCGATCGCACTGGCGGGATTGCCCGTTTAACCTATCAGGCGGCCGCGCATGGCGTCCGGGCCAGCATCGAGACTGAGTACTACGATGAAACGCAGTACTAAATCATCGACCGCAGCGATAATCGCAATGTATTTCGTTGCGCTGTCAAGTTGGGTCACGGCGGCGCTCGCGCTGAGTGTAATTAGCGCGTGCGACAGTCCGGGGCCGCCTCCGGCGGTCAGCGAGGCCCCTTCTCCTGAGTTGCCCAGATTGGTTCATCAGCCAGATGGCAGGGAGACGATGGTAATCAGCCCTTCGCAGGCGCAAGAGAAGTTCATGGGAACGGCCAGGGAGGTGCCGCTGCCGGGCGTGCTGGAAGCGATGGGGCAGGTAACGTTCGACGATCGGCTGGTATCGACTATCATCTCGCGGGTCACGGGGCGGATTGAAGAACTGCGCAAGTCTCAGTGGGATATGGTTCGGCGCGGCGAGCCGGTGATGTCGCTATACAGCCCTGACTTCATGACCGCCGAAGCCGAGTACCTGGAGGCGGCTTCCGGCGCCAGTCAAAGCGGCGGCGCAAAGCCCGAATCCTCTGACATAGTAGCTGGAAGCCTCAGCATGGCAGCACACCTCAAGGCCGCCGCGGTGCGGAAGCTCGAGCTCCTGGGCTTTTCCCCAGCGGATATTGCCAGGATTCGGCAACCCAGCGCGTCGGTGTGGATGCGCGCGCCAATCAGCGGAATCATAGTGAGTAAGAACGCGGTGCGCGGCCAGCAGGTCAATCCCGGCGACCAGCTCTTCTCACTGGCTACGCTGGAAAGCGTTTGGATCACTGCGGACATCTATGAAGACGATCTTGCGCGGGTGGGCGTAGGTCAAAGCCTCGAGGCAATTACCACAGCCTATCCGGGAGAAGTCTTCAAGGGCGCGGTTCAAAGAATCAGCCCCAGCTTCGATCCAAACACTCACACCTTGCAATTGCGGTGTGCGATAAGCAATCCCGGATCGCGGCTCAAGCCGCAGATGCTTGCGCGGGTGCGGATCGCGACCAAGCCGGGCCTGGCGCTGGTGATTCCCCAATCAGCGCTGGTATTCGATGACAACGCGTATTACGCATTCATCGTCACTGGCGCGAGCAGCGTCGAGCGTCGACCGGTGGAAATCGCCGACTGGAATGAGCACGGTTATGCCCGCATCGTAAGCGGCATCAAGCCGGGCGAAAGATTCCTGCTTACGGAAGCGCTGCGGATGAACACCCTCTGGCACCTCGCGCACGGCGAGACCTCCTGAGGGAACAACATGATCAAAGTCTTGATGGACCTTGCGCTCCGTCAGCGCGCGATGATCGTTGTCATCCCCATCGTGCTCGCGATCGCGGGCCTTTATTCCTTTCGCGAGATGGATATCGAGGCCTACCCCGATCCCGTACAGCCCCGGGTCGAGATCATCACGCAGCCGCTCGGGCTGAGCGCCGAGGAAGTCGAGAAAATCGCCACCATACCTCTCGAAGTCGGGTTGGCTGGCCTGCGCAACCTGGAAGCAATACGCACGATATCTCTCTTCGGACTTTCGGACATCAAGCTTTATTTCGGCTGGGACAGTGACTATTACTGGGACCGTACCGAAACCATCAACCGGCTGGGGTTGGTCAGTCTGCCGCAGAACCTCACGCCTTCGATATCGCCGGACAATCCGATCGGGGAAATATATCGGTACATAGTACAAAGCCCGGACCATAATCTGCTCGAGGAAAAGACGGTTGAAGACTGGGTGCTCGAAAAGCAGCTCAAGACCGTGTCAGGAATCGAGGATGTATCGGGTTTTGGCGGCCTCACCAAGCAGTACCACGTGGATGTAGATGCGGCGAAGCTGAATCACTATCAGTTGTCGCTTGCCACTCTGACCGGCGCAATCGCGAACGCCAACATCAGCGTCGGGGGGAATTACGTTGACGCGGGCCAGCAGTCATTCGATGTTCGCGGCCTGGGCCTTATCGGCTCGCTGGACGACATTCGGAACATCGTCCTCACAAGCGGCAACGCGACGCTCAATCACAGCATCGCCATCCCGGCTCGCGTGCGCGACGTTGCGGATGTCTCGGTCGGCTACGCGCCGCGGCTTGGGATCGTAGGCCGCAACGACAGAGACGAAGTCGTCGAGGGCATCGTCCTGATGCGGAAATACGGCGATACCCTTAAAACCCTCAAAGGGGTTGAGGCAAAGGTTGCAGAACTCAACACCTCGGGGATGATGCCCAGCGGTTACAGGCTGGTGCCCTATTACGACCGCACGAAGCTGGTACGCCTGACGCTGGAGACCGTGTTCGAAAATCTCGGATTGGGCATGCTCCTGGTGTTTCTCGTCCTGATCTTTTTTCTCGGCAACCTGCGAACCGCAGTAATCGCCGCTCTGAATATCCCACTGGCTATGTGCGGAGCATTCGTTCTGCTGTATCTGACCGGAGTGCCCGCGAACCTGCTCTCGCTGGGCGCTCTCGATTTCGGCATCATCATTGATTCCACCGTCATCGTAGTCGAGAACATCTATCGCCATCTCACGACAGACAGCCGATCCGGAGAAAATGACCTCGAATGTATCCGCCGTGCGTCCCTGGAGGTCGGCGGTCCGATGTTCTATTCGACGCTGATCTTCGTAATCGCTTTTCTGCCTCTCTTCACGATGCGGGGAGTCGAGGGCGTCATATTCTCTCCCATGTCGCACACCTACGCATTCGCGCTCACGACCGCGATTCTGTTGGCGGTCACGCTCACGCCGGTTCTCAGTTCCTATCTGCTTCGCAAGGGGATGAAAGAGACGCACAACGTGGTGTGGGAGGGGTTTCATCGCTTTTATCACAATCTGTTCGTCAGGATTTTGCGATGGCCCTACCTGACGCTCGCCATAATCATCCTCATCATGGCCGGCGGACTGGCTCAATTCCCGCGTCTAGGCGGCGAGTTCCTGCCGAAGTTGGAAGAGGGGAACATCTGGGCGAGGGCGACGCTTCCGCTCAGTATCTCACTCTCTCACGCAAACGAGGTGGCGCGGCGCGTCCGCGAGATATTCAGGTCGTTCCCGGAAGTGACGGACGTCATATCACAGACGGGCCGTCCCGATGATGGTACGGACGCGACCGGCTTTTTCAACGTCGAATTCAATGTGGATCTGAAGCCGGCGTCCCAGTGGCGTCCAGGCTTGACCAAGGACAAACTGACCGAGCAGATCGACGATCGTCTCACGCGCGAGTTTCCGGAGGCGAGTTTTGGCTATTCGCAATATATCGAGGACAACATCGAGGAAGCGCTCTCGGGCGTCAAAGGCGTCAATGCGATCAAGGTCTACGGTCCTGACCTCGTCGTCGATGAGCGGGTCGCCAACGAGGTTCGCGAAGTGATCGGCGGCGTAGCCGGGATCGCCGACGTAGCGGTCTATCGGGCGATGGGCCAGCCCAACCTGCTCATCAAGCCGGACCGGCAGACCTGCTCACGATATGGACTCAACGTGGGGGATGTCGGTGCGGCGGTGCAGGCCGCCATCGGCGGTCAGGCGGTCACGCAGGTGCTCGAGGGGGACCGGCGATTCGACCTCGTCGTTCGCTGGCAGCCCAGATACAGGCAGAGCTTTAACGCGATCCGTCAAATCCAGATTTCCCTGCCCGGCGGCGGGTATGTCCCGCTCGGCCAGGTCGCCGACATTACCACCGCCGAGGGCGCATCCTTCATTTATCGGGAAGGTCTTCGCCGCTATGTTCCCGTAAGGTTCAGCGTCCGCGGACGCGACATGCAAACGGCCGTCGACGAGGCAAAGGGGGCAGTCGCGACGCAGGTCAAGCTACCCGAGGGCGTCTCGCTGAACTGGGCCGGCGAGTACAGCGAGCTTCAAGAAGCGAATCGCCGATTTGCAATCGTAATACCGCTCGCCCTGCTTCTGATCACGGCCGTCTTGTATGCGGCAACGCGCTCGATGGTTAATACCCTGATCCTGATGGCGCAAGTGCCGCTGGCCTGTTTTGGAGGTGTGCTGGCGCTGGTAGTGACTGGGACGCCATTCAGCGTATCCGCGGCGGTGGGATTCATCTCCATCTTCGCGATTGCGATCATGGACGGCATCCTTCTCAACTTCTATATCCACCAGCTTTGGAACGCGGGCCACTCCGTCGTCGAGTCGATCGTCATGGGCGCCGATCGCCGTTTCCGGGCGCTGATGATGACGGCTTTGGTAGATGGGCTCGGGCTGTTGCCGGCGGCGCTCTCAACGCGGATCGGCGCACAGACGCAGCGGCCGCTGGCGATCGTCGTGATCGGTGGTTCTATCTCGATCGCACTGTTGACCCGGGTCTTTCAACCGACCCTTGTGTACCTGCTCCACAATTACATCGGCCTTACCGACGTGCGCGGGAATCGGGCCGCCGGCGTCCCGCAGCCGTGAGCGGCAGCGCAGGTCCGGCCGTGCTCGGTCGAGAACGGGACGACTCACCCCTGCTCGCCGGCGCGCGAGCACCGGCCACGGGGCGCAGCGGTCAAGGCGTTTGGAGGGCCTCGGCTACAATCCCGCCAGCCAGGAGATTGCGACCATCAGGACCAGGCTGGCGAGCGAGGCGATCACGAACGTTGTAGACTCAGCTTCCTGCGCGGGGTGCCGCCGAAAATACACGATACGCTCGACATACATGAGCGCTTACCTATCTAATACCGCTTTCGAGTTTCCGAATAGCTCACTAGGCGGAGCGTTTCATCTATTTCCGCGCGGCCGCCAACCCGATCTGTGACCGGGCGGCGGATTTTCGGATCGACTCGTTAAAACGGTACTTCTGTTCGGAGACGCATCAGCCGTGCCGTCGAGAATCGGCCGATTTCAGCGCATATCCAAATCGCGTCGGGCCGATTGATGGCGCGCTTCGCACCATTGTGATGATGCGATCGGAAGCATCCGCGCGCCGCGCGCCGGGCTCAGCGGACTGGACCGACCAGGATTTTGTCTTCCCGGGCGCACTCGGATGGCTCAGAATCGCAGTGTTCCGCACGGGTCTCTAAGTAGAGAAGGCGCGAGCGCGCCTTGGCGTTTCAGGCCCGCGTACGATTGGTTCGCGAACCGGTCCTCGCCAGGGAGAAGCATTATGGCAATCGCTCTGACTCATAGCGGCACCTCGGTTTACTCCTCCGATTCTCCGTCACGCGAGCTTCTGGTCGGCACCGCCGACGGCATCGTGACGCTCGAACGCACGCAAAGGGCTCGCAGTTGGAGGGTGGCGGCGCGAGCGCTTCAAGGCTCGCATGTCAGCTCGATGATCATCCCGCAGCCCGACCTGATGCTCGCGGCGATTTACCACGGCGGCATCATGATGAGCCGCGACGGCGGGAAAAGCTGGGCGCATCGCGACAACGGGATCGCGCACAACGACGTCTACAGCCTCGGCGCCACGATCCTGAGCGGGAAGCTGAGGCTGCTCGCGGGGACCGAGCCGGCGCGCCTCTATGTCAGCGACGACCTCGGCGCGCGCTGGCGCGAGTGTCCCTCGCTTCGGGCCGGCGCGGGCGTCGCGCGCTGGACCTTCCCGGCGCCGCCCCACCAGGCGCACGTCAAAGTGATCACGGTCGCACCCGACGATCCCTCGACCATCTATGCAAGCGTCGAGCAGGGAGATCTCCTGAGAAGCACCGACGCGGGCGAAACCTGGCAGGAGATTACGGGCTTCGAGGAGGGCTTCGACTTCGACGTGCACCGGCTCGTGATCCATCCGAAGAATCCATCGCGGCTCTACATGATGGGTGGCTCGGGCCTGTGCGTCAGCGACGATCGCGGGATCAGTTGGAAGCGTTACACCGATGCGAAATCGCCCATCGGCGGCTACCCCGACCAGCTCACCTATCTGCCGAGCAATCCGGACGTGCTGCTCGCATCGGGCGCGCGGGCCAATCCGTCCACCTGGATGCGGAGCGGGTTCGCCGGTTCGCGAATCGGAATCAGCCGCGACCGCGGCCGCACCTGGCAGATTCTCGCCGGCGGCCTGCCCGCCCCCGACGAGTGGCGTTCCGCGATCGAGGCGATGACGCTGGAGGAGTCCGGGGCCTCATTCTCGGCATTCGCCGGTACGACCTCGGGCGAGGTATTCGCAAGCGATGACAGCGGCGATACCTGGTCGCTGATCGCAAGCGGCATCGGGCCAATCTCAAAGGGCCTCCACTACATGGCGCTCAATCGAAAGGAGATCGCCGGCGCAGCAACTTAGGCCACGAATATCACCGCTAAGACGAATTTGCGCGGGAGTTTCATTCGCTCATGGCTTGGAAGCCGCCGCCGCGCCGGCGCCGGCGCTCGCGGTGACGTCCTTGCCCTCGGCGGCCTGCTCGACATCACTCGCAACACGCCGAGGATCGGCTTTGCTGGCGAGGTACTGGAGCATCGCGCGCCCTTTCGCATCGACCAGGAAGAACTCGAGCACGTGGTCAATCGTTCCGTCGGGTTCGCGCTGGCGAACCACGTGGAACCGCGCCATCACCTTGTCGACCAGCTTCGGCGTTCCGGTGAGAAAGAGCCATCCGTTCATTTCTGCATCGTGCGCATTCGCGTACTTCAGAAGTTGCTCCGGGTGATCGTGCTCGGGATCAACCGTTATCGAGACAAACCGCGCCTTCGTTCCGAGCGCCGGCCCGAGCTGCTTTGCCACCCTTCTCATTTGCGCGGTGAGCATCAGGCAGGGTCCCGGGCACGTCGTGTAGAAGAAATCGAACAGCACCGGCTTGCCCTTCAACGAGGAGAGCGTGACCTTGCGCCCATGCATATCCACCAGTGTTATGTCCGGCAGGCAATCCGGTGCGTTGAGCACGGGAAAACCTCCCGTCTCGGCCGCATATCCAACTTGCTCGCGCCAGGTCGCAGAGGTGAACGCAATCACAAGCGCGATCAGCAGGGTCATCACGCGACTGCCGCCGATCGGCGTTGGTACTCGAACCGAATGCATCGCTCTATTTCCCGGGTTTTCGCTGTCTTCGATAAATCTTCTGGCTCCGCCTGCGCGCCGTCAACTGCTTTTGCCGGTCGTGCCTCCCCAGTCAAGAACGGTAGGGTGGCAAAGGGGATTTAACAAGTCTGCTGCGAGCGTCTGGATCGCAATTTGCTTCGCCCAAAGCAGTGTAACTTGCCGCTTAGCCGATGGAGCGCAGCTTCATCCGGAGAAAGCACTTAACTCCTTGAGGCACAAGCGAATTTACACTATTGGTGGGTTTAGGTGGAAAGGGCGTGGTGGAAATCCCGGGCTATCATCGCCCTGCTCGGAGGACTCCATCAGGACGCGGAAGCCCGGCGAGAATTGTCGCGGTTACGTCGCCGCAAATCTCGTTCATCTCTGTGCGGCGTTGCTCCCTGACGAACGCGGACTAAACATTCGAGGAGGGCCTGTCTCAATGGAAAATGCAAAGCGCTGGCATTACCTGTTCGTGCTGTTCATCGGCGGCGTCGTAGGCGGCGCGCTGAGCGGGCACTTCTGGCCGGATGCGAATGCGTCCGCGGCTCCGCGTGAGACCCACGTCATCAAGGCCGAAAAATTCGAACTCGTCGCGGCTGACGGAACTCAGCGTGGGGTTTTGGAAGTAACCCCGCGCAGCGCCGCGGCGCTGGCGCTCTATGACGCTTCGGGAAAGAGCCGCGCAGAGTTCACCGCGATGGCTGACGGTACATCGGCGGTCGCATTTTACGACGAGATGGGCCGGCGGCGCGTCGTGGTCGGCGAAACGCCGGAGGGCCGAAGCGGTATCGCCGTCTTCAGTGAAAAAGGAACCCAGCTTGCCGGACTGACCGCGGCGCGCAACGGTGAGGCGAGCCTTACCCTCTATGATGCGTCGGGCAAGGGGCGCGCCGGACTTGGCCTGCCTGCATCCGGACAGCCCGCGCTCGCCCTGTTCGATGAAAACGGTAAAGAGCGCGCCCAGTTGTATCTCAAATCGAATGGCACTCCGGGACTGGCGCTTGCCGATGAGAGCGGCAAGACGATTGCCGGTTTACCGCTGACCAATCCCCCCGCTTCCCAGCAGTAGTGGCGCGAACCACTCCGGATAAGCGGATTAGGAGGGAGGCTAGACATGGGTCATTCATCGAGGGTGATTCTCGCGGGTATTCTTGCCGCGTTTTGCGCGGTGGCAGTGCTCGGATGCTCGGGACAGCCGCTGAGTACGCGGGAGAAGGGAACGCTGGTGGGCGGAGGGCTCGGTGCGGCGACTGGCGCGATAATCGGCGCTGCAGTGGGTTCGCCGGGTGCCGGCGCGGCGATCGGCGGCGCGCTGGGTGCTGTTGGCGGCTTCGCGGTGGGCAACGCGATGCAAAATCAGGAAACCAGCCAGCGCCAGACGCAGTCCCAGCTTGAAGCCCAGCAACGGGAGATCGAGCACCAGCGCGGGGAAATCGAGCGGCTCAAGCAGCAGTCCGAGACTGAGTAGCCGGGCGGGCCTCAGTCTCCCGGCTTCCATGCGATGACGTGATCGCGCACCGCGCGCAGAACGGCGTCGGAGCGCTTGGGGTCGGTGATCACTCGCGAGATGGCCAGCGCGCCTATCATCGCGCTTACCGCCACGATCGCGCGCTCGTCCTGGCCGCCGCCGAGCGCCTCGTTCACGCTCGCGATGTAGCTCTCGATATGAGCGGCCATGACCGCGCGGGATGTTTCATCCGCCCGCCCCACGTCCGAGATGAGCGCGGGTACCGCGGCGATTGCGCTGATCCGCGATCGCGTGATGAACACCGCCGATGCAGCCGAAGGGATGAAGTCCTTCGTCGAACGCAGAGCGGCGGTTTTCCAGGGGCGTTGATCGCGGCCGGGAAATTTTCGATGTCGATGACGCGCGCGATTACTTCCGTCAAAAGAGGTCGGAGGTGCCAGCCTTGGATGCGCGAAATGCCACTGCTGCAATAATTGGCGCCGGCGATTTCATCGGCGCGGCGATCGCCAGGAAATTCGCCGCCGAGGGCTTTGTCGTTTTCGCCGGACGCCGCAACGGCGACAAGCTCGCGCCCCTGGCCGCGGATATCGAAGCGCACGGAGGGCGCATCGTCGCGCGCACGCTCGATGCGCGCAAAGAGGACGAGATCACATCATTCCTCCGCGATGCCGACGCGCGCGCGCCGCTTGAGGTGTGCATCTTCAATATCGGCGCAAACGTGAACTACCCGCTCACCGAGACGACCGAGCGCGTGTTCCGCAAAGTATGGGAGATGGGCTGCTACGCCGGGTTTCTCGCCGGCCGCGAGGCCGCCCGCTTGATGCTCCCGCGCGGGCGCGGATGCATCTTCTTTACCGGCGCGACCGCGAGCCTACGCGGCGGCGTCGGGTATGCGGCGTTCGCCAGCGCAAAGTTCGGCCTTCGCGCCGTCGCGCAGAGCGCCGCGCGCGAGCTTGGCCCGAAAAATATCCATGTCGCTCATCTGATCATCGATGCCGGCGTGGACACCGCATGGGTGCGAGATATGATTCGCAGGCGCGAGGGCGAGGCAGCGGTGCAGAACTTGCCGCCCGGCCGGCTGATGCGGCCCGAGGCGGTCGCGGAAGCATACTGGCAGCTCTACGAGCAGCCGCGCGATGCGTGGACGTTCGAGCAAGAAATCCGCCCGTTCGCAGAGAAATGGTGACGTCAATGGTCAAAGTCGAGTTTCATTTCGACTTCGGCAGCCCCAACGCTTACCTCGCTCACCTGGTAATTCCGGAAATCGAGCGGCGCACCGGCGTGAAATTCGACTACGTTCCGGTGCTGCTCGGCGGCGTCTTCAAGATGACGAACAATCGTTCGCCGGCCGAGAGCCTGCGGGGCATCCGCAACAAGCCCGACTACGAGCGGCTCGAGACTCAGCGTTTCATCCGCCGCCACGGAATCACTCGTTTTAAGAGCAATCCCTTCTTTCCCGTGAACACGCTGATGATCATGCGGGGCGCGATCGCGGCTCGCCGCCTCGGCGTGTTCGAGCGCTACGTCGATGAGATGTATCGGCTCATGTGGGCCGAGCCCAGGAAGATGGACGATCCGGCAGTCTATCGAAGCGCGCTCGAGGAAGCGGGTTTCGATGCGGCGCGATTCTTCGAACTGATCGAGTCCCCCGAGGTCAAAGAGGAGCTCCTCAGGAATACCCAGCGTTCGGTGGAACGCGGAACGTTCGGGTCGCCGACCTTCTTCGTCGGCGATGAGATTTTCTTCGGCAAGGACCGGCTGCGCGACGTCGAAGAGATGATCCTGCAATCAAAGTAGGTTTTTCCTACAAGCGGATCGCTTGACGCAGCGGCGCCCGGTTGGAAATCTTCAGGCGCGGCAATCGGCCCGCGGGTGGGGTTCGCGCGAGTTTCCATTCGCGGGCGGATGCGCGTGTGTACGCGGCAGCCGGGGTCAGGCGCCGCGGGAAACTTGCAGGATGTTGAGAAAAGCCTGATCATCGCGGTTCGCTTGTGGCAGGGTCTCAACATCCTGCGTGAAAAATGGCTGCTCTCCTCTATCTTCTCCCCCGGTATTTTCCGGGGGAGATAAGAGAGGGGGGAGCAGGCTGTGATTTATCACCAGCCTGCTGAGACAACGCGTGGCGCACAAAGGCGCCGGGCAAGGGAGGACTCATATGGAATTCAAAGAGGTGGTAGGGCGCCGTCGGACCATCCGTTATTTTCAATCGTGGCGTCCGGTCGAGCGGGAAAAGATCCAGATCATGCTGGAGGCCGCGCGGCGCGCGTCCTGCGCCGTCAACGCGACCTTCATGCGCGCGATCGTGGTGCATCGCGACCAGATGCCGCGCGAGTCGCTCGATGCGCTCAAGACCCCGGTCTCGGGACTCAATATCGAGCTGGCCCCGGTCCATATTTACATCTACTGCGATCCCACGGCGTACATTGGCGCGCAACAGCGCCTCAAGCGGCTCGTCGATGTGGGCGCGCTCAACGCGACCCACGGATGGAGTCACAAGTTCGTCGATGAGTTCGTATGGCCGAACATCTTGAAGCCCGCCTCAGAGAACCCGATGACGCCCAGGCGCACGGGCGGCGCTCCTCCGATCGCCGGTGTCGCCGCCGACGCGGGAATCGCGGTGTGCCAGGCGATGCTCGCCGCAGTCGATGAGGGCCTCGGCGTGTGCCTGTCCGCGTTCGTGCCCGATCCGGTCAAGGCGGTGATCAAGCCGCCCGATCATTGGGTCCCGCTGTGGGTGCTGCTGGTGGGATATCCGGCCGAGGGATGGGAAGCGGGAGGCCAGCGGCCGCGTCCCCCGATGGAAGAAATTTATTTCGAGGGCGAGTACGGAAAGCCGTTCAAGGAAGATCCCGCGGTCACCGAGCAACTGAAGCAAGCCAGGATGATCCAGCCGCCGGCGCCATTGCCGTGGCGCAAGGAAGAAGTCAAGGCGCTCGCGCGGATGTTCGGATTGCCCGAGTAAGAACGTTCCGAAGCGAAATCGCTCCGGCCCGGGACGGGCAACTCGTCTCGGGCCGGAAATTACTGTCGCGCAAGTTGGCCGAGGGGCGAACGTGCGCCGCGCGCAACCGGATCTCGCTCAGCGGATCGCGGACATCCCGGTCAGCGCGCGTCCGATGATGAGCTTCTGAATCTGCGTCGTCCCGTCCGGGATCGTCATCATCCGCGCGTCGCGCAGGCACCGTTCGACGCGGTTCTCGCTGGCAAGCCCGTTGGCGCCCATGCACTGGATCGCGGTCGATGCGACCTTCACCGCGGTTTCGGTCGCATACCACTTCGCCATCGATGGCTCGATGTCGGCGCGCCCGCGGCCGAGCGCCGTGTATGCGCGCTGACAGAGCAGCCGCGCCGCGTCGATCTCGGTCGCCATCTCGGCAACCATCGCGGCGACCAATTGATGGCGTGCGATTTCCTTTCCGAATTGCCGCCGCACCTGCACGTACTTGAGCGCGATCTCATACGCGCGCCGTGCGATTCCGACCGAAAGCATCGCACTCCACGCTCGCGCGTGCGAGAAAAGCTGGAGCGTGCGCGCAAACGCGCGCTCGGGCGACGTGGATTGCGCGCTGCGCCATCCGCCGAGCACGTTCGTCTCCGGCACTCTTACGTCATCGAAGAAAAGCTCCGAGGTCGGAAACGACCGCAGCCCCATCGTGGGAATCTCGCGGCTCTGAAACGGCGACTCGCGCCGATCGACCACAAAATGGCGGAATCCGGCGGGACCCGCCGACGGGTCCGTCTGCGCGAGCACGACCGCGATATCGGCGATGCTCCCGTTGCTGATCCACGTCTTGGTGCCGTTGAGAATCCACGCGCCGTCCTTTCGCACCGCGCGGCATCGGATGCCGG
>DASPOF010000118.1:0-11065 GCA_035626155.1 Binataceae bacterium (SeqCode)
CTGCTCGACAGCCGCTACCGGCTCGTGCAGGCGCTGGCGCATCCGCCTGCGGCAAGCGAGCCGGACCCCGTAAGATCGCTGTTCCTGGAATTTTGGCGGCGGCTGGGCGCATCGGTCCGCTCGGCGGCGAGGCGAGGCAAACTCGGCGCTCGCTCGCTTGAATTTCTGTCGTTCATTTCGGCGGGCGACGCGCTGTTTGCTCTCGACCAGGCGGCGCCGGCGCTTGGGATGCGGATTTCGGCCGCGGACCTGCGCCGCCTCGCGCATATCATGGCGCCGCGCGCGAAGGGGGACCCGCTCGAGTTCAACTTCAACGAGGATGCCGAGTTGAAACGGTTATTCAAGCCGACCGAGCCGCTCGCGAACCCGACCGCGCTCGAAGCAGCGCCGGCCGAGTCCCCCGCTCCAGGCGCGGCGCCGGCATCTTCGCTGCCGCCATCGCCTCACGAGCGCGCCCATCCCGGCGCATCCGGAACCGACTCGTTCGACGCGCCTCTTAAGAACGTGGCGGCGCGGCTGTGGCTTGCCCTTGCCAGCCGCGACAACGCTGACAGTTATCGCGCCGACATGAGCCGCCTGCTCGAACTGAGCGCCAACCGCGAATCCAACCAGTCGCAACTCGACGGCCGATATCAGCCGATGTTCCGGACGCTGGTCGAGAGCGCCGCGTGGCAGGAGAGCTGCTGGCGCCAGTTCATCCGTGCAGACGGGCGCATCCGATGGCTCGAGTCATCGACCGGGGACATCGGACTCATGCAGGTGAACAAGCACGTGTGGCGCGGCTTCTACAGCCTCGAGCGGCTGCGCTGGGACGTGCTGTATAACGCGGGCGCCGGATGCGAGATTCTGATGCAGATGACCGAGTATGTAATCGCGCGGCCGGCGTTCGATCCGGTGCCGGTTGCGGGAAATCTCGCGCGGTCCGCATACGCCGCGTACAACGGGGGGCCGTCAGCTTACAACCGATGGCGCGTGCGCCAGACGCGGCAGCCGGTCGATGACGAGTTCGCGGAGAAATATCGCACGGTGGAACGCGGCGACCCGGTCGATATCCTCGTCTGCGCCGACCACTGGCGCCACGTGACGCGGAGGTAGCGGGGGGCGCACGCGAGCCAAGGTTGCAGTCAAGGCCGGGCTGTCTCAGGAAGAATTTGCGCGATGAGACCCGCGCAACCGGAGCAGTGCCACGCGAGCTCTGGAAGCCGGCGCGATCAGGGTTACTATGAACAGCTATGCGCACGCCATGCCGGCGATGATGCGGGAGGCCGCCGACACCATGGACGCGGTTCTGGCAGGCAGAAAGTGAGAGAGGTGCGGCGCGGTTCAATCTATTCGCGGTGAGGGGTTTCCAAATCGAAGACTCCCAGCTTGTGACCGAAGGCCGTACGGCTCCCGGAAGACCTGCGGATCGGTCACATATTCCACGCTGAAAATCGATGCCGAGCTGGCTCTTTGGAAAAAACGTGACGTCATCTGGGCTATGCCGGTGTTGGGCTCATTTAAACCCTCGAAAGATCCCAATTCGGGAACGTAACAGACGATGCTCGCGGGCTTCGTTCCAGAGAGTTGATCCGATGCATCTCTCAGATCGCTCTCCACTGCGACCAGTAGGTCGTCGTCCTGGCAGCTTCGACATACAACGATCAGCGGCTTACAAGGGCGCTTTAATTCATGGGGCGGGAATATAAGGGCCAGGTGCCCAAACGTACCACGTAGCTTATCTGCATTGGCGATCTCCACCCGAGGGTCTGCCTCTTCCTTCACGTCCGGGACGAGACGCGCCGTCACAGTGGTACCGTCTGGGCAAACGCCGGCGCCTGTCTCGACAGCGATTCTGGTCGCTTCTAAAAGTGCGCCTGTATCTGAAGGAAATCGCTTCGGAATAATGATCTCGACCGCTCCAACCATACGTTTTTCGAGAATCATCGGGAGGACGGAATCGCAGAAGTAATAAAAGCGCCGCCGTGAAATTGTCCGCCCGGCGTCGATCGACTTCGCCTTGCATTCAAGCTCAAATTCGAACGACTTGTACTCGATGAGCATATCGTAGGTCCGTGAATTCTTGCTTGGCTTGATCCACGTTACTCTGCACCCCATCGACCGATAGTGAAGCGCAGCCATCATTTCAATATGAACCGGGGTGAGCAACTCGTCGGACAATACCCTGCTTCTCACGTCGTCCCTCTTCCAATCCGGCATGCCGCGGTGAAGCAATTGAATCATCTTCGCGAACTCTGCCGCCCTGTGAACGTCTGGCGTGACTGGCCCCGAAAACAGACCTGAGACGGAGTTCGTCTGGTTTCGCATCTGACCGATCGCGAGCCACAGCCAGTTCGTCGGCCGAATCCAGTAGTCTCGGTAGATTTCGCCTGGCGACGTGTTCAGGGCACGCTCAACGGTTTTCAGTTTTCTGTCGAGTTCGGTCGCTCCGACGAATTTAGTGAACAGCCGCAGTAGTCGCGGAATGTCACTGTCCCTCAAAACGGGCTGCCACGCCGGCGGAAAGAGAAGATTTTTCGGAACTTGGATCGTCATACAGCGGCTGACACCCAACCTTTACAGGAGCCGAATCCGACGCCTGAGAAATCTGCAGCTCAACACCGCACACCTCGATCTCATGGGCTGTTGGCTGTCAAACGTGGCTGTCAATGGCGTCCGAACGTGCAAAAACCCTTGGTGATCCCAGCGGGAGTCGAACCCGCGTTCCCGACGTGAGAGGCCGGTGTCCTAACCACTAGACGATGGGACCATCGTCGCGCGCCGCCGATGCGGCATCAGAAGCGTTGGCTGAGGAGGCAGGACTCGAACCTGCAATCCCCTGATCCAGAGTCAGGTGCCTTACCAATTTGGCCACTCCTCAGCGCAGAGAGGGGAATATAGCCGACAGCACGGATTCGTTCCACCGGGTTTTGGAGAATCGCAGCGCCGGGATTCCCCGGACGCTGGCATACAACGCGAGCGTCCGGAAAATGACTGGAAGAGGGGCGCGCTCGTTCCACCGGGGCGACGCGCATTGAGCGCGCTCGTCATTCCCGCGCGTCTGAGTTGGCTGGCGCGTGAGGAATCCCGGATCCGAGAAACGGCCAGAAAGCGAGGCATCCGTTCAATCCGATCGGGCGATCCGATACAGCACGTGCGGGAGGCCAGCCCAGGTGATTTCGCGCTCGAAGCGGAACCCGGCCTTTTCCATCACGCGCCGCGATGCGCGATTGTCCGGGAGCGTGTACGCGATCAGGGTCGCGATGCGAAGCCGGTCGAATGCTATCCTCACGACCGCGCGCGCTATCTCGGTCGCGATGCCCTTGCCCCAGAACTCCGGGCGCAGCGCGTATAGCAGTTCGGTCTCGGCGCTTCCGTCGATCTGAACATCGCGGAGCCCCGCGCGGCCCGCGAATCGGCCGTCCTCGCGCGTATGTAAGGTCCAGACGCCGTAACCGTGCTGCTTCCAATGCTCGACCATCGCCGCCAGCCGCTCCCGCGCCTGTTCCTCCGACATGACGCCGCCGAGCGTCGCCATCACGCGCGCATCGGCGTACAGGCGCGCGATGTAGCCGAAGTCGTCATCGCAGATCCGCCGCGCGATGAGCCGCGCGGTGGTGAATTCGTCAATCGGGGTCATGTCGGAGGCGGGCCGCTCGCCGCAGCAACACTACCCCGCGGCGGAGGTGACTCGCAGCGAGGCCGCGTGGCGCTCGACAAGCGCATCGCAGCGCCTGAGCAGCGCGGGATCCTTGCAGTGCCGCTCGATCATGTAGCTGAGTTCGCCGAGATCGTGGACGAGAAGATGGAGGCATCGCTCGTACTCATTGGGCCGTTGCACGGCCTTGAGAAGTTCGGCGACCAGGTCTTCGACCTCGGTCTCTTCGACCTCGAGCGCCATCTTGAGCGCCCGATCGAGCTTGAGCCGTGCGCCGGCGGCGCGATGGTACTTGGCGAGCAGGCCGCGCAGGCGCACGATCGTCGAGTGCTCTAGCGAAATCGCGCTCTCCTCGTCGAGCTTCCCCTCGATTTCGAGCACGGTGGAGACAAGCGCCAGAGCGCCGACGTGGCGCGCCTCGTCACGCGCCATCCCGAACCAGAACTCCTGCAACTTGGGGTCGGCGGCGAAAATCTTCGCGAAGCGCGCATAGAGGGACATGCTCTGCTTCTCGAGCGTTACGGTCGTATCGAGCACTTCGCGCGTGGTGGGCATCGCGGAATGAATCATACCTTGGGCTTTCGTCAGGCGTAAAGGAGAAATGCCCGGCCGCTCTGGCGCGGCCGGACATCACAAACCTGCCTGGATGCCACCTCTCAGCGCGCGAGCTCGGTTGCGCGCGTCTCGCGGATGACCGTCACCCGGATCTGGCCGGGGTAAGTCATGTCGGTTTCGATTTTGCGGGCGACGTCGCGCGCGAGCATCACCGTGTCCTCATCCGAAATCTGCCCGGGCTCGACGATCACGCGCATCTCGCGGCCGGCCTGCACGGCGAAGCACTTGTCGACGCCCTTGAAGGACTTGGCGATCTTTTCGAGGTCCTCGAGGCGCTTGACGTAGCTTTCGAGCACTTCGCGCCGCGCGCCGGGCCGCGCCCCCGAGAGCGCATCGGCCGCATCGACCAGCGGCGCAAGGATCGTCTCCGCCTTGACCTCCTCGTGATGCGCCGCGATCGCGTTGACGATTTTCGCCGACTCGCCGTACTTGCGCGCCAGCTCGGCGCCGATGAGCGCGTGCGATCCCTCGACCTCGTGGGTGAGCGCCTTGCCGATGTCATGGAGCAGCGCGGCGCGGCGCGCCTGCTTTTCATTGAGGCCCAGCTCGGCGGCCATCGCGCCGCAGATGAATGCGGCCTCGATCGAATGCATGAGCACGTTCTGCGCGTAGCTGTAGCGGAACTTGAGCATCCCGAGCAGCTTCACCAGTTCGGGATGGATTCCGTGGACGCCGACTTCGACGATCGCGCGGCGGCCGGCCTCACGGATCGACTCCTCGACCTCCTGCTCGGCCTTGCGGATGACCTCCTCGATGCGGCCGGGATGGATTCGGCCGTCGGAGATGAGCCGCTCGATTCCGACCCGCGCGATTTCGCGGCGAATCGGGTTGTGGCACGAGATCACGATCGCCTCGGGAGTGTCGTCGATGATGATATCGACGCCGGTGGCGGCCTCGATCGCGCGGATATTGCGGCCCTCGCGGCCGATGATCCGCCCCTTCATCTCGTCGGATGGGAGCGCGATGGTCGAGACGGTGCGTTCGGCGACAAATTCGCCGGCCAGGCGTTCGATTGCGATCGCGACGATGCGCTTGGCGCGGCGGTCGGCCTCCTCGCGCGCCTCCTCTTCGATGATCCGGATGTGGCGGGCGGCATCGGTGCGCGCCTGTCCAACCATCTCGTCCATCAGGGCGCGTTTGGCCTCCTCGCGAGTCAGCCCCGCGACCGCCTCGAGCTTCCCGCGCGCCTCGTCGATCAGCGCCTGGTGCTGCGCTTCTTTTTCGCCGATGTTTTTCTCGCGGCTGCGCACGCTTTGGTCGCGCCGGTTGAGGTCGGCCTCGCGGCGCTCGAAGGCCTCCGAGCGTTTTTCGAGCGCCTCCTCGCGCGATTGGAGTTTCGATTCAACTGATTGCAGCTCGCGCCGGCGTTCGCGCAACTCGCGCTCCGCCTCGGCGCGCGCGCCGACGACCAGGTCCTTGGCCTTGACCTCGGCTTCCTTGACGAGCAGTTCCTTATTCTTCTGTGCCTCCCTGGCTATTTCCTCGGCTTGAGCACGCGCGGCCTCAAGATCAACGGCGCCCTTGCGCCGCTGCATCATTCCCCAGACAAAGAAGACCGCGCCACCAACAATGAATCCCAGGATTGCGGCTATTAAATCCACCCGGGTGTACCTCCTCGGTCCGCCGCTCCCCGCGCCGGCAGTGGCGCATCGCAAGCGCGATGGATTGCGGACTCGGTCACGATGATGTTGAGCCGCCGGTCGAATCGCCGCAGGGGGATCCGATCCAGCAACTGAAAGGAATAGGCGAGACCAATCGTGATCGCTTCCGGCGCGAACTCGGCCAGGAAACGATCATAATGGCCTCCGCCGCGGCCCAGGCGCCCGCCGTCAGGGGCGAATGCGAGGCCCGGCACGCAGATGAGCGCGCCCGCGAGGCTTGCCGGCGCCGCGGCCTCGGACGCGGAGGGCGGTTCGAGGATCCCGAACGCGCCCGGCCCAAGGTCGCCGCGCGATTCGACGCGGACGGCATCGAGCAGGCCGCGCTCGCGATCGAAGCGGGGAAAATAGACGCGCCGCCCCGACCCGAGCGCATCCTCGCAAATCAGATCGGTTGCGACTTCGTTGTCCTTCGCTGCGTAGAGGACGACCGCAGCCGCGCTTCGGTACTCGGCCGCGGAGAGCAGCCGGCGCTGGACTTCGGTAGAAAGCCGGCGCGCGGCCTCCTCCGCCAGCGCATCGCGGCACTCGCGGATGACCGCACGAAGATATTTTTTCTGGTCCGCCACGGGTGTTCCATGGCGGGAGCGGTAATCAGCTACTCAACCATCTTGCGCACCGGCGGCCATCCCTTGATTCCGCCGAAGTTGGCGCCAGAGGCGCGGCAATCCGCGCACCCTCGAACAGGCAGCCAATCGCGCCGCGGGCATCCAAGCATCGCGCGATACCCGCAAGCATCGCGATATGGCTTATTCTCAAAACTGGTTTCCCCGCCCCCAACACTGTCCTTGGAAACCTCCGGGCTCCCGGCCGCGATCCGGCTTCACGCTACAGTTCCTTGCCGTTGATCGCGTCGGAGAGCCGTTTATTCATCGCCTCGATTCGCTCGACCAGCGCCTGGTGCTCGCGGCGCAGCCGTTCGAGTTCGTCGGCGAAATTCAACGCGGCCAGGATTGCAAGATGGACCGAGCTTACCGTCTTGGTCCCGGCGCGGATGTCCCTGATCTTCTCGTCAACCGCCTCGGCCACGGACTTGACCCACGCATCGCCGGAATCGCTGGCGACGACCAGGTTCTGTCCCATGATCTCGACGTTAACGCCCTTCATACGCTATCCGAGATCGACTCCTTCGAAGCGCGACAGGATCTTTTCGATCCGGGTTCGCACTTCATTGCGCTCGGTCTCGTGCTGCTTGCGCTCGGAATCGAATTGCTTGAGTTGCGCCGCCGCCTCGGCAAGCCGCCGCTCGGTCTCGGCCAGCCTCTGCTGAAGCTGATCATTTTCGCGGCGCAACTGCTGAATTCGGTTGACCGACGACTGGATGCGCTCATCAAGCTGCTTTAAGACTTCAATCGCGTTCGCCATGTCCCCAAACTTCTACCTTTAGTTTAATTTTCGTTTAAACGCACTGTCAAGCTGCATAAGTGCTGTTGATGCCAGTCTGCCCACTCTCGGCCCCCTCGAACAACCCATCGACAAACTCGCGCGTATCGAATTCCCGCAGGTCCTCGATACTTTCCCCGACTCCGACGAAGCGCACCGGGATTTTGAGCCGATCGGCGATCGCGATGACGATGCCGCCCTTGGCCGTGCTGTCGAGTTTCGCCAGTACTACGCCGGTCAGCGGTACCGCATCGCCAAATATTTTCGCCTGGCTGAGCGCGTTCTGCCCCGTGGTCGCATCGAGCACGAGCCAGGTTTCGTGCGGAGCGCCCGGAAGTTCGCGGCCGACCACGCGCCCGATTTTCCTGAGTTCCTCCATCAGGTTGACCTTGGTCTGGAGACGCCCGGCCGTATCGATAACCACCGCGCGGGCCTTGCGCGCGAGCGCGGCTTTGACGGCGTCGAATGCGACCGCGGCGGGATCGGAACCTTGCTGCTGCTTGATGATCGTGGCGCCGGCGCGGTTGCACCACACCTCAAGCTGCTCGATCGCGGCAGCGCGAAAGGTATCCGCCGCGGCGACGATGACGCCCCCACGTTCTGCACCGAGCAGCGCGGCGAGCTTTGCGACGGTGGTCGTTTTGCCGGCCCCGTTGACGCCAACCATCATGATGACCAGCGGCGCGCCGCCGGAATCGGCCATCGGCCGCTCGGCCGCCTCGAGCATCGATGCGATCTCGCTCTTGAGCGCATCGCGGATGACGCCGGGACGGTTGTCATTACCGAGGCGCTCGCGAACGGCCGAGCTGATCTTCAGGCTCGTCTCGACTCCGACATCGGCCGCGATTAGCGCCTCCTCGAGACCCTCGTAAATCTCATCGACCTTGCCGCTTCCCGTGATCGCCGCGCGCAGGCGCGTGAGAAACCCCTCGCGCGTGCGCCGCAGACTGTCGCCGATTCGCACCGGTGGCCGCGGAGCTTTCGGCACCGGCGCGGCCGCTCTGGGAGCAGGCTCCGCGATCGGCGGCGCTTCCACCGGCGCGGGCGCTGCGACCGGCGGAGCTGCGATCGGCGCAGCCGCAACCACTGGTGCCTCGGGCGGCGGCGCTTCGGCGCGCGGCGGCGCTGCGGCCTTCTCAACCTCCTCGACTGGCGCGACCGATACGGCCAAGCCCTCGGGACGAACCCGCCTTTTCTTGCGCAGGCTCCAGTGGATGAGAACTGTTATGAAGACCAGCGCGCAGCCTGCGGCCAGGCCGATCGCGGCGATCATCAGGGTGTCAGCGTGAGTCACGATGAAGTCTTAACCGGGCGCGGCTTAAGCGGCGCTCGGCAATCAGGATAACAGCCTCCCCCGCGAACCGAAACCGCATAGACCGAAAGTCAAAGGCGCAGGAGAGCGAACCCGCCTCCGCCTTCGGCCTCTTAAGGGGCGGCGATCCAGCGGCGGATTTCCGATGCAGTGGTAGCGACACCGTGGCGGGCGAGCATCGCGGCGAAATCCGCCGGCGGCGGCGCGATGAACTCCATCGGCTCGGCGCTTTTCGGATGCGAGATCGCAATGGCCAGCGCGTGCAGCGCCTGGCGGGTGAAACCGCCAATCTTGGGACCGCCGTAAAGCGTGTCGCCGAGGCAGGGATGGCCGATCGAGGCGAGATGCACCCGGATCTGGTGGGTGCGGCCGGTTTCGGGAACCACTCGGACCAGCGTCGCGCCGGGCTCATCGCGGCCCGCCGGCTTGAAGCGGTGAAGGACGGTCACGTGGCTGACCGCGGCGCGCGGCGTGCGCGACACGACCGACATCCGCTTGCGCTCTACGGGATGGCGTCCGACGGGGCGCTCGATGGTTACGCGGTCGCGCGGGATGACGCCGCGGACGATCGCGAGGTAGGTCTTCTTCACCGTGCGCTCCTTGAACTGGCGCGACAGCGCCATGCGCGCAAACGGCGTCCGCGCGACCACCATCACGCCCGAGGTGTCCTTGTCGAGGCGATGCACGATGCCGGGCCGCAGCACGCCGTCGGGTTCAGCCATGGTCGCGAGTTCCGGGAATCGCGCAAGGAGCGCGTCCACCAGCGTGCCGTCGGGATGGCCGGGCGACGGATGTACCGCCACACCGGCGGGCTTGTCGACGACGATCATCTCGTCATCGGAATAGAGCACATCGATCGCGGGCGCCTCGCCCGTCGATTCCCGTGGAAGCGGCGCTTTCGGCGGTGCGATTTCGATCCGATCACCGGCGCGCACGGCGGCTGCGGCGCGAGCGGGCGCTCCGTTCACCGTGACGAGCCCCGCCTTGATCATCCGCGCGACCTGCGATCGCGAGTATTGCGGCGCCAGATGCGCCGATACGAACACGTCGAGCCGCATCCCGGCGTGGGCGGAATCGGCGGTGAATGTCGTCGGCATGGTCATCGCGGTTGCATAAGGCTGCCGGATGCAACGCCCTGAAGCGCGCAGCGGGCACGCGCCGTCCCGCTCCGGGGTACGCGTGCCGCCGCCACGCAGGAGCAAAAATCGCCTTGCTCCCGGTACGAGTCCCGACGCCGTTCAGAGCCGGTACGGGATCGGATGCTTCGCCTCGTAGTCGGCGATCGCGTGCTCATGCGCGAGAGTGAGCGCGATATCGTCGAGGCCCTCGAGCAGGCATCTCTTTTCGTACGGGTCGATCTCGAAATGCGCCGACCATCCGAAATCGTCCGTGATCGTCTGATCGTCGAGGTCGATGCTGATGCGGTAGGCCTCGTAATCGGAGACCGATTTGAAGATGTGATCGACGTCCTCGTTCGGGAGCACGATCGGCAGCACGCCGTTCTTCAGACAATTGTTGCGGAAGATATCCGCGAACACCGGCGAAATCAGCGCGCGGAAACCGAAGTCGGCAAGCGCCCACACCGCGTGCTCGCGCGAGCTGCCGCAGCCGAAATTGGCGCGCGCGACCAGAATGGTCGAATCGCGAAACCGCGGCTGATTGAGGACGAAGGCGCGATTCTCGCTGCCGTCGGGATTGAGGCGGCGGTCGAAAAACAGGCCCTTCTTGAGCCCGGTCCGCACCACCGCCTTGAGGAACTGCTTGGGGATGATCTGATCGGTATCGACGCTGGCCTGGTCGATTGGCGCGACCAGCCCGGTGAAATTCTTGAACGCTTTCATCGCGGCTGCCTCCCTCAGTTGGTCGCGAACTCGCGCACGTCCACGAAGT
Organism: Binataceae bacterium (SeqCode); assembly: GCA_035626155.1. Classification (GTDB taxonomy): domain Bacteria; phylum Desulfobacterota; class Binatia; order Binatales; family Binataceae; genus DASPOF01. The sequence goes on from DASPOF010000118.1 coordinate 10,496, forward strand.
GCCCGGCGATCGCCGCCGCCGCCGCCATCGCGGGACTGACCAGGTGCGTGCGCCCGCCCTTGCCCTGCCGCCCCTCGAAGTTGCGGTTCGACGTGCTCGCGCATCGCTCGCCCGGCCGCAAAACGTCGGGATTCATCCCGAGGCACATCGAGCATCCCGACTCGCGCCACTCGAAGCCGGCCTCGGTGAAGATTCGATCGAGACCGATCTGCTCTGCCTGCGCCTTGATCTGTTGCGATCCGGGCACGACCATCGCGTGCACGCCGCTTGCGACCTTGCGGCCCTTGACGATCGCGGCGGCTGTGCGCAGGTCCGAAAGCCGCGAGTTGGTGCACGATCCGATGAAGACGCGATCGATCCTGATGTCCGCGATGCGCGTGCCCGGCTTCAGCGCCATGTACTCGAGCGCGCGCTCGACCGTCTTGCGCTCATCGGAATTGGTGAACTCAGATGGGTTAGGCACGCGGCCGGTCACATCGGCGACCATCGCGGGATTGGTTCCCCAGGTCACCTGGGGCGCAAAGGAGCCGGCATCGAAGGCGATGCTGCGGTCGAAGCGTGCGCCATCGT
>DASPOF010000119.1:0-5605 GCA_035626155.1 Binataceae bacterium (SeqCode)
CTCGGGGTCTGCCAACCCGGCCCTGGCCGATTCGATTGCAGAAAAGCTGGGCACCCGCTCTGCGCACCGGATGATTGGACGCTTTCCGGACACTGAACTCCACGTGGAGGTGCAGGAGACCGTGCGCGGCGCGGACGTGTATATCGTTCAGCCGACCGGCCCGCAGGTGGACCAAAACCTTATGGAGCTCCTGTTCCTGGCCGACGCATGCCGGCGCGCCGGAGCAGGGCGGCTGACTGCGATCGTTCCGTACTTCGGCTATGCGCGGCAGGATCGCCGCGCGGTCGGCAGGGAGGCGGTCGGCGCGCGGGTGGCGGCGGACTTGCTCTCAACCGCGGGATTCGACCGGATTGTCGCGGTCGATCTCCACACCGTGTCGCTCGAAGGATTTTTCGCCTCGCCGCTCGAACACTTGAGCGCGGTTGCGCTGCTCGCCAATGGCGTCGATACATTCGTCGGCCGCCAGGGCGTGATCGTCTCCCCGGACCTGGGAGCGGCGAAGCTGGCCGAACGCTATGCGGAGCTTCTGCGCCTGCCGATTGCGATCGTTCACAAGGTTCGCCTGAGTGGTGAAGCCGTAAAAGTAGTGGATATTGTCGGCGATGTGCGCGGCCGCACGCCGGTCATCGTCGATGACATGATTTCCACCGGAGCAACTATCGAGGCCGCAGCGAAGGCGCTCCTTTCTGCCGGCTGTGCGGCGGAAATAACGGTCGTGGCGACTCATGCGCTCCTGGTGGGACCCGCCATCGAGCGCCTCGGCGCGCTGAACCTGAAACGTCTGGTCGTGACCGACAGTCTCGCGCAGCCGGCCAAGATCGCGCTGCCGATGCAGGTGCTGAGCGTCGCGCCGATGCTCGCCGATGCGGCATCTCGCCTGAACGTCGGCGAATCCCTAAGCGATATAGTCAGTCATCGATAAATCAAGCTGCGGACCGTAATTGCGAACAAAGCACCCAACTGATTAACGGGAGGAATGCATCGTGGCCACCTATGTGATGCTCACAAGGCTCTCCCCCGAGGCGCTCACGCGTCCCGAGTCGGTCGTGCAACTGAACAAGCAGGTCGAGGATCGGATCAAGCGCGAATGCCCGAAGGTGAAATGGCTCGCGAACTACGCGGTGCTGGGCGCGTGCGATTACCTCGACATCTTCGAGGCGCCCGATCCAGAGGTCGCAACCCAGGTATCACTCCTCGTTCGCACCTTCGGGCATGCGACCACGGAGACCTGGGTCGCGACGCCGTGGGACCGGTACGTCGAACTGGCGAAGGAACTCAAGCGCTAGGGTTTCGTTTTATCGTTCGCCGGGATTGAGCGGCGCGCCGAGACAAGCCGGGGCATCTGCGCGCGCGCGCGTGAAACCTATCGCGCGGCCCGACGGGCGCGGCGCGCCATCGATGGGCCGTCGCGATGGGTCATCTTCTTGAAGATGGCCATCACGATTCGGTAGTAGCGCGGGCCGGTTAGGCCGGGATACTGCTCGCTCGCGGCTTCCTTCGCGCGCTCCCACGCGATTTCATCTTCCGGCGTTTTGACTACATTGACCGGCATAAGACCTCTCTAAGGAGCGTCTTGTGAATTCAGGACGATTCCTCCTCGGCCGCGGCAATCCATAACTGCTTCAAATCGCGCGGCAGTTGGCTCATTACGTCCCATGCTTCGCCGGAGATTCCAGTTGGGCTTCCCAGCGATTTCTGGAGGACCTTGAAGACCGCGCGGATTGCCCGCTCCGCCTCGATGTCATCCGGCAACCCCGCCATCCTGCGGACCTCGCCGACGAATTCGGCCAGGTGGACCCGGCGCACCTGGCGCTCAGGCCGGTCGAACGAGAGCCATAGCCGCTTGAGCGGGACGGGGAGTTGCGCGGCGACGTCCGATGCCTCTCGAGGCGTGAGGCGGTCGCGAAGCTCCGTGAAGACGGCAAAGATCAGGCTTTCCGCGCGCCGTTCGTCGCATCGGACGCGTACGGCCACTTCATGAACGAATGATTTTTCATCCATTGTTGGCACCCATATCGACGGCGGTCACCAACGAACCGGCGGAGCATCGACCATGCCATCGAGGCGGGTCTCCCACGAGCAATATTGCGTAGTATTCGGCGCGGGCTGGATGGGTGGCGGCAAGCGCGTACGCACGAAACGCGTCACGTCGGCGCATACGCGCTCACCGCCATGACGCAATCGGTGACAGGTCCTGTGCATCGTTCGGAGTCATCGATTGTGGGCGCCAATCGTTGCGCCGCCTAACCTAGCCCTTTCGGACGGCTCACGATTGGCAGGCGATTTGCTGCGCCAATTGGCGGGCGGTTTGGTCTGCCGATGCTGACGAAAGCCCAGGAAGCGATCGTTAAGCACGTCCGCGCAGCACTGGAACGCGAGGGACGCGTCGATCTGCACCGCCATCCCCTCCGAATCGACCTCGATAGCGACGGCAACCTCACGCTCGAGGGCGAGGTCGCAGACGTCGCCGCGAAGAAGCTTGGCCTCGAGGCGGCCGCGGCGATTCCGGGTGTGATCGGCATCATCGACCGGCTGCGCGTCGCGCCGGTCGAGCGGGCAGGCGACGGCGCCGTTCGCGATCACGTTCGAGCCGCGTTCATCGAGGAGTCCGCGCTGGGCCGCTATGCGGTCACGGTTCGTGCGCCCGGCGAGTCCGCCGAGTTGAGGGCCGCCCCGGGACGCGGAATCGAGATCGCGGCCGAGGATGGCGTGGTGACGCTCAATGGCCGCGTGCAGAGCCTCTCACACAAGCGTCTGGCCGGAGCCCTGGCGTGGTGGGTCCCCGGAGTCCGCGATGTCGTAAACGGCATCGAGGTGGAACCGCCCGAGGAGGACAGCGACGCTGAAATCACCGATGCGGTCCGGATGGTGCTGGAGAAGGACCCGCTGATCGATGGGGAAGAGATTCGCGTGGGCACGCGCGATGCGGTCGTCACGCTCGCTGGCATTGCGGCAAACGCTCAGCAGCGGCGCGCTGCCGAGAACGATGCATGGTGCGTGTTCGGGGTGGACAAGGTCATCAACCAACTCGAAGTGCGCCAATAGGTGGCGGCAAAATGAACTACAAGCAGATTCTGTTTCGCTCGGAAGCGCGCGAGAAGCTCCTGCGCGGAGCGGCGGCGCTCGCGGATGCGGTCCGCGTGACGCTGGGGCCGAAATCCAAGTGCGTCCTCATCCAGAAGTCGTTCGGCCTTCCGGTGGTATGCAACGACGGAGTGACGATCGCCAAGGAAGTCCAGCTCAAGGACGCCGCCGAGAACCTTGGCGCGCAAATGATCCGGCAGGCCGCTGAGAAAACCGGCGACGCGGTTGGCGACGGCACCACCACCTCCGCGCTGCTCGCACACGCGATATTTGCCGATGGCGTCCGCAACGTCGCAGCGGGGGCGAGCGCGATCGACCTCAAGCGCGGGCTGGATCGCGGCGTGACCGCGGCAGTCGGCGCGCTGCGCGCGCTGTCGCGCCCGGTCAAGAGCCGGCTCGAGAAGGCGCAAGTCGCTACCATCTCGGCCCACAATGACGCGACGGTCGGAGAGATGGTGGCCGAGGCGATGGAGCGAGTCGGAAGCGAGGGCGTCATCACGGTCGAGGAGTCGAACACCACGCAAACCACGCTCGAAGTCGTCGAGGGGCTTCAGTTCGACCGCGGCTACATCTCGCCGTACTTCGTCACCGATCCGGACAAGATGGAGGCGGTGCTGGAGAATCCGCTGATCCTGCTCACCGATCGCAAGATCACGATCATGAAAGACATGGTCCCGCTCCTCGAGCAGATCGCGCAGAGCGGGGATCAGTTGCTGGTCGTGGCGGAGGACGTCGATGGCGAGGCGCTTGCGACGCTGGTCGTGAACAAGTTGCGCGGGGCGCTCAGATGCGCCGCGGTCAAGGCGCCGGGCTTCGGCGACCGGCGCAAGGAGATGCTCCAGGATATCGCCGTTCTGACCGGCGGCCAGGTGGTCTCCGAAGAGATGGGATACCGGCTGGAAAATCTGAAGCTCGAGAGCCTCGGCCGCGCGAAGAGGGTCGTGGCCGACCGCGACAACTGCAAGGTTATCGGCGGCCTTGGCGACAAGGCTGCGATCGAAGCGCGCAAGAGCCAACTGCGCCAACTCATCGACAAGACCACCAGCGACTACGACCGCGAGAAGCTCCGCGAACGCCTCGCGAAGCTCGCAGGCGGCGTTGCGGTGATCCGCGTCGGCGCCCCATCGGAGGCCGAGATGAAGAGCCGCAAGGAGGCGCTCGACGACGCAATCAGCGCGACCAAGGCCGCGGTCGCCGAGGGGATCGTTCCGGGCGGCGGGCTGGCGATGCTGCGCGCAATCGAGGCGCTCGAGCGCGAGGAAGACAAGTGCACGGGCGACGATCGCACCGGGCTCCAGATCCTCAAGCGAGCACTGGAGGCGCCCGCACGGCAGCTCGCGGAGAACTCGGGAGTCGATGGCGGCGTGGTCGTGCATGAGATGCGCACCGGCTCCGGCAATCGCGGATTCGACGCGGCGCGCAAACAGTGGTGCGACCTCGTCGAGGCGGGAATCATCGATCCGACCAAGGTGGCGAGAATCGCGCTGGAAAATGCGGTCTCCGCCGCAAGCCTCCTGCTTCTCAGCGAAGCGACGCTCACCGAAGTCCACGAAGAAAAGGAAGAGCCCGTGCCGCCGGCGGTGTAGGCGATCGATTCTCTGGCCCCGCCGGGCTTCCCTCGAAAAAAGCGACTATCGATCGCGCCAACATCCGGGTCGCGGCTTCGCCGCCCGCCGAATCGATGCTACGATTTCCGGGGCCGGTTGGCAGCGGAGGCCGGCGAGGAGGGAACGATGAGGCGGAAGATGTGTTTGGTGTTGGCGGGGTTGTTGGTTGCGGTGTTCGTGCCGGCTCGCGCGCGATGGCTCACATCGCATGGAACATCCGGCGGCGCTGTCGCGTGGGCCCAGGATTTGGGCGATGCGACCGAATCTCCCGCGCAGGATGATTCAGAGCAAACTGCCGGCGCGATTGGTGCGAAGAAGCCACCCACGATCGAGCTCGGTACCTGGTGCGGGTCTGTAGACGATCACGAAGCGCTCAAGGCCACTTTGTTTCTGACCGTCGGCACTCAGGAAAAGTCCAAGCTCACTGGAACCTGGGCAGAAACTTACCCCAGTAGCCCCGGAGGCAGTTTCACGGCCAAGATCAAGCCGGATGGCAAAACTATTGTTTTCAAATTCAAAATCTCAGGCAGCTCGTGCAAGTCGACCGCGAATGCAACGCTTATAACTCCGAAAGATTTGGAGATCGAAGGGACCTACACCGATTCCGGCTGCAAAGCATTACGCAAAGACTTTGGAAATTTCGATATCTTCTTTCCCTGCGTATGAAGCCGCCTGACGAGGAGCGCAGCCGCGCCGAGCAATATCGACGGCGTCCGGAGCCGTTCGTCACACGGTTCGCATTCTCGAGTTGCGATCGCAGGAGGAGCAGACATGTCTGAATTGAGCGAATTCAACCGGCAAGTGATCGAGGAGTTCCGCGCGAACGCCGGCAAGGTCGGCGGTCAGTTCGCCGGCGCGCCGATGCTCCTCCTCACGACGACCGGCGCCAAGAGCGGGCGAACTTACATTAACCC
>DASPOF010000120.1:0-2244 GCA_035626155.1 Binataceae bacterium (SeqCode)
CGGCCGCCCGGTTCGCAATCGGCAAATCTTTCCCTGAATATTTCCGCAACATCGTCGTCTAGAGATATGGGTGCAAAGTGGCTCTCGCACCCACTGGTTGGAAACTCCTCCCACCAACCGGGTCACCGTCCGAAGCATATACGGACGGCCGCTACGAACACGCGGGCGACAGAGAGTTCCCCCCCTCTCTGGGCGCCCGCTCTTTTTTCTTATCGTCCATCGGCGAGTGAGCCGCATCTCCCGATGGCGGCCTGACGGACAAGGTGCGCCGCCCGAACTACGCGCGAAATCCGAGGCTCATTTCGCGGACGGATCCGGCGCACGCGGCGGTGCGAATTTCTTCCCGCAGCTTGACAGCCTGCGAAGGTGCCGTCATAGCTCAAGGCTCGATGTTGCGGTCTATCAGATGGCTGGTGGTCGTTCCGATCCTGCTGATCGTAGCGGCAACGATGGTTGCGAGCTGCGGCGGAAGCAGCGGATGCTCCGGCGCGTACAATAGCCAGGGCAAGTGGATCCCCGGCGCGTGCCCCGCCAGCAAGCCTACGCCTGGACTCCAGCTCGAAGCGATCACGATCTGTTGCGGGCCTCCGCCGCTGCCCACGCCGACGCCATCGAAAACGCCCAAGGGCCCGACCCCGACGCCTACCCCGTGTCCCGGGGCAACCAGTACGTCGGTCGCCATCAACGATACCCTTCAGTTCAACGCGCAGGGGACGTTCGTCAAGGGGAAGCAGTCGGTTTTTGAGGACATCACCAACTCGATTGGGATGGTATGGACCTCAAGCCATAAGGAGATCCTTCAGCCGCCTACCGCAGGCAATGGCGGCTTGTACACGGGGGCCAGCCAAGGATGCGCGTGTATCGGTGTGACCGCGGCCGGGATCGTGAGCGATCCGGTCGGAGTTGCCGTGGCGACGCCGGTTGCCGATTGCCCGCTTTGCTCCACGCCGGCTCCGACTGCTGCGCCGATTGAATCGAGAGGCTCTCGGGAAACGCATGATGGCGATCGCCGGGCGGCGCTCGCGCCGTTGGCCGGCGTGGTTCAGTGGACCTTCGATGCTGGTGCCCCGCTCAAGGGTCCGATTGTCCCGGCGTCCGATGGGCACGTGTACTTCATCGCGCGGGACTCGAGGCTGCATGCCATCGATGCGTCCGGTCACGAGGTTTTCAGCCGTCCGGCCGGTGGGCTTGCCCCGGCGGTCTCTCCCGCCGGAACGGTTTTCGTACGAGGGACGGCGAAGGATCTGTATGCGCTTGGGGCGGATGGCCAGCTTCAGTGGCGGGTCGAGGTCGGCCGCGGCAGCGGTCCCGTGCTTGCCTCGCAGGACGCCGTTTACGTGAGCGCGGGGAGAGAACTCCTGGCTGCGACGGCGCCCGGCGTCATCGCATGGAGCGTCCCGGTCGGTAACGTGACAACCGCCGCGGCCATCACGGGCGGCCTGGTTGTCGCCGCCGATGGCGGAGCGGTGACGGCGATCACGGCGTCGGGAACCGTGCTGTGGTCGTTCTCGCCACCGGGAGGGTTTTCGGGGATGCTCGCCGCGGGCGCGAGCGCAGTGTATGCGGGCTCATCGAGCGGGACGTTGTATGCGCTCGATCCCGCAAGCGGCACCGAGCTGTGGCATCTCGCGACGGCTGCGCCGGTCACATCAGGACCCGTCGTGGGCGCATCCGGCACGGTCTATTTCGGTTCCGACTCGCTGTACGCCATGAGCGCGGGGGGCGGCCTTGAATGGAATCTCAAATCGCCGCCGGCACCGCTGGCTTTGGCAACGGACGGGGGCGCAGGCGTGTTCTACATCGCCGCCGATGGGACCGCATCGATGATCGATTCCAACTCAGCGCCGCGATGGACCACGCGGAGCATCGGCGCGGTTAGCCACGTCGCACTGTCGGCATCGGGAGTGCTGTACATCGCCACCGCCGACGGCCACCTGTACGCGTTGCGCTGAAACGGCCGCGGCGAATCGAGAGCGCACGCGACTCGTTCCCGCCCGACCCGTCAACGCGGGGCGCGCCAGACGTCGGGCTTCTTTCCCTGGCTAAGGTCGGCGAGCGAGGTCAGCTCGACGCGTGTCGGCGTGATCAGCATGAGGCCGAAGTCCTTTGACTCGGGGCCCTCGGGCCAGAACTGGGCGAGTTCGTAATCGAAGATTTTGCCATTCCAGACGCGCTTCTTTTCACCCGCATCATCGACGAAGCGCGCCCTGCCGGTGATTGTGACGTGCACCATGTCGGGGCCGA
>DASPOF010000121.1:0-26473 GCA_035626155.1 Binataceae bacterium (SeqCode)
GCGGAAGATGTTGCGATTACCGATCCGGACCAGCCGCCGCCCGCCGGTGTAAGCGAGGTCCTGGGGCTCGTCGCCGATCACCGCGTTGGGATGAAAGATGTTGGCCTCGCCGATTTCGGTGTCGCCCAGAATCGTGACGTGGCCTATCAGCCGCGAGCGCGCGCCGATCTTTATTCTGCCGTCAAGCAGGCAGAGCGGACCCACCTCGACGGCGAGCCCAAGCTCGACTTCGGGGCCGACGACCGACGACGGGTGGACCTTGGGCGGCGGAAGCGAGGCGGTCTCAGGAGGCATCGCGGCACCGGTCGGTCAATTGAGCGGGCCCCGCTTCTTGAGGTCGTCGGGATGCTCGCGATCTTCGGTTTTGCCGCCGGGCACGCGGTAGTCTTCACTCGCCCATGTGCCGAGATCGATCATGCGGCATCGTTCGGAACAAAAGGGCCGGAAGGGATTCTTCTGCGACAAGTCCACTTGCTTCTTGCAGACCGGACAGCGCATCGCCACATCCGTCCTTCGCTGAGAAAACTGGCAGAACGGCCCGCCCCGCGCAATTCGGGGGATGGAGGCACAGGGAGCGCACTCTGCCCCGCCGCCTGCGACCTTCGGATCGCCCGCTGAATAGTGAGAACGACAAAAAGCAAGAAGGCCGGAACAATGTCCGGCCTTTTGCAGCAACCGAGTCTCGTTACTCGCCCCTGGCCTTCGCCAGCAGAGCGTCTAACTCTCGATTCACTTGCTCCATCGTCTCGATCAACCGATCGAGGGTGCGATTCAGAGTGGCGTTGTCCAAGCCCTTTCCGTTCGTAGAAGAGACCCGCCCTACTGCTTCTGCGGTCTGGCGGCTTTTTTTGGCACGTTCCATTAGCGCTACGAGGCGTGCTTTTGACTCCGGGCGGAGGGCAAATCTCTGTAATTCCCGCGCCTTTGCTAGTGCCTCAATTACAAGATGGCCGAAGCGTTCAAGCTTGTCCATACCTGCCCAGTCCGCCCAATCCAGAGTCAAGCTACCGCGAGCGATTCTGCATCGCTCGGCCATTTAACCGTCCGTGGACAGGGACGGTCAGTACCGTTTGCCATTAGGTCAGAAATCATGCCAAAAGCGAAACCGATCTTACTGGCATCCGCTGACTTTCCATGAAGCGCTTGAAGCCATCATTGGCATTGATCCTGATCGCGTTGGCCTTAGTCCTGACTGCCGGAAGCGCAGACGTTCCAAAACTTAGTCCGAGCCTGGCCACGGAGTCGCGTGAGAGCATCAAGCTCGCCGAGCAACTGACCGCGGAGCACATAACGCCGGGCTTACAGTCCAATCTCTCTCACGCCATAGACCGCGACCGCCGGGCCGCAAGCCAACAGAACGATGGCCACGATTATTCGACGGCGGTAATCGCGATTTTCACCGTTATTTCCGCGATCGCTGCGGCCCTCATCGCATGGTTCAACTTCCAGTTGGTCGGCGTCACGGACGAGATGAAAAAAGCGACCGCGAAAGCTGCCGAAGCAGCAGCGAAAAGTGCGGAACTCGCCGCGCGCGCCTTGCACTTGGACAGGCCGTTTCTTCATTTCGATTCGATAGACTTGAAAAATTTCCATCCAGATAGCCGTCGTCTGGCCGCTGTTTTCACGTTCAAAAATCGGGGGAAAAGCGTCGCCTTTATTTCTGACGTACAAGCTGCGCTTGGAATAACGAATATGATTAGTGATCTGCCGTACATTGCTGGCGGATCCCCGCCAACCCATGATTTCCCGGGTGAGATCGATTATTCGGGCGATTATAGCTTTGTGCGGATCGAGACGAAGGTTCTGGAACCGGGACAAAGTTCGAGTCAGTGTCACGTACCTTTCAGTCCACCCGAAAGTAAAGAGCTTGATGAGGACCGGACACCAATGCCCGTTTGGCCCGGACATCTCTCGGCAGAATTGTTCAGGCGTTTGACGACCGACGCTTTTGATAGCGGTGAAGCAGAATTGCCCGAGGCTCAACTGACACTGCGGGGGATCGTACGGTATCGCGATGCCGCGCAAGAGCCCTTCTGGACAGAATTTTGTTGGGATTATGTCGTGTCGTTTGATCGCGGTCGCGATTTGGAACCTGGACGATTTGTATTGAGATATTACAAAGATGGCGAATAACGACCACAAGAGCGATAACGCGACGGTACGCGCTGGACGAGCACGCGTGCACCACGCAAAACCCGACTCATTAGGCCCCTTCTCCGGTTCGCGACCAAAGTGAGCGATTGGGTCAAAACTCTGGTCAGCGTCGCCTTTGGTGCGGTCCTAGCCGCTGCTCTCAATTACTTCTTCTGGAAGCGCCAGCATCGCGAGGAAGTGAAGTCGTCGGAAGAACGGGACGCCCGCAGAGAGCGCTTGTTGGAAGAACGCGAACTCCGAAGAGAGCGGGCACGGGCAGTGGAACGACTTCGAGAGGTCGGGGGTCTTCTGATCGAAATCAATCGGGCGGCCTTGTCCGGTCCGAACATCAACCAAACCGAGGTGACCACAACAACCTATATTGAAATTCATCGACTTCGGCGTGAAGTAATCAGCGCCGTGGCGGCCGTTCGCGATGTGTTTCCTGCTGATCGGGGCGACACCGCCTTGCGGCTGAACTTGTTCGAAGGAGCAATTACCGAGAAGGTTCCGCTGGCGCCAGATTCGCTTGGAAATTTACGCAGCCAACTCGACCTGATCTTGGACAAACTTCGCGCAGATGTTTCAATACCTAACAAGTGAAGAGGGCCAGTCGGGCCGCAGCGGGGCGACGGCGCGCATTAGAAGGCGCGTCAGCTCCGCCGGGCGCCTCCGCTACGGCGCGGCGAACCAGAGGGCGGACAGCGGCGGCAGTTCGATCGAGATCGAATTATCGAATTGATGCCACGGGATCGGGGCCGACTGAACCCCGCCGAGGTTGCCCCGATTGCCGCCGCCGTACACGCCGGCGTCGGTATTGAGAATCTCGCGATACCATCCCGGCTCCGGCACCCCGATTCGAAATCCGCTTCGCGCGACCGGCGAGAAATTGCATACGCACACGATCTTGCGTCCGCTCGATGGCGCAATCCGGATGAACGAGATCGCGTTGTCATCGGCGTTGTCCGCATCGATCCAGCGGAAGCCCGCCGGGTCGGTGTCCGCCTCCCACAGCGCCGGCTCCTCGCGGTAAATCCGGTTGAGGTCGCCCACCAGCCGCTGCAGGCCGGCGTGTTCGTATCCCTGAAGAACGTGCCAATCGAGGCTCGAGTCGTGGTCCCATTCGTCCCACTGGCCGAACTCATCACCCATGAACAGCAGCTTCTTTCCCGGGCGCGCCCACATGTAGCCATAGAGCGCGCGCAGGTTTCCGAATTTCTCCGCGCGCATCCCCGGCATCTTCGCGAGCATCGCGCTCTTTCCGTGCACCACCTCATCGTGCGACAGCGGCAGCACGAAGTTCTCGCTCCACGCGTAGAGCATCCCGAAGGTGAGGTCGCGATGGTGCCACTTGCGATGCACCGGGTCGAGCGCGAAGTATTCGAGCGTGTCGTGCATCCATCCCATGTCCCACTTGAGCCCGAAGCCAAGCCCGCCCATGAAGGTCGGCCGGCTCACGCCGGGCCACGCAGTCGATTCCTCGGCGATCATCAGGATGCCCGGGTTGAGCGCGTAGGCTTGCTCGTTGAGCGTGCGCAGGAATGAAACCGCCTCGAAGTTTTCCCGGCCGCCGTACTGGTTGGGAATCCACTCGCCGTCGCGCCGTCCGTAATCGCGGTAGATCATCGACGCGACCGCATCGACGCGCAGCCCGTCGGCGTGAAAGTCGCTCAGCCAATAAAGGGCGCTCGCGATGAGAAAGCTGCGCACCTCGTTGCGGCCGTAATTGAAGATGTAGGTATCCCAGTCGGGATGATGTCCCAGGCGCGGGTCCGCGTGCTCGTAAAGGCCGGTGCCATCGAAGCGGCCCAGGCTGAACTCGTCCTTGGGGAAATGCGCGGGCACCCAATCGAGAATCACGCCGATGCCGCGCCGATGAAGCTCATCGATCAGGTAGCGCAGGTCGTCGGGGCCGCCGTAGCGCGCCGTCGGCGCAAAGTACCCGCTCACCTGGTAGCCCCACGAGCCCGTGAACGGATGCTCCATCACCGGCATGAATTGCACGTGGGTGAAGCCGAGGTCCTTTACATAATCGCCGAGCGCAGCCGCCAGCTCGCGATAAGTGAGGCAGCGGTTGCCATCCTCGGAGACGCGCCGCCACGATCCGAGATGAACCTCGTAAATCGAGACGGGCTGGCGAATCGGGTCGCGCCCCGCGCGCGCGTCCATCCACTCGCGATCGCGAAACTCGTACTCGGAACGGAACACGACCGATGCGGTCGCGGGCGGCAGTTCCATCCGCTGCGCCATCGGGTCGCTCTTGAGAAGCAAATCGCCGCCGCGGGTGCGGATTTCATACTTGTAGATCGAGCCCGGCCCGATCCCCGGAATGAACAGCTCCCAGATGCCCGAACTGCCGAGCACCCGCATCATGTGCAACCGCCCATCCCAGCGGTTGAAGTCGCCGACCACGCTCACGCTCTTGGCATCGGGCGCCCAGACCGCGAAGGCAGTGCCCTGGGTTCCGCCGACTTCGAGCGGATGCGCGCCGAGCTTCTCGTAAGCGCGCTGATGCTTCTGCTCGCCCCATAGATGCAGGTCCAACTCGCCGAGCGTGGGCAGAAACGAGTACGGGTCGCGCGTCACAAGGACGGCGCCGTCGGCTTGATGAATCTCGAGGCGGTAAGGAAACACGTCCTGGCGGCCCGCAATGGTCGTCTCGAAGAGGCCGGCCTCCCGGCGCGGCGTCATCTCGCGCCGCAAGCCGTCATCGGCGAGCACGAACACCTGCGACGCATCCGGCCGATACGCGCGCACGCTCACGCCGCGGGGACCGGGATGCGCTCCGAGAATCGAGTGCGGGTCCGGATGTTCCAGGTCCATCAGGCGCTCGAGGTCGGTACGAGCGGCTTTCCGAGTTTGAAGTCCCATGGTTTCGAGTTCGGGGGCCGGGCTGCGACTGGCACCACCCGCCCGCGCTTGCCGCCGATCCATCTATCAAATTTTAGATGATACGCAGGTCTTGAGCGAACTACCGGCTGCGGACCGCCCGGGTGCCGGTTCTCATGAGCGATGCTCGCGAGGTCAGCGGGCATTAACGAGGCTTGTCGGCGGACTCGCGGAGGCGAGTTTAAGCGCGGCCGAAATTGTGGCCGGCGGGATGTTGTGCAGAAAAAGAGAGCGGATTATGGTACCGTCAGCGGGTTGCTGATCCTCCCAACAGGGGGCCAAAAAGGAGACTTTCCATGCGCGAAGTATCAGTCATCGGTGCCGGGATGGTGAAGTTCGGCAAGTACCTTAACACCAGCATGAAGACGATCGGCCGCGATGCTGTGAACAACGCGCTCACCAGCGCAGGCGTCGGGCTTAAACAGATCGAGGCGGCCGCGGTGGGCAACGCGATGGCCGGGCTCGTGACCGGGCAGGAATGCGTCCGAGGCCAGGTCGTGCTGCGCGAGATGGGCTTCGGCGGCATCCCGATCATCAACTGCGAGAACGCCTGCGCGAGTTCCTCGACCGCGTTCCACCTGGCGTGGCTGTACGTCGCCTCCGGGATGTACGACATCGTACTGGCGCTCGGGATGGAGAAGCTCTACCACGCCGACAAGCGGATATCGTACGGAGCGATCGGATCGGCGGTCGATGTCGAGCTGGCGAAGCAGATTGTCGCCGAGATGAACGCGCAGCAGGAAAAACTCCGCGCGGAGCGGGCCGCCAAGGGCGAGGCGCCCAAGGCACCAGCCGGCGGCGCCGGAGAGTCGCGCTCGATGTTCATGGACTTCTATGCGGCGGGCGCGCGCGCCCACATGAAGAAGTACGGCACCACCAGGGAACAGTTCGGACGCGTCGCGGTTAAGAATCACCGCAACGGCAGCCTCAATCCCCACGCCCAATACCAGGAAGTCTATTCGCTGGAGGACGTCCTCAATTCTCCGATGGTGGCCGATCCGCTCACGCGCCTGATGTGCTCGCCAATCGGCGACGGCGCCGCCGCCGCGGTGCTATGCGCATCCTCGGTCGCGCCTCGTTACACGAACAAGCCGGTCAGGGTGCTCGCGTCGTTGCTGTCTTCGGGAAGCGATCACGGGCCCGACGACCCCGGAATCGTGGAGCGGGTCTCCCGGCAGGCATACGAGAAGGCGGGACTGGGACCGAAGGACATCAGCGTTATCGAACTGCACGATGCCTCCGCGCCCGCGGAGCTTATGGCCTACGAGGAGCTCGGGCTGTGCGGGAAAGGCGAGGGCGGCAGGCTCATCGACGACGGCTCCACCGAGATTACCGGCCGCATTCCAGTAAATCCCTCGGGCGGACTGCTCGCGAAAGGTCATCCGGTGGGTGCGACCGGTGTGGCGCAAATCTCGGAGATTTTCTGGCAGCTTCGCGGCGAGGCTGATAAGCGGCAGGTGAAGAATCCGAAGATTGGACTGACGGAAAACGCCGGCGGCTCGGTACACGGCGACGCCGCCGCGATGTCGATCCATATTCTTGGAGTTTGAGGCGGCCGCCCGCAAAAGGCGGGAGGCGAAATCGCAGATCAAGGCCGCGCGGAGACAGGGTCCCCGCGCGGCCCTTTCTTTTTCGACGCCGTCTTCAACCGGATGCTCCGGCGTCGCGCGCGCGCGCCAGCTTGACCGGGGAGGTGAGCGATGAAGCTCGTAGTGCCGGCGGTATTCGATGATGACTTCGTGGATGCGATGGCGGCGCTCCCGACAGGCCATCTTTATGGCGCTGTCGGCGGCGATCTCAGCCTGCGCCCGAATCAATGGCTGCCGCGGCCCAACGCCGATCGCCTGGCCGCGTATGTCGGGCGCGCCCGCGAAAAAGGAATCTCGTTCTTCTACTGCCTCAACGCGGCTTGCCTGGGAAATCGGGAATTCACGGCCGAGGGGCAGCGATGGATCGTCGAGCGCCTGGGCTGGCTCGCCGACATCCAGGTCGGCGGCGTGGTGCTTTCGAATCCGTACCTGATCGCGTTCGCCCGCAAGCGTTTCCCGGAGCTTGAGATCGCGGTCTCAACCGCCGCGGGAATCGACAGCGTGGACAAGGCCTTGTTCTTCGAGCAACTGGGCGCGCAGGTGCTCTACCTGCCCGAGTACATCAACCGCGATTTCGCGCTGCTCGAACAGATTCGCAGGCGCACGCGGGCAACTCTCGTGCTCCTTGCCAACGTCGGCTGCCTGCTCCATTGCTCAATTCGGCAATATCACATCAACCTGGTTTCGCATTCCAACGAAAGCTCGGAACTGGGTACCTATGTCGATTATCCACTGATGTGGTGCACGTGCGAGAAGGCGCGGGACGAGGCGCAGATGCTCAAGTCGGTGTGGATCAGGCCGGAGGATTTGCGCGTGTATGAGCGGATGGGAATCGATGAATTCAAGCTGGCCGGCCGCGAGATGGATCGCGCGTGGGTTGAGCGCGCCGCCCGCGCATACGGCGCACGCAGATACGATGGCGACCTGAATGACATCATCCTGGGGTTCGACCACCTGGAACCATACGGGCGCCTGCCGGTTCGCATATCGAACCGCGTCCTCGACGGGTTCATCGATTTCTTCGCGAAGAAACACGATTGCCGCATCGGCTGCCGCGATTGCCGCTATTGCGACGATCACGCGGCCGCGCACTTGCGGCCCGAGGATGACCGCGATGCGTTCGTGCGGCGGCTGGGGCGGGCTATCGAGCGGTTCGAGGCGGGAGCTTTCCGCACCTTAAGCGGCAACTAACTATCGTCTAAACGCGGCGCAGCCGCCGTCTAAACGCCGCGCGGGCGCGATGGCGACCGGAGGAAGTAAAAGCCGGTCGGATCGACTGCCGCCATCAACCCGGAGCGGAACCATCCCTGAACCGCGGGCGCTCCCGCCGGCGCCAGCGCGGACTTCACTCCCAGCTCGGCCTGTTCGACCACTTCCCAGCCGATGGTCAACGGCACGCCGTCGGCCGGATTGAGCGGACGGAGATCGACGTTGGGCAGCGGAATTCCCGCCGCATCAGCCAGATACCAACCCGGATGACTCGCGATGATCGGACCGAAATCGTTTTGGCCGAGAATCGTAAGCACCTGGGTTGCAAGCTTGCGCGCGAGCCTCAGTCTCAGCGAGACGCTGAACGGCCCCTCGACTGCGGCGATCAGACCCGCGTCGATTTGGCCCGGCATCGCGGCGGGCCGCGGCTCATCGAGCAACCGCATCGCCCGCTCCCATCCGCAAACGACATAATCAGCGCGCAGCGGCGCTTTCGGCGGCCGATCTTCCCACGCCGCCCAAATCGTCGCGCGCTTGTGCAGCGCCCCGAGCATCAGCGCGAGCGTGTACCACAGCGTCGGCGGCTCGAGCAGGACGAGGATGATTTCCGCATCCAGCAGGTAAAAGCTCGCGATCGAGACTGCGGTCGCAGTGAGGCTGCGATGGCTATGCAAAACCTCGCCGCGCCGATCGCGGGCGGGAATCGCCAGAACTGGGGCCCTGAAATCCACGCGTCCGCTGCGCGCTTTCCCCTGAGCCTCGATCAGATCGCCAAAACGAACGACCGGCGCCGGAGCATCCTTTATCTCCGCGTCGCTGACGATCAGGTCGGGCGAGAACGCGGCCATCGCATCCGCCGGCGGCACGCTAGTGCTCACGAACGCAAGCCCCTCGGCCTCGAAGGTTCCGAGCGCCGCGATCACCATCGCGGCCGCATCATCGAGGACGATCGCGACTCGCGCTCCTCGTTCGACGCGATTTCTAAGCGCGTCTGCGAAGCGGCGCACTTTCTCCGACAGCTCCCCGTAAGTGAGCGGCCCGGCGCCGGTTACGAGAGCGATGCGGCCGGGGTCCTCCTCGGCTGCGGGATAGATCGTGACTTCGGCCAGCGTCCGGAGCGGAATATGCGCGTAGCGCGGAGTGTCTTCCGGCCAGTACGCCGACATCAGTCCCAATGCAGCTTTGCTCACAGCGATTCGACGGCCTCCGGCTCCGACAGGATCGGCGGTACGCCCTTGAAGCGCAGCGGAAGATCGCGCACCGGGGTGATTTCGACGGGAACATCGAACTTGCGCGCAAGCCCCAGACGAGCGGCCTCGAGGAGCGCCGCAGGAGAACGCTCAGGCTCGATCAGGAGCAGCCGCAATCTTCCCTCAGCGAGGCCTTCGCGCGTGATCACGCAGGCCGAACCGTTCAGTTCGGGAACTTCCTGCTCGAGCGCGAGCTGTACATCGTACGGCAGCAGCGATTGAGCGCCGATCGTGAAGGAATCCTCGCGGCGGCCGAGCAGCTTTATCCGGGGCGAAGGCAGGCCGCACGGACACGGCGAATGATTCATCACGGCAATGTCTCCGCCGTCGTAGCGCAGGTAAACCGATCCCGCGAGCACGACGCTCGAATGCACCGCGGCTCCGCGTTCGCCATCGGCGAGCGGTCTTGCGGTTTCGCGATCGATGACTTCGGCATGGCAGGTATCGGGCACAAGGTGGAGGCCGTCGGCGCGCGCGCAATCCACCGCGAGGAGATTCTCGCTGGTGCCCGCGATTTCCGCAACGCGCTTAACCCGCGTGAGTTGTCTCAGATGGTCGCGCATGCCGGGCGTGATCGGCGCTCCGGTGACAACCATGCTCTCGACCCCGGCGAAAACTTCATCGCCGCGCACTCCCTTTTGCTTCGCCGCGGCGAGCACGGAAAACACCATCGGCAGGAACATCGAGATGAATCGCGGACGCATCGCGACCATCGCATCGACAATCCGGTCCGCGAAGCGCGGCAGAAAGGTCCCCGACACGATCCCGCACGGCATCCCGAAGTGCATCGCGATGAACGGCTGAATCGCCGCGTAGCTGTGCCAGGCCGGCGCCGAGATCAATAGAGGCGTGCCGGGACGCAGGCCCGCCCACCAGTGGGCCCGGCACGACGAGCGCCCTTGCAGCCTTCGCCAGCGGGCCGTGTGCGTGATGAACGTCGTTCCGGCGGTGCCCGAGCTTAGACTCAAGGTGAGGGGCGCGCTCCCGGGACCGACCCCGTACTCGATTCCGATCGCGTTGCTTCCGCCGGCGGCCTGCGCGGCGAGCAGGTCGCTCTTGGTCGAAATGGGCACGCCGCGAAGGTCGGCGAGCGTGCGAAAGCCCGCCGGATCGAAGCCGGCCGATGAGAAACGCTGCGCGTAGTACGGCAATTCGCGCGCCGCCGCCTTGAAGACCGCGCGCAGCTTGCGCTCCCACCATCGATCGAGCTCGGCCGGCGACAGGCGATCGAGATCGTCGAAGGGTTCGGCCGCGATCGCATCCGGCTTCAGCATTCGATTCGCTCTTCCGATGGTTCGATCGCGCATCCGCGGCCTGCAATCCGGGCGGCGCCGATATTGTAACGCACCGCGGGACACGACCGGGCGAAGCCTGCCGTGATCGCCACCTCGCCGGCAGGCAGCGATTCGGCCCGATAGGATCGATCGAGATGAAACATCCGGCACGACGGGCACTCGCCGGCAAGCAGGAATGCCGCATCCGAGCGGAGAATCCGGTACACGGGAACGCCGAGAGCCTCGGCGGCGCGAACGGCGCTGGCGCGCGTCGGCACGCCTTCCACTTCCGCCATCGCCGCCCATCGCACGCGCCCGGTGAGCACGCGCCCGGAGGCTTCCAGAGCCGATGCGAACGGGGCCACGAGATCGGCTCGCAGCACGACCGCGGCCGGCTTCACCGCCTCGACGATCCCGGCCATCCTCGGAGCCATCGCCGCAACGCCGTCATTGCAGATCGCCGAGAGCCCCAGGCGATCGGACGCACCGCGGCCCAGATAGGCGACGTAGCACCCCGATGCGAGCAGCACGAGCGGACTCGACCCATAGTCGAAGAAGCCGATCGTCTCGCCTCGCGCGATACCCCATCGCGCCCACATCCGCGCGAGCACTTTCGCCCACGCATCCGGCTCGGGCGGATTGAGCGCAGTCCACACAGGCGGCTCGGCTGTCGCTTCGATCTGAAGAGCAACCTTCGGTTTGACGCCGGGCAGCGCGCGGCCGGCAAACGGATCGCCGGGATGCGTGCGCGCAAATTCCTCGAGGTCGGTCAGCGTCCACGGCGCCGGTCTTCCGTCATTTTGCATCCGCGCCCGGTAAAACGGATATTGCGCGAGGTCTGGCGGTACGTTCGCCATGGCGCCGTCAGAACGTTCCCATGATTCCGCCGAGCGCCGCCAGCAGCGCGAGCGAGAAGTTCACGTACGTGAGCCAATCCTGCCACCAGGAAAGCCGCTCCAGCGCGACCCGGCGCGCCTCGAGTTCGCGCAAGCCCACCGAGTACGGCAACTTGGCGTTCAGGACGGTGCGGTACCAGATTGCCGATGCGGTGGCCGTAATCGCCAGGATGAGCCACGAACCCGCCATCGTCGCGATCCATCGAAGGCGCGGCTCCAGCAGCGCCTGAATCGAGAACAGATTCCCGAAATCATCGAGCAGCCAGAGCCTGAAGAACCCGCTCACTCCAAGCAGCGCGATTGCGGTCCCGCCAAGCCACATCAGTCCTGACCCGACTCTTTGACCCATGACCGCGGCGTGCGCCGGCGGGATCCTTTTCAGCGCGGGCATGAGAACGATGGTATTGAATACGATCGATCCGACCAGAACTATCGCGGCGTAAATGTGGATAAGCCGTAGGAATCGGAGCCAGTGATATACCGACACGCGATACTCTCAGGCGCACCGAATCTTCGGCTGGTACCGGATCCGATCGCCAATGGCGTCATCGGTTCTGTACTGACTATAGAACTGCTTATTCGCGTCATCGGCGATCGCCCCGAATTGCGCTTGCATCGGATCGTATCCGGCGTGCCGCCTGCCGAAGACCAGACAAGGCCTCGGCGCCGCGTTCAGGTCTCTGCGAAACAGTATTTCCCGTCCTTGAGCTCTATCCATCGCCCGCGATCGGTCACCTGGCCGGCCACGTCGATTTGCGTGCGCAGCACGAGGAGTTCCTCGTCGGTCGGCACTTCGAGAATCTCGACTTTGGGCGCCATCCTGGGCTTGAAGCTCATCTCGGCGAGCACTTGCTCGACCGTCACGTAAGGCGCGACGGCCTGGAGCATAAGCTGGCAATCGTCGCCGTATCCGTACATCGCCCACGGAGTGTACACGCGCCACGGACCGGTACCCGGAGGCAGGCCGTGCTTTTCGCGCGCGCCGGGGCCATCGAGGAAGCCCGGCGATGAGATGAAATCGACGCGATCGACGAACTTGCGCTTCTGCTGGTCGGTCACCAGTATCGTGCGCCAGGCGAGCGCCGCGATGCTGTCCGCGCCGCCCGGGCCTCCGAAGCGCCGGCCCTCGCCGCCCTCGTACTTGCCGATTACGGTCGAGTTGATATTGCCATAGCGATCCACTTGCAGCGTATTCAGGATGCCATAGTCAACGTAGCCGAGATGCGCGAGGTCGGCCGCATAGTTCATCGTTCCCCACTGAAGAGCGCGATAGTTCGCGCGCGAGCTGATCATCGTCATCAGGGGGTCGAACGGCACTACTGCTTCGGGCCCGACTACGCCATCCTCGGTCAGGTACTGGAGATTTGGAGAGGCCATCCGCTTGGCGAGCAGGACGCTGCTCAGCGGCTCGCCGCCGCCGCCAACCCAGTAGATGTACTTGTCTTCGACCAGGCGCGCGATCTGGATGATGAGGAATTCGCGTTCGCTGAACTGAGTAGCTGGCGTGCTCATGAGCCATAACCCTCCCGGATCGATTCGCGGCGTCGAATCTCGACGAGCTTCTTCGCGCCGACCACCTTCTCGAGATATTCCTCGTGCGAGGCGACTGAGTATACGTGCTTGGCGAGATAGTCGCGAAAGTCGCCACGATACATCCCGCCCATCGCCTCGACCACCCCGGCCGGATCCGACGCGTAGTATCCCTGCACGGTGCCGGGATACGCGCCATACGGCATATGCACGACCGCATCGACCGCGAAATGCGGAATCGAAGTGCGGGCGGGGTCGCGCCTCACCTCGTCGGTGCTGATGATTTCCTCGGCCGAAACGATGACCCGCTTCGAGGCGAGCGCGCATTCCTGGTGCGTAATGCCGGTGCCGAAAACGCGCGCGTTGCCATACTCATCCGCCTGGTGGACGTGAATCAGCGCCACATCAGGATTGAGGGCGGGGGCCAGGATGACGGGCTGGTGCGTATAGGGATCCTCGACAACCTTGCAGCCGGAGTGCCCAAAGCCGTCGGTGCCGCCGAAGCTGCGCGCGGGGAGGAAGGGCAGTCCCATCGCGCCCGCTTTCAGCCGCAGCGTCATGATCGCGTTGGAATACTCGTAGATAGTGGCCTTCTTCTCGCGCACCGCGCGCGAAATCCAGGGACCGAAGCCGATGAAGCCGATATCGACCTTGTCGGCGCATCCCGAGTCCACCAGCAAGGCAACCGCCACGTACGTGAACTTGCCGCAGACCCAGAGGTTCTTCTTGCGCTGGCGGATGACCTCGCGGATGAGCGCGGCGGGACCGCGCTGGAAGTAATTGCAGTCGTAGGCAAGATAATCGCCGTCGTGGACGAAGCGCTCGACCGCCTCCTTCTCGGTCATCAACTTGGAGACCATCTGGTGAGGCTTCTTGTCGCGCACGTATGCGCGGTAGCCGTCGGGATCGACTTTGAAAAAATCGGCCTTGCCTTCTTCAAGGATGCGCATTTGAGGTTCGCACCTCCTCCCGCATTCATCGACTGAGTAGTAGAATCAGAATCCCTGTCTCCGGACTAATGCTCAAAGCAATCTCACGCGTCATTACCGGCGGCCCGAATCCCGCGATCCTCCCGGCCAACAAATAGAATCGGGGGCCGAGACGGGTCCCGGCTCCCCGATATCGCTGCCTCGCCAGGGGCGCGCCGATGCGCTCAAGCCACCTTTCTGCCCGCCGCCTCGCTCTTATGCCACTTGCTCATGTGCTCCTTGTGGGATTTCAGGTACGCGGGGCCATCGTAATATTTGTCGTAAAAGTCGAGCTCGATGTGCTGCGCCTGTACGTACACGTATAGCAACATCGGCGGGATCATCGCCGGGAAGGTGCCGAAAGTATCCCAGATGTACCGGCAGCTCTGCTTGCAGATTTCGATCGTCTTCTCGGGCGTGCGCGGCACCTGGCGCAGAAAGTCCGCGCGGTTCTTGTAGGGCACCGGCTTCTTGGCGAATGGGTTGAAGGTGCCGTTGGGGCCGAACTTTTTCGCAACGACCGCATCGACCGCGGCGTCCATATCCTTGTAGTACGGCGGCCGGAAGCTCTCGAAAGCCCCGTCGACTCCGACCGGAGCGGGAAAAGCTGCGGGATTCTTGGAGTTCGTTTCGAATCGGAATCCCAGTCCGCGCCCCATCGGCGTGCCGCCCATAACCACCATCGCGGTCATCCCGCCAAACAGCCATCCGCCGAGCCCCAGCGCCTGCTCCGCGAGCAGTATATTGTGCCCGATGAATGCGCCCTCGGCGCCGGCGATCGCGAGCGACAGGCTATGTTCGAACATGGTCAGCGGAACCGGCGTATCGACCCATCCCTCCTTGATAAACCGCTCATCGATGGTCGGCTTCATCCCATGCAGATCGTCAACGAGGTATTGCCCCAGGTCCGCCTGAAGCATCAGCGCATTGATTAGTTCTTCGGTAACGTCGCTGACCGGCATGAAGAGCGTGCTGCCGGGCATGTTGGCGTTCCACATGTTGAACGACATGATCGCGCCGGTATTGCGCGGGACGTCGAGCCGTCCGTCGAACAATTTGACGCGATTGTCGTGCACGAAGGAGATCAGCTTGTCGCGGTCGTCCTTGGTGCCGACCTCCTGAATCTTGGTCGGCTGCACGTCGCGCAGCTTCATCAGATAGACGCCATCGTCGTTGGTGTAGAAGAGTTCCGTGCCGTGGTTCCCGCACGGGCTCGACCACGTACGCCCGACGTGCTCGACCATCGTGTTGGCCATCCCCTCCCACGTCGCGACCTTATCCAGGGTCTCCGGCCTCGGCGCGTGAGGCATGTCTGATAGGTTGAGCCCGGAAATTCCGGTTGCGGCCGCGAGCAGGATCGCCTCCTCGACTTCGTCGAGCGGCATGGGATCGTGCGCGGACTTGAACTTGTTGGGGCCCTCCTTGATCTCCATGCCGTAACCGAAACGGCGGGAACGGCGGTTGAAGATCGCATCGAACAGCGAGAAGTTCCACGCGTCATTAACCTGCTCGAGCGTGCTGATCTTAATTTCGTCTGCCATTTTCGTATCCTCCTTGGCGGCCCGAAGAGCTACTTTTTCTCCGACCCAAGGTCGGCGGTTTGAGCTGAAACCTGCGCCTGGCGAGCGCGGTCCTCTTCCACCAGGCCCACGAGGTAACGGAAGGCGAACAATGCCGCGAAGTCAAGCACTTTTGTGCTTATCTTCATCGTCCCCAGCATCTCCTGAAGCTCTTCCACGCTGAGCAACGTCTTTGCCGACCACACCCCCATCTTGCCCGTCATCACGAGTTCGCCGTTCTCGACGGTAACGTCCTCGATCGTCATGGCGAAGTTGCCGGCGCGCGATCTGATTCGCATCGGATGAGTCCTCCAATCAGCCGTAACGGTAGGTGACGCCAAAGCCACCGCTTGGGTATTCCCAGGAGATATTGCGATACGGGCAGATGATCCGGCAGACGCCGCACTCGATGCAGCTACTCCAGAAGATCGTCGTATGCCCGTTATCTTCGACCCTGTAGTTCTGGACCGGGCAGCCGACGGTGCATGGCTTGTCCAGGCACTGCAGGCATACCTTCTGATCGATGATCTTCAGATGGGGACTGCCCTCGTGGACCTTGATTGCGAGCGTGGCGAGCTTGTCGTCGCGGCTTAGCAGCTTGGGCGGTCCCAGGTAGCCAGCCGGGTCCACCGGCGACTGTCCGCTTCCCTTGGTTTGCTCGTTCATGCCTTTGTCCAATCGGAGCGAATTCGCCCGCGAGTCCTCAGATCATTGCCGCTTTCGCAGCGTTCAGGAGATCCATGCCGAAGCTCATCAGACCGAGCTCGGCCAGGGCGTAATCGGCAACCGCGAGTTCGAGCTTGCGCTTGGGCACCTGCATCCCGTCGGCGGCCGGGATCACAGAGAATAATTTGCGCGCCATCGCGGCAAAATCATACGGGTATTTGCCGAAGAACTGCGGATGCTCCTCGGCCATCCGCGTGAGCCCCTGGTATCGCGCGTAGTCCTGCCAGGCGAAGCTCTCGCGGAGCCTGTCCGCGTAGGGTTGCAGCGCTGCCGCCGAGTAGTCGCCCTTCTTGTGCGCCTCTAGGATCGTCTGCGCTGCGAGGACGCCCGAGGCCATCGCCATGTTCGTGCCCTCGTGGAAGAGCGGGTTTGCGTTGACCAGTCCGGCGGCCCCGCCGATCACGAGGATTCCGTCGCCCACAAAACGGGGAAGGTGTTGCGGAGTCATCTCGGGAATCAGGTGGGCGGAATACTCCTGCGGCGTGGTGCCGCGCAGCAGGCGCCGGATCACGGGATGCATCTTGAACTCGTTCAACAACTCGTGCGGCTGGGCGCCGAGCTTCTTGAGCGAGTCCACGGTGACTCCCAGGCCTACGGAAATCGTGTCGCGATTGGTATAGAGAAACCCCGCTCCCATCGCGCCCCGGACCGCATCGCCGCCGATATACTCGTACGCCGCGCCCTCATCGCCCTCGAGCGAGAAGCGGTCCTCGATGATCGGCCGGGGCAGGGAGACGATTTCCTTGATCCCGAGGATGACCGAGAGCGGCAGCTCGCCGCGCAGGCCGGCGGATTGCGCGATGAGAGAGTTCGCGCCGTCAGCCGCGACAACGACGTTGGCCTCCACGTCGCCACTCTCGCGGCGCGCGCGCACGCCCGTCACCCGCCCGTCGCGCGTCAGCACCGAATCGACCACCGTCTGCGTGACGATGATGGCGCCGGCGTCTTCCGCCTTTCGCGCCAGATAGCGGTCGAAGACCGCGCGCAGCGCGGTGAACGAGTGATTGTAGTAGGGAGCTTCGAAGCCGAGGAACTTGAAGGACATCGCGAGCTCGTCATCCTTGGCGAGCATCGAGAATCTCTTCTCGACGACGTGCCGCTCGACGCATTCCTCCTGCGGGAAGCCCGGAAAGAACGAACTTAAGACGGTGGTGTAAAGCACCCCGCCAAACATCGCCTTGGAGCCGGGATAATCGCCGCGCTCGAAGACGACTACGTTGAGCCCGCCCTTGGCAAGCAGATAGGCCGCGATCGATGACCCCGGTCCGGCCCCTACAATTGCGACGTCAAATCGCTCCGCCATCCGACATCTTTCTCCCGGCCGATCGCCGAGCCCGCGAAATGAAGCCGCGGCCGCTCAGAATTGAACTCCCGACTGTAGCTGGATTCCGTTGTGGATCAGGAAGCTTCGGATCGTGTTGCCGCGCTTGGCGCGGTCGCGCGAGTCCTGCGGCGAGCCGAGCGACTGAAACTCCATAATCCTTTCAGCCATCGAGCGGCGGCCCTTGATGCTGATCTTTGTCTCGCGGCCTTCCTTCACGAGCAGACAGGCCCTCACGATCTCATCCGGATCGAGTCCGGCTATCTCGCAGAATTCACCCAGCAGTTTCAGCCTGGCCGGGTCATCGGTCGGCTCGATTCCGGACTGCTCGCGCAGCCCCTTGAACCAGGTCTGGACGGATTCGTGGCTCTCCAGCGGTTTTTGAAGTGCAGTCATCTGCCTAATCGATTCCCGATTGGGCCGCGACGCCGAACGGATCGGCGAGCAAATCACCCCGCGCGGCCCGATCGCCTTGCGAATTTAATCCGGCAACCCGAACATCCGGGCCAGGGCTTTGACTTCCTCTTTGCGCCACGGCAACGGTGCCGGCGCCTGGATCATCTTGGCCGCCTTGAGTTGCTCGACCACCTTTGGGTCCGACTTGAACGGCTTGCCGTACTTGCCCTCGAAGAACTGCTCCTCGAGCGGAGGACGGGGGCGCTGACCGCCCGCCTCCCATGTTTCCGCCGGATAGCCGACGAGCAGCACCCACAGAGGCATCCAGTTGGGCGGAGGATTTAATACTTTCTTCACCGGTTCCGCCACGAACGCCGACAGGCAAACGCCGAGGCCCTCATCGACCGCGGCGAGCATCGCCTGGCAGGTTGCGACTCCTGCGTCGGAGGCGGCCCCAGCGGCCACGCCTGCCTGGCTGGCATTGTCGGCCAATGGCTTCAGGATATTGGGCCACACGAACTCATCGACAAACTTGTGGCTCCATCCGTGCGTGCTGTTCAACGCTCCCACATCGACGAGCTTCTTGAGCCGAGCCTGCGCACCCACGTATGCGCCCATGTCCACGTAAACATAGATGTGGACGGGGGCGAGTTCGATGTTCAGGCCGGAGACCGGCGTCTTGAGCGCATCGAGAGTCTCGCGGTCGAGGTCGTCGCGAAAGACCACTATCGCTTTCATGAAGGTGGCGTTCACGGCGCACGAGGCGAGGCGCGCGGCCTCGAGCATGATCTGGATCTTCTCGCGCTCGACCGGGCGCCACGATTGAAAGTATCGGATGGACCGGCGACGACCTATGACTTCCTTGAATTCCATTGCTTATCCTTTCTTATCTCCTCCGCATTGCCTCGGACGAACTTCTCCGCGTTCGCATCACGGGAACCCCGGACACGCATCACCCGAACTCTTCCTGCTCCGTACGCGCCGCCTTCACCCCGATGCGATTTCCCCCAGCCGCGGGGCGCCGTTCGCGCAACTAACCTCAAACAACTCTTTCACCGGTCTTGTCAAGAGAAGCGCGGCAGATTTCCGCGGCTTCGTTGCGCGAGCCGGACGGCGAATCCTTATACGGGACTCACGCTGACGGGCGAAAGCGAAGCTCGATAACTACATCCGGTCGATTACGCGCCCTGCGGGCAGAACCATGTCGTACACCGCGTAGGTCGCGCTGAGCACGCGCTTTACCGGAAACCGTCCCCACGGATCCAGGATCGAATTCTCGGCGAACGCGACCGAGCCGGTTCCCTCCCACGCCTCGTGCGTCTTGACCTCCGTGGCCGTTTCGATGATCTCGGCGCACAGCGGCCGCTCGGCATTCGCGTCGGCGGCCGGGATCACGCGCAGGCTGAGGCCGGATCGCGCGGGGCCGCCCGACGGCTGCGCGGGACGTTCGGGGCGCATCACTGCGCTCGCGATTCTGATTCCGGCCGGCCTCTCCAGCGTGCCATAGATCATGTCGCGCTCGGACCGAAAACTGATCGACGCGAGTTTCTTCGGAAAGCCCCAAATTTCGCGACCGGCGAGCATCGGCGGCTCCGTCGTCACCATGATCTGCTGGATATAGCCGTGCGGCTTCCCCTTGTGCTCGACCAGCAGCGAGAGGATCGCTTCGTTGTACGGTCCCAGCGTGGACCACGGATATTCATAGAAGGAGAGCACTGCGATTGCCGGTTCGCTCACCGCAAGCGGCGCGGGAATCGCCTCGAGCGCCGCGTCGGGGTCGGTCTCGAAGGCGATCGCGATCGAGCGCGCGCCCTTATAGAAAAAAGGCGGCGCTTGATACGCGGGCGCATCGACCGGCATCGAGTAACCGAACCTGGAAAGAGTCAGACGTCCCCGTTTTGCCATTTTCCCCTCCGTGGCGGCGCCGAAGCTTTGCGAGCTTGGGCGAGGCCGATCAGTTATCGAGCCGGCCGGCGGCTCATCTTACGCCGACCCTCATTCGATAGCTCCAATACCACGGTACGACCGCATCTCCCAGCGCGCGCCGGGCGGCTTCGCGCAGCGCGGTGACACCGATCTCATCTTCGCTGACGCCGGCCTTGACCAGCGCCGCGATCTCGCCCTGGCTGAGCGCGAGTCCCACGAGCCGGCCGGCATCGCCGGACTCGATATGATGGAGCACGATTTCCTTCACGTAGCGGAAGCGCCCGCTCTTCTTCATGCGCTCGAGATGCCCCTCTTTATCCAACTGCTTCAGGTGAGGATTCAGGCGGCGCTTGCGTTCGATCGCGCGCGCATTATCGATGCACGCCTTGTACGCCTGCTCCGCCTCCCAGTTCAGCGTGGGGGGCCAGTCGCAGTCGTAAGCGGCGAACACGCCGCCCTCGCGCAGGATGCGGGCGACCTCGGCGAAGGTACCCGCCGGCTCCATCCAGTGGAGCGATTGCGAGCAGGTTACTATGTCGGCGTATCGGTCGGGCAGGCCGGTGCGGGTCGAGAGGCCATCGACGAATCGGACGTTGGATGCGCCGATTCCGGCAGCGCGGCGTTCGGCTTGCGCGCGCATGTCGGCGCTCGGCTCGACGCCGACGGCTTCGGCGGTGCGCTCCGCCCAGATCAGCGTTGAGATTCCGGTCCCGCTGCCGATATCGGCGATCTTGGGACGCGGCCGGCCGCTCAATTGCACGAGCACGTCGATGATCGCAGAGGGCGGACGCGGCCGATAGCGGTCGTAGAGTTCCGCGAACCCGGTGAACCGCTCGATGCTCGCCGCAACGCGGACGTCTCCGATGCTCGCGGCGCGCGCCCGAGCGCCGCCCGGAGCCGATCGCTTACGGGTGCGCATCGAGGAAGTCCGCAACCTCGCGCCGTTTTCCGCCGCGCCGGCCGGCGGCAGAAATTACGCCTTGCGCGCTCCCGCCAGTTCCTGGAGCAGACGCCAGCTCTCCAGCCGATCCGCTTCGGCGCGTCGCAACATCTCCGACGGGTTGCCGTCGCGATCGAAATGCTTGGCGAAGCGCGCCTCGGTCCTGGCGAAATCGATGAACGTGAAGGGCTTCTTGGTTTTCGGGTCGATCGTCCAGTCGGCGGCGATGTTGGGATTGCCCTGGAGGCTTAAGCGCTCGCTCAGCCTGGAACCCTTTCGCGGATCGTGAACGAAAAGCGGATAGGCGCGGCTTTCGACCGCGAGCCGTGCCTGCGTCACCGAGCATTCTTCGCCCACTCCGTGCTCGGGCTGGCAGGTCGCGTACACGTTGACCACTGCGGGACCCGGATACGAGTTCGCTTCCATGATCGAGCGATAGAAGTGATTGATGTTGGCGCACGTGGTCTGCGCGACGAAAACATCGGGATGCATAATCGCAAGCAAGCCCAGCTCCTTGCGACGCTCCTGCTTGCCCTCGGTCGCCTTGCCGAACGGCGACATCTTGGAGGGCTGCGCGGTGAAGCTCGCCGTGCTGGTCTGGCCGCCGGTGTTCGAGTAGACCTGCGTGTCGAGCACGAGCACCTTGATGTCCATGCCCGATGCGAGCATCCGGCTGAGCGAGCCGAACCCGATGTCGTAAATCGCGCCGTCGCCGCCGATCGCCCAGACCCGCTTCGACTTCCATCCCATCTGGTCCCATCTGAGCCGCATGCCCATCGCGACCGCGGTCGCATTCTCGAACAGCGAGTTGGTCCATGGCACCCGGAACGGGTTGTAGGGATAGGTCGAGCCAAAAACCGTGTTGCATCCGGTCGCGGCGACGATCGCGGCGCTGTCGGGGCCGAGCACAAACCCGGTCGCCGCAAGCATCATACGGATCGCAGTCGCCTCGCCGCATCCGGGGCACGAACCCGCGCCGCCCATGTACAGCATGCTGCGATCGAGGCTCAGCATCATGTCCGCGAGCACCTTCTCGCGGATGAAATGGGTAGGCGTTTGCGGGAGCCGCGCGAAGAAGTCGAAGGCGCGCTTGAGGCGCGGGACGTCGTCATTGCCCTTGTGAATCATGTGGAGGGCATTATGCGCGCCGCACGCGGTCACGCATTCGCCGCATCCCTTGCACTTGGTCGGATCGACGAACAGCCCGAACAGTCCCGGCTTCTCGCCGCGCTTTTTGACCGCATCGTAGTACTTGGTGGTCGACGTCCATTGCTTGCGCAGCCATTCGCGCTCGCCGGCATCCTCGACCCGCGCGAGCGCCGCGTTCAGCGTGTCCTCGTCGGCGACCCGGGCGAGAATCGCGCTGTCGGGACATTCGGTGACGCACTCCATGCATCCGACGCAGGCGCCCTCGACCAGTTCGGGCAATTCGGTGCCGACGTAGGAGAAATCGCGAACCGCGGCCGTCCCGGGTGGGATCAGCGAACGCGCGGTGCCCGCGTCGGCGGGAAGCTCGCCGGATCCGGAACTGTTCGCGTAGGCGTCGATTATGCGCAGGTTGAAGTCGGCGACGTACTGTGCGGGATTTGCCGCGAACGGATCCGACTCGGGCCCAAGCGTGAACCCTTGCGCCTTGGCCCCATCCGTTTCGGCGCCGTTGCGCTTCTGGGCGGGGTCGGAAATCAACCTTGTCACTTGATCAGCCATATCGGTTCACTCTCCACCCGCAGCGGCGAGCGCATCATTGCTCGCGCCGCGCATGATTAACGCGCGCGGGACCTCTTTGAGCTGGTCGAAGCCGCGCCGCACGCATGACATGTTGTCCTTGACGACCCGCTCGCCCTGGCGTCCGAAGTAGCGGCGGATCGCATTCTCGACGCGCGCGAACAGTTCGCTCTCCGGCAACGCGAGTTTTTGCAGATACGGCATCGAGCGCAGGAACACGCCCAGCAGCACGATACCCTGCATCCGGATTTGCAGGTCTTCGCGGCTCGAGAGTTCCTCGGCAATTCGGGCCGCATCGAGATAAACCACTCGCAGCGCCTGGTCATGGATTATGCGCCGGGCGTACTCGGGGATTCCCTGCCACACCTCCTCAGGGTCCTCCCTCGACGTCTGGACGAAGACCGTGCCCTCTTTCGCGATACCGGCCAGCGGATTGCCGAGCGCGAACGCATTGACGTTGTTGAGCGACACGAACTCGATATGTTCGAGCTCGCAGTGCGTAAGGATGTGTTCGCTCGCCGCGGTCAGGAAGTAATTGGTGGGCAGGCCCTTCTTTTCCGAACCATACAGGGGAAACGCCTGCACGTTCAGGTCGAGCATCTCCGCCACCAGCGTCGCGATCAACCGGTTGGTCGTCACTGACCCGTAGCCGCCTACCGAGTAGCCGCGCATGCTGAACGAGCCGGCCGGCCGCACGTCGGGATCCGACTCGCGCTCGAGTGCGAGCGGATGGTGGATACCCAGTACAAAGTAGCGCTTGTTGCCGGTGACCAGATTTTCGAACGCGGCGACGAAATCGCCGGGGCGGATGTCGCGCCCGCCGAGTCCCGCCGACCCAGAGAAGACCTCGGGCGCTGACTTGAGCCGGCCGTAGGCGGGATCGCCCGCGAGCGCGTCCGCAAACGCCGCCTTCAATTCGGCGGTGAGCGGATTGGACTGGGCAAGGGGATTGTCCATCCGTTCGACCACCGCGATCCGGCGGCATCGCCCGAGCGCCGCAACCAGTTGCGGTCCGGGGAACGGGCGCACGCAGGTGACGCTCACGACTCCGCAGGCGACTCCGCGCTTGCTGCGCATGTACGATGCGGTCGCCATCGCGGTCTCCGCCATGCTCCCCATCGCGACGATCGCGTACTCGGCATCGTCCATCAGGTACGAGTCGATGAGTCCGTAGCGCCGGCCGGTCGCGGCCTGGAACTCCTCCATCGCGCGCACGACCGCGTCCTCGACGTGATCGTAAAAGTAGCGCTGCGCGATCTTGCCCTTCATGTACGAATCCTGGTTCTGCACCGGCCCGGACTGCATCGGATTCGACGGGTCGGCCAGGTTGATCAGCCGGTCCGCCGGCGCACCGACGAATTCGCGCATGAACTCAGGCTCGGGCAGGCGCACGCTCTCCAGCGTATGCGTGGTGAGAAAGCCATCTTGGATATTGAGGAAGGGCGTGCGCGTATCCTCGGAGGCGCGCCGCGCAATCAGCCCAAGATCGGCGGCCTCCTGCGCGTTGCGCCCGAACAGCATCCCCCATCCCGTGTCCGCCACTGCCATCACGTCGTCATGGCCGGCGTGGATATTGAGCGACTGGCTGGTCAGCGCGCGCGCACCGATGTTGAACACCGCCGGCAGCCGCTTGCCGCTGATCGTGTAGAGCACCTCCTTCATCAGGATCAGCCCCTGGCCGCTGGTGAAGTTGGTGACACGTCCGCCCGCCAGCGCGAAGCCCTCGGCAGCGGAGGCGGATGAATGTTCGGATTCGGGCTCGGTGAAAACGAGCGGCTCGCCCCACAGGTTGCGCTCGCCATTGGCGACCGCCTCGGCGTATCCGACGCCCATGTTCGTCGAGGGCGTAATCGGATAGACGCAGGCGCCCTGGGAGACATGTGTTTCCACCCAGACCACTGCGCCGGTCCCATCGGTTACAGAAGGAACTCCGGGATAACGGGGCACGGCGCGCTTTTCATTCATCAGTTCGTCTTTTGGAGTCATATTACCCATCGAAAAAGTTAGTCTGGCATTTGTCATGCCAAGACGAAAGTGCCGGGGGGCGGTTTCTGGCGGGCAGAGCCGGTGCTGCCCGAATTAGGACACCGGCCACCGAAAATCAAGACCGGCGCGGGGGACAGGCGCGCTGAATTGCCCTTTGAAATCGCAAGAGAACAGCAACCGTGCGGTCAGACGACTCCATTGGCTTTGCCGATTCTCCGGCGACGGCGCGGCTGATAGGTTCGAATCTCGAGGCAAAAGATGGATCGTGCGAGCCGCTTTTCCTACCTTTGCAATGCATGCGGGCGATGCTGCCATGAAAAGGTGATCCCGCTTGCGCCGTACGATGTGCTCCGAATCGCGCGCGCGGCCGGGGTCACGGCCGGCGAGGCTCGCCGGCGGTTCACGATTCGGCGCGGCTCGCTCCTCAAATTCGGCGCAGACGGCGCGTGCGTGGCGCTTGACGGTCCGCGATGCGCCCTCCATTCGGGGCGCCCGGTCGCCTGCCGGCTTTATCCGCTCGGGATGGAGCGCGGCGGCGCCGGCGAAAGTTTCGTCCGGCTCGAACCGGCGTCCGGCTCAGCAGGCGTGTACGGCGAGCAAGGGGACGTGGGGCAATTCCTCGCGGCGCAGGGCGTCGCGCCGTACCTCGAGGCAATCGAGCGCTACCGAACGTTGGTCCGATTCCTCCGCGAACGAGTCGCGGAGCTTGCCGACTTCGAGCAGATAGAACCGCGCGAGTTCTGGCGCCGCGCATTTCGCGAGGCGACCGCCGAATCCGGCTTCGATCCGAATCCTTTGATCGATGCGATATTCGACCCGGACGGGCTGGGATGCGCGTGCGCGAGCGACACGATCGGCGCCCATTTGCGCGCGCTCGAGGCGATCGCGCGGCGCGAGCTGGCGCCCGAGAAGCTCGCCGCGGCCGCGATGATGCTCGCGATCAGCCTGGGCTATCCACCCGCCGAAGCGATCGTCGGCGATCGAGCGGCCTGACGGGACCCCGCGCCAATGCCCCGCGCCCGCGCGGCCCTGATTGATTAACGCGACTCGGGGCGCTCCAACTTCTCAAATTCGGCGGCGAGCCTTTCGGCCACAAACATCTTGAGCAGGGACTGATACGGCACGTCTCGCTTGTTGGCGAGAAGCTTGAGGCGATCGAGCATCGGCTGGGGCAGCCGAAGCGAGATCGTCTGCGATGACGGCTTCAAGCTCGGCAAGGTCACGCGCTGGCCCTTGCGCCAGTCGATGAACTCGGTCGAATCGTGCCGAGCCCAGAACCTGCGCTCGGCATCTTCGCTCTTGAACTTGGGCAGTGTCTTTTTCACGACGATCGGTAAATCCTTCGCTCTTTGCGGCTCATGTCGCGCGCGGAAATCACTCGGATCAGCCGGCCGCGGATCGTAAAAACCACGAACATCAGCCTCCCGCCGTCGGTCTGGCCGAGCGCGTATAGCCGCTCCTCGCCCTCGGAGTGTTTCTCATCGCGGCCGGCCACCAGAGGGCGATTAAAGAAAACCTCCTCGCATTCGGCTGGCGTCGTTCGGTGCCGGTCCCAGATTTTCGCGGCATTGCCGGCATCCCACTCAAACCCTTCGCAACCCGCCAGCCTCTGCCCCCACTCCACGAGGCGAATTGTATATTGCTATAACATACGTCCGCAACCCCTGCCGCACCTGCGCACCGGCGAGCGATCGAACACACTCGCTTGTTATGGCTTCTGATGCCATAATAGTGCATGCCGCCGGTCACCATCGAGGTGGCCCTCATCCTGGAGGGAAAGTTATGAGAGCACGCCGGCTTAAGATCGGCATCCGCAGCCGTGCCGAGCGGCTGAAGGCCATGCGCGAAGCGGTACGGCGTGTCGCGGGCGGCGACCGCGCAGTACAGGAGTCGGGGCTCTATTTCGAGAGCGTCGAGGAGCTTCGGCGGATTCTCACTGAAAAGCGCCTCGAACTTCTGCTCGCGGTCGTCCGCCATCGACCGGCCTCGGTTCGTGAGCTAGCCGGATTGGTGGGACGCGATTACAAGAACGTGAGCACGGACATCATGCTGTTGGAACGCTTGGGGCTGGTAAGGCTGAAGGCCAGCGCCGGCAGGGGCCGCGCGCAAACTCCGAGCGTTCCTTACGATGAGATTCAGGTGACCATCGATCTCCG
>DASPOF010000122.1:0-4630 GCA_035626155.1 Binataceae bacterium (SeqCode)
ACTCATTACCCGCTGCTCACCGGCCTGTTCGAGCGCGTGCTTGGCCCCGGCGTGCGAATTATCGATTCCGCGACCGCGACCGCGGCCGCGGTGCGCGAGCGGCTTGGGGCGCTCAAGATGCTCAGGCGTCACGGCCCCGGCGGGCAGAGTTTCTTCGTGACCGAGTCGCCCGAGCGGTTCATCCGGGTGGGCCGGAGATTTTTCGGGCCCGAAGTCGAGAGCGCGGTGCGCATCGAGCGCTGAAAGCTCCCGCGCTGCGTGGTAAAATGGCAATATAACATGTACCGGCAGAACCGATTCGAGGCAGGACGCGCTTCGCACGCCGGGAGCGTTCCGGCGGCAGCGGAGTCCTCGAGCGAGTTCTGAGTAAAATTTCCTGACACCCGCTTAGACCCCCAAATCTAAAATGGCATCAGCTTTCTCCCTGGTGGCGCGCAAGATCTTCGGATCGAAGAACGACCGCGAACTCAAGCGGCTCGCGCCCACCGTCGCGATAATCAACCAGTTCGAGCCCGAGATCGAAAAACTCTCCGACGACGAGTTGCGTGCGAAGATCGCCGCATGGAAAGCGAACATCAGCGCGCTCGAGGACCCCGAGCGCCGCGCCGACGCCATGGAGGACGTCCTGCCGGAGGTCTTTGCCGTGGTGCGCGAGGCCGCCAAGCGCACGCTCGGCCAGCGCCACTTCGACGTGCAGCTCATCGGCGGGATGGTCCTCCACGAGGGCAAGATCTCGGAGATGAAGACCGGCGAGGGCAAGACCTTGGTCGCGACTTTGCCGGCCGTGCTCAATGCGCTCGGCGGACGCGGCGTGCACGTCGTGACGGTCAACGATTACCTCGCCCGCCGCGACGCCGAATGGATGGGGCGCATCTACCAGTTCCTTGGGCTGAGCGTCGGCGTGATCGTGCACGGCCTTACCGACCAGGAGCGCAAGGCGTCCTACCGCGCCGACATCACCTACGGCCAGAACAACGAGTTCGGCTTCGACTACCTGCGCGACAACATGAAGTTCAACCTCGAGGAGTACGTGCAGCGCGAGCACAACTACGCGATCGTCGATGAGGTGGATTCGATCCTGATCGACGAGGCGCGCACGCCGCTCATCATCTCGGGCGCCTCCGAAGAATCCACCGACACGTACTACATCGTCGATCGCGTCATCCCCCGCCTCCGCAAGGAGGACCATTACACGATCGACGAGAAGATGCGCACCGTCGCGCTCACCGAGGACGGCGTAAGCCGCGTCGAGCAGCTCCTCGGGGTCGACAACCTCTACGACCCGCGCAACATCCTGCTCCTCCATCACGCCAACCAGGCCCTGCGTGCGCATACCCTGTACAAGCGCGACGTCGATTACGTGGTCAAGGACGGCGAGGTCATCATCGTCGATGAGTTCACCGGGCGCCTGATGCCCGGGCGGCGATGGAGCGACGGCCTCCACCAGGCGGTCGAGGCCAAGGAGAACGTCAAGATCGAGTCCGAGAACCAGACGCTCGCGACGATCACGTTCCAGAACTATTTCCGCATGTACAAGAAGCTTGCGGGCATGACCGGCACGGCCGACACCGAGGCGCGCGAGTTCAACGAGATCTACAAGCTCGACGTGATGGTGATCCCGACCAACATGCCGATGATCCGCATCGACAATCACGACATCGTCTTCAAGACCGAGGAGGAGAAGTTCAACGCGGTAATCGAGGAGATCGCCGATTGCCAGGAGCGCGGGCAGCCGGTGCTGGTCGGCACGGTCTCGATCGAAAAGTCCGAGCGCGTCTCCGAGATGCTCAAGAAAACCGGCATCCGGCACTACGTGCTCAACGCGAAGAATCACGAGCGCGAGGCGGAGATCGTCGCGCAGGCGGGCCGCCACAAGGCGGTCACGATTTCGACCAACATGGCGGGCCGCGGCACGGACATCGTGCTCGGCGGAAACGCGGAGTTCATGGCCGCGGCCGAAAGCGGCACCCGCGACCCCAACGACCCGAAGTTCCAGGAGGCGCTCGCGAAGTACAGGCAGCAGTGCGCAGGCGAGCGCGAGCTGGTGCTGGCCGCCGGCGGCTTGCACATCCTCGGCACCGAGCGCCACGAATCGCGCCGGATCGACAACCAGTTGCGCGGCCGTTCCGGACGCCAGGGCGACCCCGGCTCATCGCGATTTTACCTCTCGCTCGAGGACGACCTGCTGCGCATCTTCGGCGCCGACCGCCTCAAGGGCCTGATGGGGCGCATGGGGATGGAGGACGGCGTCCCGATCGAGCACCGCTGGATCTCGCGCGCGATCGAGAACGCTCAGAAAAAGGTCGAGGCGCACAACTTCGACATCCGCAAGCACCTGCTCGAATACGACGACGTGATGAACAAGCAGCGCGAGGTCGTCTACGCGCGCCGCCGCGAGCTGCTCTCCGGCACCCCGCTCAAGGAAGATGTCCTCGACATGTCCGACGCGGTGAGCGAGGAGATCGTGGACGCGCACTGCGACCGCGAGGTGGATCCCAAGGAGTGGGACTGGAAGAAAATCGATGACGCATTCTTCCAGCAGTTCAAGTTCCGCCCCGGCTTCAGCGTGGAGACCGCCCCCGGCGGCGCCACCGAAATCCGCACCCCCGACGATCTCATCGAAGTAGCCGGCGAGCGGGTCCATCAGCTCTACGGCCAGCGCGAGGTGGAGTTCACCGAGCCGGTGATGCGGCAGATCGAGAAAATCGTGATGCTGCAGACGCTCGATTCGCTCTGGAAGGACCATCTGCTCGCGATGGATCACCTCAAGGAGGGCATCGGGCTTCGCGGCTACGCCCAGCAGAATCCGCTCGTCGAGTACCAGAAAGAGGGCTTCTCGATGTTCGAGGCGCTGATGGAAACGCTCCAGCGCGACGTGGTCGAGAAGGTCTTCTCGGTGCAGCTCACCCGCCAGCAGGATGCTCAGCAGATCCAGCAGCAGCCCAGGCCGCAGCGAGTCGTGATGAGCCACGGCGGCGAGACGCAAGCGCAGGCGGCGGCGCCGGTCAAGCGCGAGCATGAAAAGGTCGGACGCAACGACCCGTGCCCGTGCGGCTCCGGCAAGAAATACAAACGCTGCCACGGAAAGTAAGGCGGCGCGCCGCCGCAACGAGTCATCGCGGATACGCGGCCGCCGATCGCTTGCGCGGGGGCGCGGCGCGCGTATAGTCGGCGCTCGGAGGAACTCCGATGCCGGCGAATCTCGCGTCCGCAACCGTAAAAGGATTCCGCTTTTCGGGCGTCAGCGCCGGGCTCAAGACCGTCGCAGGCGCCAAAGACCTCGGTCTGATTGTCGCCGATCGTCCGTCCTCCGCGGCGGCGGTTTTCACCACGAACAAGGTAAAAGCGGCGCCGGTATGCGTCTCGAGCGAGCGGATCCGGTCGGGCCGTCTTCAGGCGGTCGTCGCCAACTCCGGATGCGCAAACGCGTTCACCGGAAAAGCCGGACTACGGCTGGCGCGCGAATCGTGCGCGGAGGTCGCGAAGCTCATCGGATGCGCGCCGGCGCTGGTTGCACCGTGCTCGACCGGGGTTATCGGCCATCTTTTTGATTTCGCGAAGTTCCAGGCCGGAGCTGCCGAGGCGGCCCGCACGCTCAGCGATGGCGGCCTCGATGATTTCGCGCGCGCGATCATGACGACCGACACGCGCCCCAAGGTCGTATCGACGGCGCTCAAGCTCGGCGGCGCGACGGTCACGATAGCAGGCGCGGCGAAAGGCGTCGGGATGATCGCTCCGCACATGGCGACTATGCTCGCCTTCATCGTGACCGACGCTGCGATCGCGCCGGCTCCGCTTAGGACGGCGCTCAAGGCGGCGCTGCCGGCGACCTTCAACGCGATCACCGTCGATGGCGACATGTCCACCAACGACACGGTCATCGCGATGGCGAGCGGTGCGGCGGAGAACCGGGCGCTCGGCGCGCGCGATCTTCAATCGTTCAACCGCGCGATCGCTGAGGTCGCGGGCGCGCTCGCGCGAGAGCTGGTGCGCGATGGCGAGGGCGCAACCAAGCTGGTCACGGTCGAGGTGCGCGGCGCGCGCTCGGCGGCGGATGCGGAGCGATGCGCCCGGCAGATCGCGAATTCGCCGCTGGTGAAGACCGCGTTTTTCGGATGCGACCCGAACGTCGGGCGCATCCTGATGGCCGCGGGCTCATCGGGCGCATCGGTCGATCCCGAGCGCCTCGCGCTGTGGATCGGGCCCATCCAGGTGGCGGCGCGCGGCGCGCTTCTAACCGGCGCGCTTGGCGAGGCGAAGGAGGCGATGCGTCAGCCGGAGTTCACCGTGCGGCTCGACCTGCGCCTGGGAAAATCGAGCGCGACGATTCTTACCTGCGATCTCAGCTACGATTACGTGCGCATCAACGCCGAGTACACCACCTGACCGGACTGCGTCGGGCCTTCCTCGGAGAATCTAAAAGGTTGCGCGGGCGAGGCGCCCGCGCATCGACGACGGGCACGGCGGCCCGCCCCACTATTTTTTTCAAACATTCAGCCGACGCGAACACGCACACGGCGCGCGCCCCGCTCTTCTTCTTTCCCTTCCCCCGCAATCAGTTGCGGGGGAAGCGACTGTCTTGTGAGTCAAAGGATCGGGCGCGTTGCCCACAGGGTCCACAGGCGATGGG
>DASPOF010000123.1:0-6250 GCA_035626155.1 Binataceae bacterium (SeqCode)
CCGTGCCCCCAACCCGCGTAGGCCATCGATACGTTGCCCACAAGTCCACAGGCGGGACGCTTCGGGCGATCCCATCGCCTGTGGACCCTGTGGGCAACGCGCCCGATCCTTTGACTCACAAGACAGTCGCTTCCCCCGCAAAAGAGTGCAGGGGCAAGGAAAGGAGAGGAAAGGCGGGGCCGGCCTGCGCGGGATCGCTCGGAACGTCGGCGGACCAGTCTCGCGCCGACCATGAATAACGCTGCGCAGGCCACCATCAAATACGGTTACGACTGCGACGATGAGCTGATCGGGATGTCCAACAACGGAACCGCGATCCAGAGCTGCGGCCCGACGACCCAGGTGCTCGGCAGCGGTAACACATCGACCCAGGTTGCGCTAAACTACGACTCGGACGGAAATTTCACGAGCACGATCGTGGATGGCGTGGAGACCGATTTCACCTACGACGGCGGCGAGCGCCTAACCTCGCAGACGTTCCGTCCATTCGCGACGACCACTCCCACCCCCGTCCCCTATGGAACCTTGACCTATCAGTACGACTATGACAGCCGCCTGAGGGACAAGGGCGGGACCCTCGCCGCGATCAACTTTCCGTCCGCCGATACCGCCACCTATTCTGCGACCGACCAGATGGCGACGTTCAACGGCAACTCGACCAGCCCTGACAACGCGAGCAACATTACATACGATCCGGCGAACTCCGAAACCTTAACTTGGAGTGCACGCAATCAGCTCCTCACATTCAGTTCCGGCCCGGGGGAGACGTACGACGCGATCGGGCGCCGGGACCGATCGACTATCCCCGGCTCCGACTCGCTCGCTTTCCTGCACGACGGCTCTTCGGTGCTGGGCTGGCTGGACAGCACCGGAAACTACTGGAACTTCCTGAGCCTGCCGGGCGGCGGGGCGGTCGCGGGTTCGTACACTGCTTCAGGGGCCACGACCACGCTGGTGCCGCTGATCGATGGGAGCGGGTCTACGATCGGACTGGTCAATGCGGCGCAGGTCAACTCGGGCCCGGTGACGACATACACCTATGATCCTTCCGGAAAATTCACCGTGAACGGAACTCAGACCAGTTGGCCGTTCCTGGCCGGGGGCGGCGAACACGAGTTCACCGATCCGGCATCGCTCTATTACAGCGGCAGCGGCCGCTTTTATGATCCGCAGATCCAACGCTCGCTGTCGCAAATGGGCGCAACCGGGCTCTCTCAGCCGAGCCTCGGTGGCGCAGGAGGGGGCGGCGGAGGAGGTGGCGGGGGGTCCGGAGGCGGCGGCCCCAACGTTTTTCTCAACCTTGCTGAAGGCGGCGCCATTGGGACTGGCGTTGGCCTCGCCGCCACCGCCGCAGTCGGTTTCGCTTCGGGGGGTATCGCAGGGGCGGAGGCCGCTATGAGCGAACTGTGGGCCGAGATCGTCGGCGGATCCGCGGCTGCTGACCCGGCGATTGCCCCGTTCGTGGCAGCCGTCGCGATCGTGGTCGATTTCTTGTACAATTTGTTCGAGGACCTTTTCGGCGGCGGCAAACCGGAGGTTCCGCGTCAGTTACTGCACAAGCGCCACCCGCTGTATCCGGTAATCCTGGGAATCTCGGACGGGATTATAGTGACCGAGGGCTCGCCCAGCCCGGCTAACGACGACAGCGACCGGCCCCTGCAGATCAACCCATACTTCATCCCAGTTCAATTTCCCGGATACAATGCCTGCGGCCCTGGGAACAACGGAAAACCCACGCAGCCTGGTACTACCGATAACTGTTGCAACATACACGACCAGTGTTATGCCAGCGCCGGCTTGACTTGGCTCGATGCCATTGAACATTTGGGTGGTCTCGGGGCCGGTAAGGCCCAGGCGGCGTGCGACCGTGCCTTATGCAAATGCGTCGGAGATCTGGAAACTTCGCCGTCCAGTCAATACGACTATAGGATGCGTATTAGTATTGAAAATACGTTTTGCTATTGAAGGAGGCAATGGTTCACTCGCTACCAAAAGATGTGGTTTACAAAATAACTCGTGAGCTAATGCGATGACGCCAGGTTTCGGAGCTTACGTTGTCGCAGCTCTTATATTTCTCGTAGCATTGTCGTTTGCGTTGACAGAATGGCGACTACTCTCAGGTTTACGAAGGCGGAACAAGACCGCGACTGCAACGGAACGCCCTTTCTGGTCGAGAGGGACAGCCGCATCATTGGCATTTCAGTTCCTCCTGAGCCTAATTTCTTTTCCGGCCACGACTTTCTCTCTAAAGGCCTCCTTTTTTATCCCCTGGCAGTTTCTTTGGCCGGCGGCCTTGGTCTTTTTGGGGAGCGGAATCGTCGGGCTGTTGAGCGGCGCTTGGTTCCTAACGAGACCGCGGCAACGAATTTTTGCCCTGATTTTGGCCACGATCATAGCGGTCATATTCTCCTATTTTGCGCTCTCCTTTCTTCTTTTTGTTCAGAAGCAACCTCGGCAGATTCAGCGCTCGCTCTCGCAGATGAGCGCGACCGAGCCTTATGCCCGGCCGGCGGAGGATCGGGCGGATACTCACCGGCGGGCAGCGGAGCCGCCCCTGCGGGCAACTCGGGCGGCGGGTTGAACGGCCCTGAAAACGCAGCCGCATCCGACGCGGCAAGCGTCGCCACTCAGAATGTTTTCCACAACGGCGCACTGTTGCTACTTTCTAACGGTTTTGCGTGGCTCGCCGGACCCATAGGAGGGGCGGCGGCCGTCATTTTCGACATTCTGAACGAAATATTCGATTTCTTCGGCGGGGGTGGCAACCCTCCGATTCCCCGGCAGTTGCTCCACAAGCGCCATCCGCTGTATCCGGCGATCTTGGGAATCTCGGATGGGATCGTAGTGACCGAGGGCTCCGCCGCCCCGGACCCCGACCCCGACAACAAGGCACCCCTGCAGAAGACACCTGTGGCGTCTCCGAGCGCCACGCCCTCGCCGACGCCCACACCGACCACCGAGCCGACGTGGAGCTCCAGGGTCATTTCGTTTGATATTTGTGCCGCTTATATGACGGTGCTCAATCCCGCGCCCGTCGTCGGCTGCGGAGCGGGCCTTTATGCGTGCTGCGGCGGGGCGGGTCCCGAGGCAGTCGCGCCGGGTTGCCGCCAAGCTGCGGTGACTTGCTCAGCGACCGCTGTAAACTACAGCCTCTGCGGGGCACAAGCGTTTGGCAAGTAGTTATGAGCCAAGCTGTCAATCCGGCGGACAAAATCCTAGCTTGGACGTACTCGCTCAGCTTTCCGCTGGCGGTCGTGGCGCTGATCACACTTCGGGCCGTGTGGGGCTATGAGTGGCCATTGCCCGGCTGGTTTGGTTTTGTGCTCCTCGCAACCGGGTTGGCCTCTTTGCTGCGCGATGCAATTTTCCTGAAGTTTCCCGCCGTTTCTCCCGCGTCGACACGCCAGGCTTTATACTCGGACGTGTGGGTAGTGTTGGTAGGGGGATGGATGTATTGGAAACCGTTGGGCGACGTGGGGCTGGCGCTCCTGATCTCGATCGCTTTCGGCCTTTGGCCGCTGTCGCATCTCGAACTGCAGAGGCGGGTCGGAATACTGAGAAACATCGAACGGCACCGTGGCGGGGGCTGATAGGAACGCCAACATCACCCAGGACCCCACCAACCTCGCGAATTTAACGTGGCAGCTCCGCAACGACCTGATGAGCGCGACCTGCCGGCGAGACTTGCGCCGACGTGGTATTAGGCTGCATCTACTGGCGATATGGACTCGAGTCCGCGATAGTATGTCACGCATCGGGTGATCTTTTCCTCCTAAGTTTATCACGAGGCATTGTTCATCTGCCGCTGCCGCCCTGAGATCAGTCCGCGTCCGAGCGCTCGAGAGGTCACGCAGAGTGTACTTCAGAGCGCCGCATCGTTTGCGCCGCGGGTTAAAGGTTCCGGGATTGAATAGGCAATCAGAATCATATGTCCCGCGCTCCCAGGCGAGCGCGGGACGCTGACGACCCTCACTCCAACCTCTCCCGCAACTGGTTGCGGAGGAAGGGAGAGGAGGAGACCGCTCGTCTGGTTGCGACCGATTGCCGGACGCGATCGCCTCGCGTTAGAAAAGGCAATCGCAGCGGAGAGGAATATCGATGGCTGACCTGATCCTGGCGATCGATCAAGGCACGACCGGCACGACGGTGTTCGTAATCGACGCGCGCGGAAAAATCCGCGGGCGCGCATATCGGGAAATCCGGCAGTTCTACCCCCGACCCGGATGGGTCGAGCACGATCCTGAGGAGATTTATCGCTCCGCAGTGACGCTCGCGAAGGCCGCGCTGCGTGCGGCGCGCGCCAGCGCGGGCGACCTGCGAGGCGTCGGGATCACCAATCAACGCGAGACGTTTGTCGTCTGGGAGCGCAAGTCCGCCCGCCCGCTCCATCGCGCGATCGTCTGGCAATGCCGGCGCAGCGCCGCGATTTGCGATTCGCTGCGCGATCGCGAGAGCGAAGTGGCAGGCCGCACCGGCCTGGTGCTCGATCCGTATTTCTCAGGCACCAAGCTCAAGTGGCTGCTCGATGAGAATCCGTCCTGGCGCGAGCGCGGCGCGCGCGGCGAGTTGTGCTTCGGCACCATCGACACTTGGCTCGTTTTCCGCCTGTCGCGGGGAGCGGGATTCGTCACCGACCACACGAACGCATCGCGCACGATGATGTTCAACCTCGCGCGCATGGATTGGGACGACGAGATGCTCGCGATGCTCGGCGTGCCGCGCGAGATGCTGGCGGCCGCGGTGAGTTCGCGCGGACCGCTGGCCGAAGTGGCGCCGGGGATACTCGGGCCGCGCGCGGTGCCGATCGCCGCGCTGATCGGCGACCAGCAGGCAGCGCTCTTCGGCCAGGGCGCGGTGAATCCGGGAGATTCCAAAGCGACCTACGGTACCGGCGCATTCCTCCTGATGAACACGGGACGCGAGCGGGTCGCATCTCGCAACCGGCTCCTTACCACGGCCGCGCTCGGCCCCGAGGGTCAACCCGCCTACGCGCTGGAAGGGTCGGTGTTCATCGCCGGGGCGGCGATTCAATGGCTGCGCGACGGACTCAAGTTGATTCGCGAGGCGCCCGAGACTC
The DNA here is from genome assembly GCA_035626155.1 of Binataceae bacterium (SeqCode). Classification (GTDB taxonomy): domain Bacteria; phylum Desulfobacterota; class Binatia; order Binatales; family Binataceae; genus DASPOF01. The sequence goes on from DASPOF010000123.1 coordinate 5,078, forward strand.
TCGCGCTTGCCCGCGCGAGCCGGGATCGCACTCAGCCCTATCTCGTACCCGCATTCGTCGGCCTCGCTGCACCGTACTGGGATGCGAACGCAAAGGGCGCCATCCTCGGCATAACCCGCGGCACGACGCGCGCCGATGTGGCCCGCGCCGCACTGGACAGCATCGCCTACCAGGTGCGCGACGTAATCGTCGCGATGGAAAACGATAGCGGCCGCCCGTTGAGTGAACTGCGCGCTGACGGCGGCGCCGCGGCCAATCCGTACCTGATGCAGTTTCAGGCGGACATACTCGGAAAGCCGGTCAGGCGGCCGGCTATGGCCGAGACGACCGCTCAGGGAGCCGCGATGCTGGCGGGGCTCGCTACTGGTGTGTGGTCATCGCAGGCGGACCTCACCTCGCTCCTCAAGGGCGGGCGTGTTTTCAGGCCGCGAATGAAAGCGGATGAGCGCGAGCGCCTGATCGCGGGGTGGCGTGATGCGGTCGCGCGGGTGCTGACAGGATAGTTGGCAGATCGCCAGCTTACTTACCTGACCGGGCGGTCGATTTCGGTCAGCCGGAGCGACCGACGGCACGGTTATCGACAGTCAGTGGCCCCCGCTGTGCCGACGGCGGTTGGAAGTCAGCCTAATCAATTGCATAAGCGAGAGCCGGCCGAACACGATTCCCAATGTCAGCCACGCGGACTTTATTGGCGCTTATTGCTGCGAAAGAAGCCACGCGGGCAGGTCGTAATGTCGCCGACGGCGCCACATGGGCGTAGCCGTTTGCGACACCTCGGCCGGTGGTCTGGACATAATCCTAAAATTTCTGTATTAATTCGCGGCCTATGGGGTGGCATAGGTGGTGCATTTGCCTGCGAAGAACTGGGGCGTGCCTTTTTCTGGGGACCAGCGATCGATGCTGGATAACGCTTAGGCGCTTCGCTCGATCAGAATTCGAGCAGCGGAGCGAGAGGGCCATGTTTTCACGTAACGGGCGAGACGGAGCTGTTTTCTTCGCCGAAGGAGCTAGGGCATAGCTATGAGCCAACGGCAAGTTGCGATGGTCATCAACCTGGACAAGTGCATCGGGTGTCAGACCTGCACCGTGGCCTGCAGCACGCACCGGCTCAATCATCCGGGCACCGAGATGATTCGGTACATGTGGTGCGAGACCAAGCCCGGGCAGGGATGG
>DASPOF010000124.1:0-18844 GCA_035626155.1 Binataceae bacterium (SeqCode)
CGCCGGATCGATCCGCGCCCAGTCGGCGGTCATCCCGTCGGACGACTCGACTGCGCGAATCGCGATCACGCTCTCGTAGCTGCGCCCGTCGCCCATCACGCCCACGGTCTTGAGCGGCAGCAGTACCGCAAACGCCTGCCACAGACGCGCGCCTAACCTGGCCGCCGCGATCTCCTCCATCACGATCAGGTCGGCGCGGCGCAATAGCTCGACGCGCTCGCGCGTCACTTCGCCGACGATCCGCACCGCCAGGCCCGGGCCCGGGAACGGCTCGCGATCGACCACGTCGGCCGGCAGGCCGAGCTTGCGTCCCACCTCGCGCACCTCATCCTTGAACAGCTCGCGCAGCGGCTCGATCAGCTCCAGGCGCATCCGCTCGGGCAGTCCGCCGACATTGTGATGGCTCTTGATCACGACCGATGGCCCCTTGAACGGGACCGACTCGATCACGTCGGGGTAGAGCGTGCCCTGGCCGAGGAATCTTGCGCCGCCGAGCGCCGCCGCCTCCTTCTCGAACACTTCGATAAAGGTATGCCCGATGATGCGCCGCTTCTGCTCGGGATCGAGCACTCCCTCGAGACGCTTGAGGAACAGGTCGGAGGCATCGATCACCTTGAGGTCGATGCCGAGGCGGCGGGCGAATTCGGTCTCGATCCGATCGCGTTCGCCGGCGCGCAGGAGTCCGGTATCGACGAACACGCTCATCAGGCGCGGTCCGATCGCGCGATGGATCAGCGCGGCGGCAACCGACGAGTCAACGCCGCCAGACAGCCCCATGATCGCGCGGTCGCTTGGGCCGACTCGCGCGCGAATCTCGGCGACCTTGGATTCGACGAAATTCGCCATCGTCCAATCGCCGGGCTCGCCGCAGATTTTCAGCACGAAATTGCTGAGAACCCTGGCGCCGCACGGAGTGTGAACGACCTCGGGATGGAACTGGATGCCGCGCAGGCGGCCGTCGCGGCTGCGCACGGCGGCGTACGGCGAATTCGCGCTGTGTGCGATCGCCGAGAGGGTGCCGGGGATCGCCTCGACGCGATCGCCGTGGCTCATCCAGACCGGCTGCTCGCGCGCCGCAATCCCATCGAAGAGCGCATCGGGTTCGTCGATGACCAGGGTTGCGGGTCCGTATTCGCGCGCGCGAGACCCGGCGCTTCGCCCGCCCAGGTGCTGCGCGATCACATAGAGGCCGTAGCAGATCCCGAGCACGGGACATCCCAGATGCAGCACCTCGTCGGCGATATCGGGCGCGTTCTCCTCGTAGAGACTTGCGTGGCTGCCCGAAAGGATGATCCCGCGCGGGTTCATCGCGCGAATCTTCTCTACCGCGAGGTTGAACGGATGGATTTCGCAGTACACGTGCGCCTCGCGCACGCGCCGCGCGATTAGCTGGGTGTACTGGCTTCCAAAATCAAGAATCAGGATCACGGATTGCGCCTTGACCAACAACTATAGCCGAGCCGCGATGCGCCACGAATAGCGTCGAGCGCGCAGTCTCAACAAGTCATCTGCCACGCTTAAGATCGCGGCTTGGGCCGCGCCGGCGCCGGATGCGGCCGCCGCGCGCAACCTCGGAGCCGCTCACGGTGCGGCGGAACTCGAGCCTGAGCGGGGTTCCTGCCAGCTCAAGCGCCGATCGGAACCGGGAATCGAGAAACCGGATGTAATGCGCCGGGATGTCGCGCTCGACATTCGAGAAGAACCGCAACCGCGGCGGCGCGCTTCCCACCTGCGTCACGTACATAAGGTTGAGCCGCCGCCGCCCCACCAGCGGCGGGTCCATCGCCGCTCTCGCATCGGCCAGAACCCGGTTCAACATCGAGGTCTGCAACGTCGCGCGGAAACAATCCCCCGCCTTGATCGCCGCGGGAATTATCTGGGCGACCCCGTCGCCGGTCAGCGCCGAGGTGAAAACCATCGATGCGAAATCCAGGAACGGGTACCGCTCGTGCGCATCGCGGACGAATGCGGGGACTTTTCTTCCAAGCTTCGCCGCGGCGTCCCACTTGTTGCAGACCACCACCAGCGCGCGGTCGTTGGTATCCACCAGGCGCGCAAGCCGCACATCCTGGTCGGTGATTCCCTCGGTCGCATCGATGACCAGCAGCGCGACATCGGCGCGCCGAGTCGTCGCGATCGCGCGCCCAACCGCCTGATGCTCGAGTTCGCCCTCGACGCGCGTGGGCCGGCGGATTCCGGCAGTGTCGATCAGGAGAACGTCGCGGCCATTCGCAGTGAGCCGCACGTCGACCGTATCGCGCGTGGTCCCCGGGCGCACATCGACTATCGCGCGCTCGAAACCGCAGAGGCGATTGAGCAGCGATGACTTCCCGACGTTGGGACGGCCGATCAGCGCAAGCTTGAGGTCAGGTGCTTTCGCGGGGGCCACCGGAGCAGCGGGAAGGCGTCCGACAACCTCATCGAGCAGCTCGCTCACGCCGCGTCCGTGCGCGGCCGAGATGACCAGCAGCTTGCCGGCGCCGAGTTCATGGAACTCCGCCGCCTGCGCTTCCTGCGCAGGGCGATCGATCTTGTTGACCGCCACCACCAGCGGGCATCCGGTCTGGCGCACCAGCGCGAAGGCTTCCTTGTCCGCGGCGCTCATCCCGGCGCGGCCGTCGAGCACGAACACAACCACGTCGGCCGCGCCTACCGCGCCCAGGGCTTCGGCCACGATGCGCTCGGTCATCGGTTCGCGTCCGCCGAGTTCCAGCCCGCCGCTGTCGACGGCGATGAACTCGCGGCCTTCGTGCGACGCGCAAGCGAAGTTGAGGTCGCGCGTGGTCCCCGGGATCGGGCTGGTAATCGCGTGCGCGCCCTTTGCGATCCGGTTGAACAGCGTGGATTTGCCGGCGTTGGCGCGCCCGACCACAACCACCGTGGGCAGGCCCTCGGCGCCCAGCGCCGCCCCGATCGAACGCTCCCGGGTGGCGCTCACAGCGCGTACTCCGCGGCCTTGCGCGAGTCCCTGGTCCAGTTGCGATCGACTTTGACCAGGAGTTCGAGGAAGACCTTCGCGCCGAGCATCCGTTCGAGCTCAAGGCGCGCGTTCGTGCCGATTTCTTTGAGCATCCGCCCGCCCGCCCCGATCAGCATCCCTTTGTGCGACTCGCGCTCGACGATAATCACGGCAGAGATGCGCTTGAGGTTGCGCGCAGGGTCCTCGGTGAAATTCTCGACCTTGACTGCGGTCGAGAACGGAACCTCCTCGCGCATCTTCAGAAAAATCTTCTCGCGAATCACTTCCTCGGCCAGCGCGCGCTCGGTCTGGTCCGTGTACTCGTCCTCGGGCATCAGCGGCGGCCCCATCGGGAGCATCCGCCTGATCGCGCCAAGAAGCTCGTCGGAGTTCTCGCCGGTGAGCGCGCTCACCGGCACGATCTCGACGCCCGGAAACGCGCGGCCGATTTCATCGATGAGCGGCAACATCTGCTCGCGCTTGATCAGATCGATCTTGTTGATCGCGACGATGAGCGGAACCTTGAGCGCCGCCAGTTCCTCGAGCATCGCGCGGTCGGCCGGGTCGAGCCGCCGCCCCGCCTCGATCACGCCGACGACGATCTCGCCCTCGGCAAGCGCGCGCCGCGCGACGGCGACCATCTGGCGATTCAGCGCGCGGGCCGACTCGTGAATCCCGGGCGTATCGATGAAGATGAATTGCGCGTCGGGATCGCTGCGAATCCCAAGCACCCGCCGGCGGGTCGTCTGGGGGCGCGGCGTTACGATCGCGACCTTGTGTCCGACCAGCCGGTTGAGGAGCGTGGACTTGCCAACGTTGGTGCGCCCGCCCAGCGCGACGAAACCGGCGCGATGCTCACGCGGTTCGTTCACGATCCTCCAGCGCGAGCCGTTCCAAAGCCTCGCGCGCGGCGGCCTGCTCGCTTTGTTTCTTGCTGCCGCCCTCGCCCATCCCGAGGTCGCGGCTGCCGATTCGAATCTTGCTCGTAAATCGTTTGGCGTGGTCGGGTCCGCTGGCCGACACCAGCTCATAGACCGGCTGGGAGCGGAAGCGCCGATAGGCGATCTCCTGCAGCTCGGTCTTGTAATCGCGCTCGGCGGCCGGGCCGCCGATGTCGTCCTTGAACATTCTCTCGACGACCTGCTGCGCGGGGCCGAGGCCGGAGTCGGTGTATATCGCGCCGAGCACCGCCTCGAACGCCGCGGCGAGGATCGATATCTTCTCGCGCCCTCCGCTTTTCTCCTCGCCCTTGCCAAACCTGATCATGTCGCCGAGATCGATCGACTGCGCCTTGAGAGCCAGCGTGCGCGCGTTGACGATCGATGCGCGCAGCTTCGACAGCGGCCCTTCCTTGGCCGCCGGGAACTGCCTCATGAGAAGGTCCGCAATGGCGAGATCGAGCACCGCGTCGCCCAGGAACTCGAGCCGCTCGTAATGGACTTCGGTGCCTGTCGCCGCGCTCGGATGAGTGAGGGCGGCTTCCAGAAGCTCGGGGCGAGTGAAGGTGTAGGCGAGCGTGCGCTCGAGCCTGCTGCGCGGGCTTTCAGCCGGCGTCTCCGGCCTGGGAGGCGCAGGGCGCCGCCATAGCCGGAACAATCTCCCCAACCAGTTGCGCGCCTTGGACACGCGACGCCTCCACCTGAACTTCCTGGTTTTTCATTTCATCGGGGCCGCCGGTCAATACCCGCACGTAATTGCGGCTATAACCGGCGAGCCTGCCATCCGCCTGGCGTTCTTCAAGTAATACCTTAAGTATTCTACCACGCAAGCCCATCGCAAATTCGGCCCGCTTCCGCTCGCCCAACCGCCGCAGCGCCTCGGCCCTCCGCTTGATGGCCGCCGGAGCGACCCTCCCGGGGAGCTTGGCGGCGGTGGTCCCGCTCCGAACCGAATATGGGAAAACGTGGAAATATGCCAGCGGAAGGCTCTGTAAAAAATTATAGCACGATTCGAACTGCCGCTCGGTCTCCCCCGGAAAACCGGCGATCAAGTCGGTGCCAATCGCAGCGTCGGGCATCGCCTCGATCACGCGCTCGGCGCGATCGCGGTAATAGTCGCGGCTGTAGCGCCGGCGCATTTGCGAGAGTATTTCATCGTCGCCCGACTGGAGCGGCAGATGGAGGTGCGGGCAGAACTTACCGCTTTGCGCGAGGATCGCGATGATCTCATCGCTCAGCTCCTCGGGGTCGAGCGAACTCAGCCGAATCCGCTCGATCGGCGAGCGCTCGGCTATCATCTCGAGGAGCGCGGCAAGCCCTATCGGCGGCGTTAAATCCTTGCCGTAGCCCCCAAGATGCACGCCCGAGAGCGTGACCTCCTTGAACCCCCGCGCACCCAGTTCGTCGAGCGCCGCTATCACCCGGCGCGGCTCGACGCTGCGCGATGCGCCGCGGGAGGCGGGCACGATGCAGAAGCTGCAAAACTGGTCGCATCCTTCCTGAAGTTTCAGAAATGCGCGCGTATGGCCAAAGAGCGCGACCGCGCCAAGCTCGATCTCGGCGCGATGCTTGCGCAGATTCGAGACCATCACGCGCTCGCCCGCACCGGTGGCGGCCGCGCGTTCGAGGTCGTCGAGCCGGCCCAGTCCCACCACCGCATCGACCGCCGCCGCGCTTGCTAGCTTCGCCGGGCTTGCCTGCGCCAGGCAGCCGGTCATCACGATTCGCGCGTTCGGGTTGAGCCGGCGCACCCGGCCCGCAAGGCGGAGACTCTCGGAATCGGCGCGGTTGGTGACCGTGCAGGTATTGACGATATAAACGTCGGCGACTTCGGTGAAATCGCACCGCTCCATCCCGCGCGCGAGCAGGCGCGACTCGATTATCGCCGAATCGTACTGATTGACCTTGCATCCGAGCGTTGCAATCGCGAATCGCAATGGCTTACTCCGCAAGCGCCCGTTCGATGAAACCACCGCCGAGGACTTCATCACCGCGATAGAAAACGCACGCCTGCCCCGGCGTGACTGCCGGCCCGACCGAGGCAAACCGAACCTCCGCGCGCCCGTCCGGCGCGCTCGTCACGGTCGCCGCGATGGCGGGATGGCGATAGCGAATCTTCACCTCGATCGGATAGCCGCGCAACGAGGCGGGCGGCGGATCGACGAAACTCACGTCGCGGCAGACAAGTCCGCGCGAGTTGAGGTGATCGAGCGGGCCGACCACGACATCCGCATTGTCGCGCCGGATTTCGCGCACGTAGAGCGGCTCGCCCGCCGCGATGCCAAGCCCGCGGCGCTGGCCGACCGTAAACCGATGAAGGCCGTCATGATGCGCGAGCGTGTCGCCGTCCGTGCTGACGATTCGGCCGGGCCGGATCGAATCGGGCGGCGCGACCCCTTCCACGAAGCGCGCGTAGTCCCCGCCGGGCACGAAACATATCTCCTGGCTTTCCGTCTTGTCCGCATTGGCCAGCCCAAGCTCGCGCGCGCGCGACCGGACTTCGCCCTTGGTCATCGCGCCGAGCGGGAACACAGTGTGCGCCAGCTCGCGCTGGCCGAGCGAGAACAGGAAGTATGACTGGTCCTTCGCATCGTCGGCGGCGCGGAGCAGGCGGAAGCGTCCGTCCGCACTGCGATCGATCCGCGCGTAATGGCCGGTTGCGACGTAATCGGCGCCGATCGCGCTCGCGCGCTGCCAGAGCCGATCGAACTTGATCTCGCGGTTGCACATCACACACGGATTCGGCGTGCGGCCGTCGAGGTATTCGGACACGAAGTTGCTGACCACGCGCGCGGCAAAATCGGCGCGCAAATCGATGACGTAAAACGGAAAGTCCATCCGCTCCGCTACGCGGCGGGCATCTTCGAAGTCATCGTGCGAGCAACACGTGCGCCGGCGGCTCGCGCCGGCGTGAGCCGGCTCCGGCACCAGGCGCATCGCGATCCCGACGACGTCGTAGCCGCTCTCGCGGAGAATCGCGGCGGCGACCGAGCTGTCCACGCCGCCCGACATCGCGACCAGGACCCGCGCACTCATCGGGGCGCCTCCGCCTGCGCCGCGAGCGGTTCCGACGCGCGAACACGACGCCACACGCGCGCGATGATTTCCGCAGCGGCATCGATCTCTGCGGCCGTGGTGTTCCAGCCCAGGCTGATTCGAAGCGAGCTGCGCGCATCCTCCCGGCTGCGGCCCATCGCGAGCAGCACGTGCGACGGCTCGACGGCTCCTGCGGCGCACGCCGAGCCCATCGAAACTTCGATGCCCTCGAGATCGAGCGCGATCAGCATGCTCTCGCCGAGCACGCCCGGGAAGCTGAGGTTGAGCGTGTTGGGAAGCCGACCGCGAAACGGACCATTGAGGACGAGCCCTTCAATCGCGGTTGTGAGCCGGGAAAGCAGGGAATCGGCGAGCGCTTCGATGCGCGCGCGCTCGTGCTCTATCAGGGCGAGCGCCGCCTCTGCCGCGGCGCCGAATGCAACCGCGCCAAGCAGGTTCTGCGTGCCCGCGCGAAGACCCGCCTCCTGCGGACCACCCGCGAGCAGGGGCGCGATTCGCGTCCCGCTGCGAACCCACAGCGCGCCCACGCCCGCCGGTGCGCCGAGCTTGTGGCCGCTCAGCGTCATCAGATCGCATCCGAGCGCGGCGGCGCTGACCGGGATTCGGCCCGCCGCCTGCGCCGCATCGACGTGGAAGATCGAGCCCGCGCGCGCGGCGTGTCCCGCAATCGGCGCGAGATCCTGAACCGTGCCGACCTCGGAATTGGCAAGTCCCAGCGTGACCAGCAGCGTGTCTGTGCCGAGCGCGCCGATCACCTCGGCAGGCGAGATGCGGCCGTCGCGGTCCGGCGTGATGCGAACGATCTCGAAGCCGCGGCTTTCGAGATCCGCAACCGGTGCGAGTATCGAAGAGTGCTCGATCTCGGAGGTGATGATCCGGCGGCGATGGCCGGCGAGTTTCGCGACGCCCGCGATCGCAAGATTGTTCGACTCGGTGCCGCCGCTGGTGAATACGATCTCGCGCGCGGGAGCGCCGATGAGCGCCGCCACCTGCGCCCGCGCGCGCTCCAGGACGCGGCGAGCGCGCTGGCCCGCGCGATGAACCGACGAGGGATTGCCATCGGCGTCGCGCATCGCGCGTTCCATCGCCGCGACGGCCTCGGGCCTCAGCGGCGCACCCGCGTTATGGTCGAGATAAATCCTCATCGAAGATCCGATGCCCACTCGGAGAGCCGGTTCGGAGCGCGTGCGAATGCTCGATCGGCCAAAAGCATTGGCCACGCGATACAGCCGGCTGCCGGCCGCCGCTAATCCTTGCTGTGGGCGGCCTGGTCGGGAGCGCTCGCGCGGCTTAGGCGGGGGCGCGCCCCGTTTTGCCTTGCAGCCGGCCGGATCCGAGGGCGCACGTTATCCCTGTGGAGCTTGTATTCGACCGAGTCAAGCAACGCCTGCCAGCTCGCCTCGACCACGTTGCTCGACAATCCCACCGTGCCCCAGCGGCGCTTGCCGTCGGTCGATTCGATGAGCACGCGCACGCGCGCGCCCGTGCCGACGCCGTTATCAAGCACGCGGACCTTGTAATCGACCAGTTGCATCGCTTCGAGGTTCGGGTAGTACGGCAGGAGCGCTTGCCGAAGCGCCGAGTCGAGCGCGTTGACGGGGCCGTTCCCGATCGCGGAGTTGCGCGTGCGAACGCCGTCGGGTCCTTCGATCACCACGACCGCCTCGCTGAATGGCGCCTGGTCCTCGTGCCACTTGTCGTCGAAGACGCGGAAGCTCACGAAGTTGAAATGCTCCCTGGTGCGCCCGAGCGCCCGCAGCATCAGAAGCTCGAACGATGCGTCGGCGCCGTCGAATACGTAGCCCTCGGCCTCGAGCCGCTTGAGCTCGTCGAGCAGCACCGCGATCTTCTCGTTGGCCGGGTCGATGTCGATGCCGAACTCCTTGGCTTTGTAGAGGATGTTGGCGCGGCCCGAAAGCTCCGAAAGCAGCACCCGGCGATCGTTGCCGACCGATGCCGGGTCGATATGCTCGTAGGTCTGCGCGTTGCGCTGGATCCCCGAGACGTGGAGGCCGGCCTTGTGCGCGAATGCGCTGCGGCCGACGTACGGCTGGCGCGCAAATGGCATCACGTTGGCCAACTCGTACACGAGCATCGAGGTTTCCCGCAGCGTCTTGAGCCTGGCGGGCGGCACGCAATGGTAGCCGAGCTTCAACTGGAGATTCGCAATCGTCGAGACCAGGTTTGCATTGCCGCATCGCTCGCCCAGGCCGTTGATGGTCCCCTGCACCTGCACCGCGCCGCTTCGCACCGCGGCGATCGAGTTTGCAACCGCGACCTCGGAATCGTTGTGGCAGTGGATGCCGATCGGGCAGTTCACCGCGGCGCGCGCCGCGGTAACGGCGGCCTCGATCTCGTGCGGGAGGCGGCCGCCGTTGGTGTCGCACAGGCAGATCAGGTTCACGCCCGCGTCATCGACCGCCTTGAGGCAGGCGAGCGCGAATTCGGGATTCGTAAAATAACCGTCGAAAAAGTGTTCCGCGTCGAAGATCGCCTCATCGACGCGCCGCTTCAGGAACGCGATCGTGTCGTGGATGATCTCCAGGTTCTGTTCGGGAGATACGCGGAGCGCCTCGCGGACATGGAGGTCCCAGGTCTTGCCGACCACGGTTGCAACCGGCGTCTCGGCGCGCAGGAGCAGTTGGAGGTTGCGATCGGCGGATGCGCGCACGTTGGCGCGCCGGGTCGAGCCGAACGCCGCGATCTTGGCGTGGCGAAGCTTCGCTTTCTTGATTTCGGTGAAGAACGCCGCGTCGCGATCGTTCGAGCCGGGCCATCCGCCCTCGATGTAGTCGACCCCCAGGTCGTCGAGGCGCTCGGCGACCTGGACCTTGTCCTCCACGGTCAGCGAAACGTCTTCGGACTGGCACCCGTCGCGCAGGGTGGTGTCGTAGATCTGGATATGCTTGGCATCCGCCATCGGGCTACACCGTCTCCGCCGGCGTGCGATCGGCGCCGCCGTCGAGAAATGCGTCATGGAGCGCGCGCATCGCGAGCTCGCCGTACTTGGAATTGACCACCACCGACACTTTGATTTCTGAGGTCGCGATCATCTCGATATTGATGCGTTCGTTCGCGAGCACCTGGAACATCCGCGCGGCGACGCCCGCGTGCGTGCGCATCCCCACGCCGACCACCGACACTTTGGCGACCTGCTCCTCCTCGCGCACGCCCGATGCGCCAATTTCCGCGGCGGTGCGCCGGATGATTTCGAGCGAGCGGCGGAGATCCTCGCGCGCGACCGTGAACGTCATGTCGGTATGGCCGTCCGCGCTCGCGTTCTGGATGATCATGTCCACGACGATCCCGGCGCCGGCGATCGGGCCGAAAATTTTCGCGGCAAGGCCGGGACGATCCTCGACTCCCGCGATCGTTATCTTGCTCTGATTGCGGTCGAGCGTGACACCTGAAACGAGCACGTCCTCCATGGCACGATCCTCTTGTCCCACCCAGGTTCCCTCCGAGTCGCGGAAGCTGGAGCGGACCACGAGCGGCACGTTGTATCGGCGGGCGAGTTCCACCGAACGGGTCTGGAGGACTTTGGCTCCCAGCCCCGCCATCTCGAGCATCTCATCGTAGGAGATGCGCTTGAGCTTTCGCGCTCTCGGGCACACGCTTGGATCCGCGGTATAGACGCCCTCGACATCCGTGTAGATTTCGCACGCGTCGGCCTTGAGAGCCGCCGCGAGCGCCACCGCCGTGAGATCGGATGCGCCCCGGCCAAGCGTCGTTATGTCGCCGGCGGCATCGACGCCCTGGTACCCGGCGACAACCACGGTCCTGCCCGCATCGAGTTCGCGAATCACCCGCGAACATTCGATCGACTTGATGCGCGCGCGTCCGTGGTTGGAATCGGTGGCAATCCTGAGTTGATCGGCAAGAATCGATATCGCCGGGCACCCGAGCGCATCGAGCCGAATCGCGAGCAGTGCCGCCGACACCTGCTCGCCGGTCGCGACCAGGACGTCCGTCTCGCGCGGGCTGGGGGTCTCGCACAGCGCCGAGGCAAGGCCGAAGAGCCGATTGGTCTCTCCCGCCATCGCCGACACGACGACGATCAGCCTGGCGCCCGTGGCGCGCTGGCGCGCGACCCGCTCCGCTACCGCCTTGATCCGGTCGAGCGATCCGACTGAGGTGCCGCCGAACTTCTGAACGATAAGTCCCACCGAAATTGAGCGATCCGTCCTCCGCTGATGGGTAAACGGTGATTATGATGGGAAAACCGGGCTCAAACCAGCCCCCTGTTTCGGCGGGAAAGGTCAGGCTGGGTCAGGCGAAGCGGCGTTTGAGGTTCGATACGACCGCGCCATGACGCTGGCCGCTTGCGCTGAACTCGATTCGCCGGGTGTTCGCGCCCGAGTAGCTGATCCGAACCCATACGCACTCAAGTTCGCCGGCTTCGCGCAGGCGCTCGAACCATTCGACGGCCGCGACACCTTCCGAGAAGAGGTATTCGCGCAGGCCGAGATCGTCGATCGCCGCGGACTCAAGCCGGTACAGGTCGATGTGGTAGAGCGGGAAGCGGCCGCGATGCTCCTGGATCATCGTGAAGCTCGGGCTCAGGATGTCCTCCTCGCGCAGGTTGAGCCCTCGCGCGAGCCCCTTTACGAAGCAGGTCTTGCCCGCGCCAAGCTCGCCGATAAGCCCGAGCAACTCGCCGCCCTCCAGCACGGAGGCGAGCCGGCGCCCCCACGCTTTGGTCTCATGCGCGGAGTTGCTCTCGACGGCGAAAATTATCGCGCGGGCCGAGGCGCTATCGCCGGCGGACTCTCTCATGGCTAAGCAGGAATTATAGCGCTACTGGCGCGACAACGCTTGGAGGGCCGCGGGCAGCTCGTCGATCACGTCGCCGGTGATGTACCCGACCGGTCCGATTCGCTGGGCCACCCGATCGGCCGCATCGCCATGGATGAACGCGCCGAGTGCGAGCGCGTCGATCGGCCGCATCCCCTGCCCGAGCAGCGCACCGATGATTCCCGAGAGCGCATCGCCCATCCCAGGCGTCGCCATCCCGGCATTGCCGGTCGAATTGACGAAGATTTCGCCGTCGGGGCCTGCGATCACCGACCGCGCGCCCTTGAGCAGCACGCACGCCCCCGTGCGATCGACAAGCGCTCGCGCCGCGCCGATGCGGTCGGCATTGATCGCGGCATTGGTGACGCGGAGCAGGCGCGCCATTTCGCCCGGATGCGGCGTCATCAGTATCGGTCCGCGCGCGGCGCCCGCCTTCTCGCATCCGATCGCGCCGAGCGCGTTCAGCCCGTCCGCATCGAGCACCATCGGCCGATTCGGCGCGACGCCGTCGCGAATCAGCCACGCGATGAGTTCCTGGGTGTCGTCGCTCAGCCCGATGCCCGGGCCGACGATGAGCGCATTCTTGCCCTGGATCAGATGCGCGAGCGCCGCTGCGCCGGCCGCGCCTGCGAAATGGCCGTCGCGCTCGGCGATCGGCTCGGTCATCAGCTCGGCCTGTCCCGCAGCGACGACCGGCTGCACGGAATCGGGGACCGCGGCGGTGACCAGTCCCGCCCCCATCCGGAGCGCGGCCCGCGATGCGAGCAGGGCCGCGCCAGATTTTCCGCGGCTCGCCGCGATCACCATCGGGTGTCCGTACATTCCCTTGTGCGAATTGGCGGGGCGCGGGCGAAGCAAGTGACTCACGTCGCCGCGCTCGAGAAACCGGCCGCGCGGAGCGATCTCGCCGATCGCACCCGGCGCGAATCCAATATCGACGACCAGCAGCTCGCCGCAGCACTCAGCGCCCGGATACGAGACGTGGCCGTACTTGGCGTAGCCGAAGGTGACTGTCAGCGCCGCGCGCACCGCCGCGCCCATAATCGCGCCCGAGTCCGAGTTCACTCCCGACGCGATATCGACCGTGGCCACCGGCGCGCCCAGCGCCGCGATCATCTCGATCGCGCGACGCGGCGTGCCGCGCACCTCCGCGTTGAGGCCCGTGCCGAAGATCGCATCGATGACTGCGCCGGGCCTGTCGCCGAAGGCTGCCTCGAGGTCGTCCTCGTCCGGCGCCTGGATGATCGTGCCGCCGGCGGCGATGAATTCATCGTGCGCCCGGGACGCATCGCCCCTGAGATCCGTGCCCCAGCCGAGCAGCACGACGCGCACCGGGACGCCGCCCTGATGCAGGCGGCGGGCGGCGACGAGCCCGTCGCCCCCGTTATTGCCCTTGCCCGCGACGACCAGCACGCCGTCGCGCACCGCCTCGGGCCATCGCGCGGCGGCCGCGTCGGCAACCGCCTCGCCCGCCCGCGTCATCAGCGAATACGAATCGACGCCGTATTTTTCCTGGCTTAGACGGTCGAGTTCGCGACTTTGCGCTGCGCTGAGGAGTATCAAGTGAAATCCCCGATGCGCGTCCTAATTGGGACGGCGCGCGCCGCCAAGCGGCGTCACGCGATCGACGTATGCGCCAGGCGCGGCCATCAAATCACGCCTCATGCTCCGATGCGCTTGCGAATCGCCGCGCCGATTTCGCGCGCGAGCGCGCCGATCGCCGCCGCGTCCTCGCCTTCGACCATCACGCGCGCCACCATCTCGGTACCCGAATAACGGACCAGCAAGCGCCCGTTGCCCTTCAGGCGCTTCTCGGCGGCTGCGATCGCGGCGCGCACATCGGGCATCTCGTCGAACGGCAAGCGCTCGCGCACCGGGACATTCTCGAGCACCTGCGGCACGCGGCGCATCGAGCGCAGTTCGCTCAAGGGCTTTTGCGTCTCGGCCATCACCGACAGCACCTGGAGCGCGGTAATCAGTCCGTCGCCGGTGGTCGAGTAATCCATGAACAGGACGTGACCCGATTGCTCGCCGCCGAGATTGTATGAATTCATGCGCATCTCGCGCACCACCGAGGGGTCGCCGACCTCGGTCCGCACCAGCCGGATTCCCGCGCCGTCCAGTGCGCGCTCGAGCCCGAAATTGCTCATCACGGTCGCGACCACGGTGTTCGCGGCAAGCTGCCCGCTTGCGGCCATCCGGGTGGCAAACAGCGCCATCACGTCATCGCCGTCGAACAGCTCGCCCTTCTCATCGAGCATGAGCGCGCGGTCGCCGTCGCCGTCGAGCGCGATGCCGACCTGCGCGCGCTCGCGCCGCATCGCCTCGCGCAGATTGTCGATATGCGTCGCGCCGCAGTTGAGATTGATGTTTTTGCCGTCGGGGTCCACCGCAACCGCGCGCACATCCGCGCCAAGCTCTTCGAGCGCCTCGGGTCCGACCTTGTACGCGGCCCCGTTGGCGCAATCGATCACGACGCTCATGCCATCGAAGGTCACGGTGCGCGGAACCGTACTCTTGAGAAACACCAGGTATCGGCCGAGCGCGTCGTCGATTCGGGCGGCCTTGCCGATATCTGCGGCGGAAGCGCGATGGCTTGCGAGCGCGGCGCTGTGGAACACCAGCTCCTCGATTCTCCGCTCGGTCTCATCGTCGAGCTTGAACCCGTCGCGCGAGAAGAACTTGATCCCGTTGTCCTCATACTCATTGTGCGAGGCGGAAATCACGACTCCCGCATCGGCGCGCATGCTGCGGGTCAGAAACGCGATCCCCGGCGTCGGGACCGGCCCCACCAGCCATACATCGACGCCCATCGAGCAGATGCCCGCCGCCATCGCGGTCTCGAGCATGTATCCGGAAAGACGCGTGTCCTTGCCGATCAGGATGCGGCGATGGCGTCGGGCGGAATTCTTGAAAACGTGGGCGAGCGCGCGCGCGAGCTTGAGCGCGGTTTCGGGCGTGATTGGCTCGGTGTTCGCCACGCCGCGTACGCCGTCGGTGCCGAAGAGTCTAGGATGTGCGTCCATCGCCGCCACTCACGCGTTTCACGTGGTAGATTCGGAGTTTAACCATGACCGGGCTCTGGCGCACGAGATCCATCCCGGCGGGCAAATCGACCTTAAGCGGCGTGTCGCGCAAGCCGGGCGTTCCGTCCTTAGCGTCCACGTACACCATTCCCCTGGGATCGAAGTTCGAGAGCCTGGTGGCCGGGCCCCTGATCGTGATCGTCGCCCGGGCCGGATCGATTTTGAATTTGTACTCGGTGTCGCGCACCTCGACATCGACGCCGCGGAACTCCTTTTCCGCGATTCGCTCGGCGACCGCGACGCGCACCTCAACCTGCGCCGCCGAGAGCCGGACCGGTTCCGGCGGCGCCACGACCGCCACCTCGCGACTGAGGCCGGCGGCGAGACCCTTGACCGAGAGCGGTTCGGTCTCGATCCGCGCAATCGGTGCGACGTAGCGGCTCGGTCCGCTTACCACCAACGTCGCGGGTGTCACCTCGGCGCCATTGATCTGGTAACCCGTCGCGACCTGCCCATCGACGTTGAGATGCACGGGAACCTCGCGGCCCACCACGCGGTCGATGTCGAGCGAGATCTCGGCGGGGGAAACTCGGGTGACCGTCGTCCGACCGACGTTGAACATCGACGGGCGCAGCTTGATCTCCGTCTGCCCCTGCGCGACTCCGGCCAGGTCGAGCCGAACCGTCAGCCGCTCGGGTTGCAGCAGCGACAGGAGCGTCTTGGGGCCTGCAACGTCGATTTTCACGAAGTCCGGCGGGGTGTTCATGATCACGGAGCCGGCGGGCAACGATCGGTAGCTGATAGGCACGGGCAAATTTTCGAGCGTCCCGTGCTGGCTCGCATTGACGAACATCCAGAGACCCGCGGCGATCAGAAGTGAGATGATGCGCAAGGCCGCGTTGCGAGCCAGGCGCTTGCGAGCGTCGCCCAACCCCATCCTCTCTATCACCTTCGCAAGCCTCATCCGGGTCCAACGCCTGTTCGCGATTTTGGCCGCCGGCCTATGCCGGCAGCTTCCTCAATGTAGCCATCACCTCGGCGGGGTCCACACCCCGCTTGAGTTGCCCTGCTCGCGCGATCGAAATCGCGCCGTCCTCCTCCGATACGACCAGCACCACCGCATCACTGTCCTCGGTCAGCCCGATCGCCGCGCGATGGCGGGTGCCGAGCGCGAGACTCACGTTGGGATTGGCCGATAGCGGCAAGAGGCACGCCGCGGCCAGGATCTGATCGCCCTTGATTATCACCGCTCCGTCGTGAAGCGGTGAGCCGCGCATGAATATGGTTTCGAGCAGCTCGGGCGAGACTTTCCCATATACCAGTCTTCCGCTTTCGACGAATTCGTTCAGCCCGTCGTCCTGCTCGATCACGATCAGCGCGCCGATTTTCCGCGCGGCCAGCCATGCCACCGCGGTCGCGATTTCCTCCGCCGCGCTGGCCGCGGGAGTGCGCGGGCCGAAGAACGACTGCGCGCCAACGCGGGTCAAAGCCCGGCGAATGTCGGCCTGGAATACGACGACCAGGATCACGATCAACGAACCGAAAAAGTTGTTGAGCAGCCAGTTGAGCGTGAAGAGACCCATGGTTTGCGAGATGACGAATGCGGCGCCCAAAACCACCATCCCGACTACCATCTGCATCGTGCGCGTGCCGCGGATCAGTACCGCAATCCGGTAGATGACGTACGCGACGATCATGACGTCGAGCACGTCCTGCCATCGGGGCTGCGGTATCATCGGCACCAGGTTCGGCATCGCGAATCTCTGGAACGGACTGCGCTGCGCATCTCACCGCGCACAAAATCGGGTCATCGCGGGTATTTTACGCTTCGCCCGGCGCAGCGCGCGAGCGTGGCGACGAAAAAAGAACGAGTCGCGTCCGGTGAGCGGCGCGCGCTGGAACGGCGGATACGGACGGGTGCGGACCGGCTCAGACGAGGACTGGCTTGGGCGGCAGGCCCGGGACCGGCGCCTCTTCCTCCGCCGGCTTCGGCTTTGCCTTGCCCGCGTCGGGAGCCGACTGGGATGGACCGCCGCCGGCGGGCGATACCGAGGCGGGCATCGGCTGGCCTGCCTTGAACGCCTTGACCATCGCCTCGACCTCCGCGCCATCGAGCACCTCTTTCTCGAGCAGGCGCTCGGCGATCGCATGGAGGACCGGGAGGTTGTCAGTCAGAAGCTGGCGGGCCTTCTGGTACGCTTCGTCGATGATTCGGCGGACCTCGCGATCGATTTCAATCGCGGTATGCTCGGAGTAGTCGCGTTGATGGGCAATGTCGCGGCCGAGGAAGACCTGCTCCTCGTGCTTGCCGAAGGTCATCGGGCCGAGTTCCTTGCTCATGCCCCACTCGCAGACCATTTTGCGCGCGAGCTCGGTCGCTTTCTCGATATCGTCGCCTGCGCCGGTTGTCATGTGGCCGAAGATCAGCTCCTCGGCGCTGCGCCCGCCGAACATCATCGCGAGCCGCGTCATCAGGTAGTCGCGCGAGTAAGTGTAACGGTCATCGAGCGGCAGTTGCTGGGTGACTCCGAGCGCCATGCCGCGCGGGATGATCGTAACCTTGTGAACCGGGTCGGCGCCGGGGAGGAGATTGGCTACCAGCGCATGGCCGCCCTCGTGATAGGCGGTATTCTTGCGCTCGCCCAGCGACATCACCATCGAGCGCCGCTCCGCCCCCATCATCACCTTGTCCTTGGCCAGCTCGAAGTCGCCCATCTCGACTTTTTCCTTGTTGCGCCGGGCCGCGAGAAGGGCCGCCTCGTTCACAAGGTTTTCGAGATCGGCGCCGGCAAATCCGGGCGTCGAACGCGCAAGGCGCGAGATATCGACATCGTCAGACAGCGGGACGCGGCGCGTGTGCACCTTCAGGATTCCCTCGCGCCCCTTCACGTCAGGACGCGGAACGACCACGCGCCGATCGAAGCGTCCGGGACGCAGCAGGGCAGGGTCGAGCACGTCGGGGCGGTTGGTCGCGGCAACGAGAATTACGCCCTCGTTCGCTTCGAAACCGTCCATCTCGACCAGCAACTGGTTGAGCGTCTGCTCGCGTTCGTCGTGGCCGCCGCCCAATCCGGCGCCGCGATGGCGGCCGACGGCGTCGATCTCATCGATGAAGATGATGCAGGGCGCGTGCTTCTTGCCCTGGACGAACAGGTCGCGCACGCGCGATGCGCCGACGCCGACGAACATCTCGACGAAGTCGGAACCCGAAATCGAGAAGAACGGGACGCCGGCCTCGCCCGCAATCGCGCGCGCAAGCAGCGTCTTTCCGGTACCCGGCGCACCGACCAGCAGGACGCCTTTGGGAATTCGTCCGCCCAGGCGCGTGAAGCGCTTGGGGTCACGCAGGAACTGGATGATCTCCTCGAGTTCATCCTTCGCCTCGTCGATTCCCGCGACGTCGGCAAAAGTCACCTTGTGCGTATTTTCGGTGAGCAACTTGGCGCGGCTCTTTCCGAACGACATCGCCTTGCCGCCGCCAATTTGCATCTGGCGCATGAAGAAGATCCAGAGCGCGGCGAGCACGAGCACCGGGAACCATTGCACGAGCGCGACCATCCACCAGGCGTCGCCCTCGGCAGGCTTAACCGCGATTTTTACGCCCTTATCGCGAAGCGTCTTGACGAGGTCGGGATCCTGCGGCGCGTACGTTTTGAAGTGCTCGCCGTTGGTGCTCTCGCCCTTGATCTGGTTGCCCTGGATGGTGACCTGGGCGGTCTGGCCCTTTTCGACCTGATTCAGGAAATCAGAAAAAATTATCTCGGGCTCATGGGGCTGCTGTCTGCTGAAGATGTTGAACAGCAGAAGAAACATCAGCCCCAGCACGAGCCAGAGCGCAATGCTGCGGGAAAATTGGTTCATCCCTGCTTAAAAGGTACCACGCCGGTTTATGACCAAGCAACGAGCGGTTCACAATTCCCATGGGCCGCGCGCCTCGACTCTGAGCACGACCCGGGTCGCCGGGGTCACCAGCGCTCGCACGCCGCGCGCGAGCCCCGGAAGCCACACGACCTCGTCGGCGAGCGTCACGACCGGCCAGGAGGCGCGGCGGCGGCGCGGCACCTTGCGGT
>DASPOF010000125.1:0-12854 GCA_035626155.1 Binataceae bacterium (SeqCode)
CGTGACCATCGCGGGATTGGTTCCCCAGGTGACCTGGGGCGCGAAGGATGCCGCATCGAACGCGATGCTTCGATCGAAGCGCGCGCCGTCGTCGCTCTTGCATTCAAGCCACCGCTTCGCGAGCGCATCGAACTCCGCGCCGGCGGGGACGTAACGCCGCCCGCGCAGATAATCGACCGTCTTTTGATCCGCGGCGACCATGCCCGCGCGCGCGCCCGCCTCGATCGACATGTTGCAGACGGTCATCCGCTCTTCGATCGAGAGCGCCTCGATCGCTGCGCCGCGATACTCGATTACCGAGCCGGTGGCGCCGTCGGTTTTGATCCGGCCGATGATTCCCAGGATGAGGTCCTTCGCGCCGACGCCCGCCGCGCGCTCGCCATCGACGCGGATTTCGAGCGTGCGCGGACGCTGCTCCCACAGGCATTGCGTGGCGAGCACGTGCTCGACCTCGCTCGTGCCGACGCCGAATGCCAGCGCGCCGAATGCGCCGTGGGTGGCAGTGTGGCTGTCGCCGCAGGTGATCGTCATCCCGGGCTGCGTCAGCCCGAGTTCGGGCCCGATGACGTGGACGATTCCCTGCTCAGGCGATCCGAGGTCGAACAGCTTCACGCCGAACTCGGCGCAGTTGCCCCTGAGCGTCTCGACCTGGAGCGCGGAGTCCGGGTCCTGGATTGGCCGGGAGCGATCGGTGGTCGGGACGTTATGGTCCATGGTCGCAAACGTGCGATGCAGCGCGCGGATTTTGCGTCGCGTCTGGCGGAGCCCTTCGAACGCCTGCGGCGATGTAACCTCATGAATCAGGTGAAGATCGATATAGAGCAGGCTGGGCGCGCCGGCCTTTTCTGCTACGACGTGGTCGCTCCAGATCTTCTCGAAGAGAGTTCTTGCCGCCATTCAGGGAACCTCCGAGCCTGCGGTGCGAACTTCGTATTATGCGCGATCGATCGTAGCGGTAAAAGCGCGCCGCCGCGGCGCGACTTGCGGGCGGTTGAGTTCGACGCCCATTTGCTGGTACTCGACTGGGCTTGGCGCGCCGATGGCCGACGAATCGCAAAGCCCGTCCTTCTTCAGATGGAAGCGCGACCTGCTGACCCAGCTCGAACGCGGCAGTCAAATCGCCCGGACCGCAGCCGGCCCGATCGAGTACTTCTCGACGGGCGACGGCCCGGTGATCCTGGGGATGCATGGAACTCCGGGCGGATACGATCAGGTCAAGCTCGTCAGCGGCGACATGGCGGGTGGCGGATTCCGCGTCATCGGTTGGTCGCGGCCGGGTTACTTGCGCACACCGCTGGAGGTGGGCAGGGACTTCGCCGAGCAGGCCGATGCGGCCGCGCGGCTGCTGGATTCGCTCGGCGTCGAACGGGCCTCGGTCTTCAGCGCCTCGGGAGGAGGACCGGCCGGCTATTACTTCGCAGCGCGCCACCCCGATCGCGTGTGGGCGCTGGTCGCCGAATGCGCGATAAGCTGCCGGTTCGGATCGGAACTGAGGGCCGCGCAGCGTTACCTGATGAAGTTCGCATTGAACGATTTCGGGACGCACCTGATCGATTGGTTTGCAATGCGATTTCCGCGCTCCGTCACCCGGCAAGCGATCCGGATCGAAAGCACGCTCGATCGGGCAAGCGCCGCCGCGCTCATGGAGCAAGTGACGGCCGATCCGGCGAAGACCGGTTTTGTCCTGGGCTTGCTCAGAACGATGTACCCGGCGAGCGCGCGGGTGGCGGGCGTAATCAACGACTTTGAGCAGTTCGCGCGGCTCGGCCCGCTTCCGTTCGAGCAAATCCGCTGTCCGGCGCTCATCATCCACGGCACTCACGATGCCTCGGTGCCAATCGAGCATGGCGAGGACGCATCGCGCGCGATTGCCCGCGCCGAGTTCATGCGCATCGACCGCGGCACGCATCTGCTCTGGATCGCACCCGAGGCGGACGATATCCGGACCAGAAGCATCGACTTCCTGAAAACGCACGCGCCGCGCTGAACGCGAGCGCGCCATTCCTCTCCGCGCGTGGAGTTGCGTATCTCTGAGTAAATCCGCGTTTGCACCCACTACACCGCGATCATTCGACATTGCCCTAACCGGGGAGCGGCCCTAGAATCGAGCGCGGTTCCGATCGCGATCGAGCGCACACAATTTGCAGGAGGCCCATGATGAGCAGATTAAAGTACCTGCCAATCGCTTCACTGGCGGCCGCAGCGCTGGCGCTGAGCGGATGCGTGTATCTGAGGTCGAGTTCGATTTCTGACTCCAGCGGCAAGGGCAACCCGGTCAGCGCCCAGGCCAGCGATACGGGCTACCTGACCCTTATTGGGCCGGGGAACGTGACCAAGACCGCCGCCGATTCGCTGATTAGCCAGTGCTCGAGCGGCAAGATAACCGACGTGCAATCAGAACTGAGCGTGAGGGATTTCCTGGGGATCGTTCAAGTTTACCAGGCCACCGCGAATGGCGTCTGCCTGTAGGACGAATTCCAACCCTGACGTAACGGCCCGATTGGAGGATACCATGAGCAAATTTTCACGGCTGCTTATTGCGGCTTTCGCTTTGACCTCACTCGGCGCCTCGGCCTGCATCTTTGTTCAGACGGGCACCGTTTCTTCATCGGCGGGCAAGGGCAATTCCGCCACCGCCTCGGCGTCCGACTGGGGCATTCTGCACCTGACGGCGCCGGAAGGCCTGACGTCGACCGTAAACAGTCAGCTACTGAGTCAATGTCCGAGCGGGAAGGTTTCGAACGTGAGTACTCAGTTCGATGCGCGCGAATTCTTTGTCGCTCAATTGTACACGGTGACTGCGAGCGGTCAGTGCCAATAACGCTAAACTGATCATCGAGCAATCACTAGCAGGCTGGTGATGAATCCCAGCCTGCTGCCACCCTCTTCGTGTCCTGCGGAAGATGGTTGGCCGGGCGAATAGCTATATCACTTTCGGCGCTGACTGCGTTGGCGAGTCGATCCAGCGCCTAAGCGGCGTCGAAGCGCGTCGGGCATCCCGTCATGCGCGCCGAGGCGGCGCTTGGGAACATCTTCCCACCATGAGTTCCATGGCATGTCACCGCGGCGCTGAGGATGGAGGGGATAGTAGATGCGATTGTCCCATCGCGAAGCCTCCCCTCCCACCAGAAGCAGGGCCTCGTGCTCGCAATTGTTTATGAAGCAATGGCAAATGCCGGTCCCGGCGGGAAAAGCTGCCAACTCCCCAGGCCGCATCCGGTGAAGAGACCCGTCTATCCACGCGTCGACCTCGCCCTCGAGAACGTACACGAACTCTTCTTCCTTTTCCTCCGCGTGCGGCCACGAGCTTCGCTCTCCCGGCGGCAATCGGACCAGGTTCACGCCGATCTTGTGAAGGCCCGCGGCTCTGCCTATCGCCCGGGTGTAGCCAGTGTATTCCTCGCTATTAGGGTAGTGATGGCGCGTCTCGCGGACTGATGCGCCGGCGATTATGAATGGCGGCCGCCTGGTGTGATTCGTCATCCGTTTCGTGTAGCACGGCCGCCCGACAGAGGGCGACATACTTTTAGCGGCGGTCGCGTCTTCGCCAGCAAAGGCCCCGCCAGGAGATTCGACAAAACAGTGTGAGGCCCGTCCTACTTGATGCTCCGGGAGGGGGCGGCGCGATCGGCGCGCGCGAAGCCGCGGGTGATCGCCTTTTCGCCGAAGCGATCCATTACCGCATCGAGCGCGCGGTTGAGGCGCGCGCGTTTGGAGTCCTCGCCCGCAGGAGAATCGAAGAGTCCCAACTGCGCCGCCTCCGCGCGTTCGAGATTGTGCATTTGCACGCCGGCAAGCCTCACGCGCTCGCGCGCGGGCGCGCGGCCGAGCAGTTGAATTGCGACGCGCGTGATCTCGGCGCCATCATCGGTCGCGCGATCGAGCGTGAAGCTTCGCGTGACGAGCGGGTAACGTCCGCCGCCGAGCCCGCGCGCGAGCTTGAGCTTGAGCGTGACCGTGCGCGCGCGAACCGAGTCGGCGCGCAGGCGGCGCGCGAGCGCCTCGCCGTGCGCGATGAGCGCGGAGCGAAGCTGGCCCGAGTCGAGTTCGAGATCGTGCTCGAACGTGTTCTCCTCGCCGTAGGATTTGCGCTGCCAGTCGGCGATGACGGGGCGCGGATCGATTCCATTGGCAAGCTCGTGCAGATGAGGCCCGAGCGATCCGAAGTGCGATTTGAGTTCGGCGCCGTCGCGGCAGGCGAGATCCCCGATCGTGACGATGCCGCCCTCGTGCATTCGCGCAAGCGTCACCCGGCCCACGCCCCATAGCCGCTCCACGGGGAGAGGCCAGAGAAATTCGCGCAGATGCTCCGGGCCCAGCGAAAGCAGGCCGTCGGGCTTGGACATGTCGGATAGGATTTTCGCCGCCATCTTGATCGGCGCGACGCCGACCGAAACCACAAGCCCCGTCTCCTCGAGGACGCGCCGCTTGAGCGCGCGCGCCGTCTCGATTGGCGCGCCGAGCAGGCGCTCGGCGCCGGTCAGATCGATGAACGCCTCATCGAGCGAGAGGGGCTCGACGATCGGGCTGAAGCTGTCGAAGATGCTGCGGACCGCGCGCGAAACCTCGACGTACCGGTCCATCCGGCCGGGAACGAAAATCCCCTGCGGGCAGAGACGGCGCGCCTCGCCGCTCGGCATCGCGGCGCGCACTCCGAATTTGCGCGCCTCGTACGATGCGGACGTGACGACGCCGCGAGCGCTCCTGCCGCCCACGATCACCGGCAATCCGCGCAGCGCCGGGTCATCGAGCTGCTCGACCGACGCATAGAATGCGTCCATGTCGGCGTGCGCGATCACGCGCGGCCATCGCTCGGATTCGCTCGCGCTCAAGCCGGGGCCGGAGGTCACGCTGGCAATTTTATCTCATCGCGCGCCGGCCAGGCGCTCGAAGACTTTCTCGGCCGCCTGCTCGCCGCCGTGCACGCAATCGGGGATTCCGACGCCGCGGAATGCTGCGCCGGCGATTGCGAAATTTTCGATCTCCGCGGCGGCGCTCTCGATTTGCGCGATGCGGTCGAGATGGCCGACCTCGTATTGCGCCATCGCATCGGGCCATCGCTGCACAAGCGCCATCCCCGGCGCGGCCGTTACGCCGAGCAGCGCGCGGAACTCATCGCGCGCCGATGCGACCAGGTCGTCGTCGGATTGCGCCATCATCCCGCTCTGCAAGACGCCGCCGAGGAAGACGCGGGCGAGGATCGTGCCGGCGGGCGCGCGGCCGTCGAACTTGAGGCTTGAAAAACTGCCCGCGATTATCTTGCGCTGCTCCGCGATCGGCGCCACAAATCCGACCGAGCGCGGCGCGCTTGGGAAATCGTTTGCGCGATACGTCAAATTGACGGTCGCGGCGGACGCATAATTGATCGTCGCGAGCATCCCGGCGAGCTTTGGCGCGATCGGCCCGATGAGCCGCGCGGCTGCATACGCGGGCGCAGCGCAGACTATCGCGTCCGCGTCGAGCGGGGCTTCACCGGCGAGTTTGACGCGCCATTTTCCGCTCTCGTGCTCAAACGCCTCGGCCTTCGCGCCGAAGCGAATCGAATCGGCAAGCCGCCCGGCGAGCGCATCGACCAGCGTGCTGAGCCCGTTTCGGAAACTCACGAACATGCTCCATCGCGCGCCGCTCGTGCCCGCCGATTGCCCGGCGCGCATGCGCTCGGCCGCACGCAGGCCGAGATAGAGGCTTCCATAGCGCCGCTCCATCTCGACGAAGCGGGGAATCGTCGCCGCGATGCTGAGCCGCGACGCGTCGGACGTGTAAATTCCGCCGGCCAGCGGCTGGGCAACGCGATCCAGCACCTCGCGTCCGAGGCGCCGCGTGACGAACGAGGCGAGACTCTCATCGCCGCCCCCGCGCCTGCGCGGAATCAGCGGTTCGAGCATGATCCGGAGCTTTCCGAGCGGCGTGAAGATCGGCGTCTTGAGGATCGGCGCAAGACGCGCCGGGGCGAGCAGCGAAAAGCCCTCGGGAACTTCGGCCAGGCGGCCATCGCGCACCACGAGCGTCGTTCGGAACTCATTGCGCGGCGCGACCAGTTCGCGCTCCAGGCCGAGACGCTTCGCGAGTTCAACCGCCCACGGTTTTTCGGTGAGGATCGAATCCGCGCCGGTCTCCATCACGAATCCGTCGCGCCGAATCGTGTGCAGCGGGCCGCCCGCCCGCGCGCCTTGCTCGAGCAGCGTCACTTGCAGCGGCATCTCGCGCGAGGCCGCCAGCTCGCCGAGCCGATGCGCCGCCGCAAGGCCGGTAATTCCGCCGCCGATCACAACGACGCGCCGCATTTTCGAGGATTGCTCCAATTCGCCCTCGCTTCAGCCTTCTCCCGCGCCACGCGGCGACTTGCACGCGATCAAAACGGAATTGCGCCGCATCTCAACCAACATGGCTCCGCACTATCTCGGCCATCATCTCGATGAACATTGGATGGTCGCCAACCGTCCCGGCCCGCTCCATTCGAACGCCCGCCTCGCGCGCGATCGCCGCCGCGGCGACATCCAGATCGTAGAGCACCTCGACGTGATCGCTGAGGAAGCCGATTGGTACGACCACCGCCGCCGAGCCCGCCTCGAGCTTCCGCAGCGCCGCACCGATGTCGGGTTCGAGCCACGGGTCGCGCGGACCGCCGCTGCGGCTTTGAAACGCGAGCGTCCACGACGCGAAGCCGAGTTCGGCGGCAACCAGCCGCGACGATTCGGTCAACTGATCGACATAGGGCGATCCTTTCGCCATCGCGACCGGGATGCTGTGCGCGGTGAAGATCAAGTGGGCGCGCGAGCGCGCGACCGCATCGAGACGCTCGACGGCCTGGGCGGCGCGCCCGGCGATCGCCGTGATGAATTTCGGGTGGGCGTGCCACGGCTCGGGATACTCGAGTTGCGGAGCCGCGGCGCCAAGCTTCTCCGCAGCCGCGCGAACGCTTTCCTGGTAGCGTTCCCAACTGCTCTCAGAGCGATAGGCCGCCATGATGAAGCCCAGGGTGCGGCGCGCGCCGGATGCGGCGAGCGATTGGAGCGCCGAGTCGATGTACGGCTCCCAGTTGCGCATCCCGACCGCGATCGGGATTTTGATCCCGTCGCTCGCCAGGCGCTCGCGGAGCGCCCCGGCCTGTCTGATCGTGATTTCGTTATACGGCGAGCGCCCGCCGAGAAGTTCGTAGTGACGCACGACCTCCTCGTAACGCTCGCGCGGAATCGGCCGTCCGCGCAGGACGTTGTCGAGGAACGGACGCACTTCATCGGCGCGAGTCGGCCCGCCGAATCCGACGATCAATACCGAGTCGCACGGGCGCGTGGCGCTCATCGCCGCTCTACCTCCGGCTCATCTCGTGAACCGAATCGACCAGCGCGATTACGTGATCGACCGGAGTTTCGGGCAGGATGCCGTGGCCGAGATTGAAGATGTGTCCCGGACGGCCGCCAGCCTGATCGAGAATCGCGCCGGCGCGCGCGCGGATTTCGGGAACGTCGGCGAACAGCGCGATCGGATCGAGATTGCCCTGGACCGCGACCCCGTAGCCGAGCCGCGCCCACGCCTCGGCGAGATTAACCCGCCAATCCAGGCCGATCACGTCGCCGCCCGCCTCGCGCATCAGTTCGAGGAGATTGCCGGTGATCGTGCCGAAGTGGATGACCGGCACGCCCGGAAGGATTTGCGATATCACCGATGCGGTGTGCGGCAGGACGAAGCGGCGGTAGTCGTCGGGCCCGAGGCTTCCCACCCAACTGTCGAAGAGCTGCACGATATTCGCGCCCGCCTCGATCTGCATGTTGAGATAGGCGGCGGTCACGCGCGCGAGCATCTCCATCAGGCGATGCCACGTCTCGGGCTGCTTGTACATGAGAGTCTTGGTGGCCTGGTACTGCCGCGATGAGCCGCCCTCGACCAGGTACGATGCGAGCGTGAAGGGCGCGCCGGCGAATCCGATGAGCGGGGTCTTCGCGCCGATGGCGGCAACCACCAGCTTGATCGCGTCGGCGACAAAGCCGAGCGCGGCGACATCCACCGGCGGGGTCCGTTCGAGGTCCCCCGCCGAGCGAATCCGGCGGTCGATCACAGGCCCATCGCCCTTTTCGAAATGGAGCCCGACTTCCATCGGGATCAGAGGCAGCAGAATGTCCGCAAATATTATCGCCGCATCGACGCCGAGCCGCTCCACCGTAGTGACGGTTACCTCGGCGGCGAGTTCGGGACGGCGGCACATTTCGAGAAAACCGTGGCGATCGCGCACGCGCCTGTACTCGGGCATGTAGCGGCCCGCCTGGCGCATCAGCCAGATCGGCGTGTACGGCACCGGCTCGCGCCTGCACGCGCGCATCATGGGATGGTCCCATAGAGGCGAGCGCCGCACATTTTCGCCGAGCTTGCGCTGCGCTGCCGGGACGGATGCGACCACAATCGCGCTCGCGCCGCCGCGCTTGGCCGCGACAATTGCGCCTGCGCGCTCGGCAGCCGCTCGGACGAGATGGCCCAGCTTGGGATGCTCGGGTTCGACGTCCACCGCGATTCCCTGCGCGCGCAGCTCGGCCGAGCACACGGGGCCGATCGACGCCACCGCCATCGCGCCGAGCCCGCGCCTCACATCGTCGCCGATTCCCTCCGCCTCGGCCGTCTGCATGACGTTGGTCACCTGGTTGGAGCTGGTGAAGATTGCGACATCCGCGCCGCCCGCCGCAATTTCGCGCAGCGCAGCGCGCAGCGGGCCGGGGTCGGCGGGAAGCGTCCAGCGGTACACCGGGACGATCATCACGCGGGCGCCGCGCGCTTCGAGCGCCGCGATCAGCTCGCGATTCGAGACGCCGTACTCCTGCACGGCGATACGCTTGCCCTTGATGCTGGTTGCGGCGGTGAGCGCCGCGAGCAGTTCGCGCCAGGTGTTGGGCTCGGGCGCCGCGATGCCCGGCTCGATTCCGAGATCGCGGAGCGCGCGGGCGGGCTTCGGACCTCGAACGACGGTCACGATGCGGGCGAGCGCCGCGGTAATCGCCGCGCGGCTGTGACGCGTCTCGATCGCCTGGAGCAAGGCGCGCACGCCGATGCCGGTCAGAAATATCGCGATGTCGATTTCGCCCTTAAGCAGCCGATCGGCGAATTCGAGCGCCGCATGATTCTGCTCCAGCGGCACCTCGCGCATCGCGGGCGCCACAATGGCGCGGCCGCCGTGGCGCTCGATCATCCGGGCGGCCTCGGCAGCCATCCGGCTCTCGAACGCGACGACGCGAAGCCCGCCGAACGACGGCGAGCCTTCTTCGGAAGATGCTTCCGACACGGGACCCATGCCTATCGCCGTATCTTGGCGCAGGGTACGCGGGCGAGTCCACCCGCGCGCGGCGCCGGGCGCGGCGCCTTTCAGGCCGTCGCGAGGATCTCGCGCGCCCGATTCAGGTCGAGCGCGATCTGATGGCGCAGCGCCTCGGCCGATTCGAATTTCCGCTCGAGCCGGATGCGCTCGACCATTTCTATCTTGATTCGCTGGCCGTAAATGTCGCGATTGAAATCGAAGATGTGCGCCTCGATGGTGCGCGCTGTCTCCGCGAACGTCGGGCGCATCCCGATGTTCGCGATCGATCCATACGCGCCGTCGGGCAGAACCACGCGCGCGGCGTACACGCCGTCGGGCGGCACGCACTCGGTTTCGCTCTCGAGGTTCGCGGTGGGAAAACCGATCCTGCGCCCGCGTCCGCGGCCGTGCACGACCTCGCCGCGCAGGAAATGATAACGGCCCAACAGGTCGGCCGCGCCGCGCATGTCGCCTGCGGCGACCAGCTCGCGGACTTTGGTGGAACTGACCTCGATGCCTCCGATCTTCACGGGCCCGACCACGGTCGTCTCGAAGCCCATCTCGCGCCCAAGCTGCACCATCAGCGCCGCGTTCCCCTCGCGATTATGGCCGAAGTTCATGCTGTGCCCGACGACCACCTCGCGCGCTCCGATCTTGCCGAGCAGGTAGTCGCGCACGAACGTGCGCGCCGGAATCTGGCTCAGCTCCAGCGTGAAGTTCACGAGGATTACGCCGTCGATTCCGGAAGAGCCGAGGAGCTCGAGCTTGTCTTCGGTGGAAAGGAGCAGCCGAGGCGCGCGGTCCGGGGCGAGCAATTTCGCCGGCGCCGGATCGAAGGTGAGCGCGTACGAGGCGCCGGCGGCGGCGCGCGCGCGATCGATCGCACATTTCAGAATCGCGCGATGGCCCTGGTGGACGCCGTCGAAGTTGCCCAGCGTCACTACCGGATATGAATGCCGTTGGAATGCGTCTAGATCACGGATGATTTTCATTTAAAGTGCGCGCGCGCCCGGACGATTCGAGTCTCCAAGCCGCCGGGCGCCACAAACTCCTAACCGCTCAGGCTCTTGAGCAACGTGTTGGCCGGGGTCACCTCGGGGGTCTCAGGGTGATCGCTGAGGAGCTTCTGGAGCGTGAGGCGCGCGTCGATGCGATCATTGAGCTTGAGAAACGCCTGTGCTTCGCGCAGCAGCGACTGGGCCGCGAAGCGTCCCTTCGGGGAGCGCATTACTACGTCGTTGAACTGGAGGATCGCGTCATCGAACTTGCCCTCCTCGAAAAGCGCGTTGGCCAGAAAATAACCGGAAGGCTCGGCGAGCGGCGATTTCGGGTAAGTATGGCGCAGCTTGGCGAAGCTGACCTCCGCGAGCTTGTACTTGCCGTCCTTCATCGCGCCGAGTCCTGCACGATAGAGCTTGATGCCCGCCTCCCTCGAATTCGCGGCCGCGGCGATTTCCGCATCGAGTTCCTGCGGCCAGGTCGGCTGCAATTCGGCCGGCCCGGACGCCGCTGCGGTGGTCGGTCCCGCCGCCGGGGTCGCGCCGGGGCTTGCGGCAGGATTGGTTCCCGGCGCGTTGGCCAGCCCCACCTGGAGCGCGTTCACGTCGGCTTCCATCTTGTTCAGCCGATCGTTGATCGAGGCGAGCTGATCGGAGATCGGATTCGGTCCCGCGCCGACGCCGTGCTTGACCTCCGTGACTTCATCTCTGAGCTGGCGCAACTGCGCCTGAAGCGCGTCGATTTGCTGGCGATCGCTGGCAATCATGCCGCGCAGCGTGAACTCGTTCTGGTTGAGCTGCTGCACGTCGGTCTGCGTCGCGCATCCCGGCGCACCGAGAATCGTTGCGGCCGCGATCGCGGCGATGAGCAGTACAGGTCCGGCCGTCCGCACGTGCGACATAGTCACTGGCTCACGACAAAATGATCGCGCCGGTTCTGCGACCAGCAGGATTCGTCGTGTTCGGTACACAGGGGCAGCTCCTTGCCATAGCTGATCGTGGAAATGCGGCTGGCCGCGATGCCGAGGGTTACCAGGTATTCCTTTGCGGCCTGCGCGCGCTTGGCGCCGAGCGCGATATTGTACTCCTCGGAGCCGCGCTCATCGCAATGGCCCTCGACCTGCACGCGGCTGTTGGCATTGGATTGGAGCCAGCTCGCGTTGCTGCGCAGGATCGAGCCATCCTGCGGCTGGATGGTGTACTGGTTGTACTCGAAGTGAATGTCGCTGAGCGGACCGCCAGTGTTGCTCCCCAGTGTTCCCTTCTGGAGCGCCTCGAGTGAACTCTCGCTTTTGGCCGCGGTCTCGCCCAGCCCGCCCGCGCCGCCCTCGCCCGGGACCGCCTTCTGCTTGGAGGCGCATCCGGCCGCCGCAAGCGCGAGGCACATCACGACAATCGCACCGGTGCCGGCGGAAAGTCCCCGCCTAATCACCCAACCACCACGACCACGCTGGACTCGTGTCATTACCGTTACCCTCCGTCAATGCACCTATAATTTTGCCGGTCTGCACCATCAATAAGAAGATCTGCGGATGTCCGTCCCGCGTCGAGCTGAATGCGATATAGCGTCCGTCGGGCGACCACGTGGGCGCTTCGTTCGACCCGACGCCATCGCTAAGCTGGCGCGGTTCACCGCCCGCAGCCGCAATCTGGAAGATGTCGAAGCGGCCGCCGATGCGGCCCTGGTATGCGATCTGATCGCCGGCGGGCGAAAACGACGGCGTCGTATTATAGCCGCCCTTGTACGTGAGTCGCCGCGCCGACCCTCCCGTAACCGGCATCACCCAGATCTGCGGCGTGCCCGATCGGTCGGACGTGAACGCGAGCGTGTTGCCATCGGCGGAAAACGCGGGGCTGACGTTGATCCCGGTCGTGTCGGTAAGCTCGCGAATCTCATTGCCGTCGCGGTCGAGCAGATACAGATTGGTTGCGCCGTTGCGCTCGATCGCGGCGGCGATCGCCTGCCCGTCGGGCGCAATCGATCCGCCGATCAACCGCCCCAGGCTGCTGAACAGCCGCGTCTCCTGGCGCCGAGCGGGCTGCGCAAGGTACAGGCCGGGCTCGCGCGTCTTGTACGACAGATAGAGGACATCGCGCACGCTGCGGTCGAAGCTCGGGAAGATGTTGATGGTCGGGTTGTCGGTCAGCCGGAACAGATCCTGGCCTTCGATCGACTGCGTGTAGATCTCCTTGAAGCGGCCGCCGCGAGTCGACGCGAACGCGAGCTTCGAGTCGAACGGGCCGCGCTGCCCGGTGGTCGCCAGCAACACCGCATCGGCGAATCGCCGCGCCATCCGGGGCACGTCGGCCGCCTCGATCGTGAACACCTTGCCCATCATGCGGCGCCGCTGCGCAACATCGTAGAGCATCGCGGTGAGCTTGACTGTCGAACCGGTAACCGAGACCCCGCCCTTGACCAGGAACTCGGCGTTGATCGAGCTCCAGTCGGCAAAATTGAATTGCCCCAGATCGTAGCCGGACTTCTGGGAATCCTCGATATAGGCGTGCCGGTCGATGGCGCGGAAATAACCGGAAAGCTCGAGATCGCGCCTGAGCGTCCCGATGAAGCTTGCGGA
>DASPOF010000126.1:0-2828 GCA_035626155.1 Binataceae bacterium (SeqCode)
AACCTGACCACCACCAGCGCGTGCGCATCGGGCAGCCATGCGATCGGCGAGGCGTACCGGATGATCCGGCTGGGGTTCCTCGATGCGGCGATCGTGGGTGGCAGCGAGGCCGCGCTGACCCCGCTCGGCGTGGGAGGGTTCCTGGTGATGCGCGCCCTGTCGTCGCGAAACGACGAGCCTGGGAGAGCGAGCCGCCCCTTCGACAAGGACCGCGACGGATTCGTCATGTCCGAGGGCGCCGCAACGATGATCCTCGAGGAACGCGATGCGGCGCGCGCCCGCGGCGCAAAGATCGTCGCCGAGATCTGCGGTTACGCAGCCAACGGCGATGCGCACCATATCACGTCGCCATCGCCCGAGGGCCGCGGCGCAGCCAAGTGCATGCGCATGTGCCTCGAAGACGGCGGACTCGATCCCAACGAGGTCGATTACATAAACGCGCACGGCACCTCGACGCCGCAGGGCGATGTCGCGGAGACTCAGGCCGTGAAATCAGTTTTCGGCGAGCGTGCCGCAAAGGTCGCGATCAGCTCTACCAAGTCGATGACCGGACACACGCTCGG
Organism: Binataceae bacterium (SeqCode); assembly: GCA_035626155.1. Taxonomy (GTDB): domain Bacteria; phylum Desulfobacterota; class Binatia; order Binatales; family Binataceae; genus DASPOF01. Next base: position 564 of record DASPOF010000126.1, read on the forward strand.
CGCCGCCGGCGCGATCGAGTCGGTGTACACCGTGCTCGCGATCGAGCGCGGCATCATCCCCCCCACCATCAACCAGGAGTCCTCCGACCCCGAGTGCGACCTCGACTACGTTCCCAACCGGGCGCGTCCCGCGAAGATCCGCATCGCGCTCAAGAACTCATTCGGGTTCGGCGGCACCAACACGACGCTGGCATTCAGGCCTGCGAGTTAGGGCAAGCCAAGATGGGTTCGAGAATTGTCGCGACCGGCCGAGCCGTCCCGCGCTCCGCGGTCACCAACCAGGACCTCGAGCGATTCATGGAGACGTCCGATGAGTGGATTCGCTCGCGCACCGGTATCGGCCAACGCTATGCGCTCAAGGCGGGCGAATCGCTGACCGCGATCGCCGCCGAGGCGAGCCGCGCCGCAATCGAGCGCGCCGGCATCAAAGCATCCGACCTCGATGCGATCGTCGTCGGCACGGTCTCTTCCGAATATGCATTCCCGTCGTTCGCCTGCCAGCTCCAGAACGCGCTCGGAATCAACACGATTCCCGCATTCGACGTGGCCGCGGCGTGCTCCGGCTTCGTGTATGCGCTCTCGCTGGCGGACGCCACGATGCGCGCGGGCGACTGGAAGCGCGTGCTCGTCGTCGGGACCGACGCGCTCTCGACGATGGTCGATTGGAACGACCGGCGCACCGCGGTGCTGTTCGGCGACGGCGCCGGCGCGGCGGTGCTGGTGTGGGAGGCCGGCTCTCGCGGCGTGCTCTCGAGCCTTCTTCGATCGTCGGGGGAATTCTGGGAACTGCTCTCCGTGCGGGCGAGCGGCGTGCGAAGTACGATCGACTCCGAGGTAAAGAGATGCGCTGACGACGCGATCAAGATGAAGGGACCGGAGCTTTTCAAGATCGCGGTCAAAAGCATGGAGGATGTCAGCCGGCAGGTCGCCCAGCGCGCCGGGTTGCGGGTCGAGGACGTGGACCTGATCGTTCCGCATCAGGCCAATTTGAGGATCATCAACGCGGTCGCCGAGCGGCTCGGCCTTGCGCCCGAAAAGGTCTTCACCAACATCGAGCGCTACGGCAACACGTCGGCGGCATCGGTGCCGATCGCGCTCGACGAGGCGGTCGAACAGGGGCGCATCCGCGACAACGATATCGTGATGCTGAACGCGTGCGGCGGTGGCCTGACCTGGGGCGCAAACCTGTTGCGGTGGTAGGCGCGATCTGAGGCGCGCCGCGGCCTGGCGCGCGCGCCGACTTCTCATGCTCAACGAAATTCTTGCCCGCCGGGTGGTCTTCCTCGTCGGAAAAGGCGGCGTCGGGAAAACCACGCTCAGCGGCGGATTGGGATTGCTCGCGGCCGCAAGGGGCGCGCGCACGCTCGTTATGGAATGCGACGGGCACGCGCCGCTGGCCTCCGCGTTCGGCATAAAGCCGTCTTACGAGCCGGTCGAGGCCGCACCGCGGCTGTCCGTGATGCAACTCGATGGACGGCTCGCGCTCGAGCAGTATCTTCAAATCGTGGTGCACGCGCGCATGATTCTGCGCGCGGTGTTCGCAAGCCGCCTCTATCAATTCTTCGTCCAGGCGGCGCCCGGGCTGCGCGAATTGATGGCGCTCGGCAAAGTATTATTCGAGGAGCAACGCAAGCATAACCGCGAGCCGTACTGGGACCTGATCATCGTCGATGCGCCGGCAAGCGGACAGGCATTGAGCTGGCTTCGGATGGCGGAGGCGGCGCGCGAGACCTTCGGCGGCGCGATCGCCGGGCGCGAGGCGCAGAACATCTCGCAGATGCTGCGCGACCCGGCGATCTGCACGATAGTCGAGGTCACAACCGCCGATTCGCTCGCGATTTCCGAGTTGCTCGAAACCCATGCCGCGCTGCACGCGATGGGGCTTGCGCCCGCCGCGGTCGTGTTCAATCGCCTGAATGTCGCCGGCTTCGATGCCGCCGACGTGTCGCTGCTGGCGAAACTCAGCGGACCACATCGCGATCTCAAACGCGCCGGACGGCTTGCCGAAATCGCGCGCGCCCATCTCTCCCAGAGCGCGCACGCGATGCGCGCACTCAAACGCGTGCGCGAGGAAACCGGACTCCCAGTCATCGAAATCGCCGAACGTCCCGGACTTCATCGCGCCGCGCTCGCCAGCGCGATCGCATCGAGTCTCGGCGCGATGCTCGATGCCGAGGGCCCCCATCGCGCCGCCACCCGCGGCTGATCGCGCCGCGACCCCGGTCTGATCGCGCGGGCTTAGCGGCCTCGTAAGGTTCCCGCTGG
>DASPOF010000127.1:0-71857 GCA_035626155.1 Binataceae bacterium (SeqCode)
ACATAGATGCCCGCCCAATCGAACAGGTCGGTATAAGCGCGCAGCGTCATGAACTCGCTCGCGTTGTTGGCGGTTCCCGGCTCGACCGACGTCTCGCGGTTAATGTAGTTGTACCCGACCTGGAGGAACGATCCCTGGAGCGCGCGCCCCATGAACATCTTCGGATTGATTTCCGACCACGGCGGCTGGAGGTTGAAAAGGACGCTCGCCCGGGTAATTCCGGCATGGCTGCGCGGATTGTAGTCGAGGAGCGAGTTGAGCGACGCGATCGAGGTCGGATAGACGTTCAAGATTCCCTCGAGGTCCGCGATTCTGCCGCCGCTCGGCGAGATCTGATGCGACGGGTCATAAGCCTGCATCAGGATAAGCTGCGCCAGCTCGCGCACCTCGCTACCGCGGCTGAAAATTGGCTGGCCCTTCGGCGCGAGCATTTCCGAGGCCTGGGCCTCCTCGTTGAAGGGACCGACAGCGCCACCCGGCTGAGCGTCATCGCTCTGCTCCTTCTCGGGCTGCGTGGACGGCTCCTGCATTCGCGCAAACAGCCGCGTGGTGAATCCGTAGGTGAGCAGGCTGCGCGAATTGACCCGATCGATTTCATCGAACAGAGGGTAATTGCCCTGACTGATTCGCGGGACGTATGCGTAGTTCGCGAACGGCTCAATCGTGTTCTTGAGCTTGGAGATCGACCCCCAATTCACGTCAAACACGCGCTCCAGCACGGTCGCGATTCCGGTCTGCACGTACGGGACGCCGACCGCCTGCAATCCGCCCTGGGCCAGCGGCCCCAGGACGAGCCCGTTGTTGTATTGAAGCTTGCTCTTGGCGCCGACCGGGACGACCTTGACGATGTTTCCGGAAGTATCCCACACCGTGCCCTGCACTCCTGCGCTGCCATAGCCGTACAGATAATCCCCGAGCCGCCATGGAACCGTGATGCGCGGATTCGCATCGAAGCGCCAGCCGTCCTGGCCGGAACGGCGCCAGAAGTAGTCGGCGCCGCCGTCGTAGTCGGCCCAGGCGAGACCGCCGGGGAGGTCCTGGCGGCCGCTCAAGGTCAACTCGGGCAGCCGTTGCAGGGTTTCGTTCTGCGGCTGGATCAGATCCTGAATGAAGATGCCCTCCAGGCGCGCATAGCCGTTGTCGAATTCGTCGAGCAGCCCGAAATGCGATGGCGTCTCGCGCATCGCGCTGAAGCCGCTACCGTACCCGCGCGATAGCGTCCACGCATCCAGTTCGCGCAGCAGCAGGGAATCGCTGGTGTAGATCGTGTCGCCGTACGCTATCAGGTCGGGCGTCAGATGCTGGCGCGCCATCGCGATCAGATCCCCGCGATTGACGGGAATAGTCGGGTTGGCGATTTGCGGGTCGATCGAGGTTTCCGACAGCCGGTTCTCATTGGAACGCATCGACTCGTTGTAATACGCCCCGTCAGCCCAGAAGTAATCGTCCGCGCCGTTGGTCAGGCGATACTCCCCGAGCAGGCCGACTCGCTGCGACGTCTCGGCATCGAACGCAAGCGTCGCATCCGAACTCTTGTTGATCACGATGTAATACGGCTGAAGCCATTGAAAGCCGCGGGTCCCCGATTCTCCATACCGGCCGGAGAGGAAGCCGCTGTGGCGATCCGTGTTGGCCGGGAATTCCGCGAACGGGAGCTTGAATAGCGGATAGCCGAGCACGCTCAAGGAGGCGCCGTGAGCGGTTCCCTTGTCGCCGACCTGGACATCCATCGTGTCCGCCTGAATCGACCAATCGGGCGCGCCCGTCTGGCACGGGCAGCTTGTGAAAGAGCCCTTGCTAATTTGGTAGTTCTGGCCCGCGAGCTTGCGAATTTTCTCACCCTCGACGTGATAGGCGTTCTGCCGCGCATTCACCTTGGCGTTGTAAAGGTCCAAAGTCTCCTCGACGATGTCGAGATGAGCCTCGGTCGCCCACACTTCGACCTCGGGATCGATGAGGTGAACGTGGCCGGTCGCGATCGCCTGGCGCTTGGCGCGGAAGAGTTCGATCTGATCCGCCTTCAGCACGCTTGCGCCCTGCGTCATGACCGCATCGCCGCGGACCGTGAAAGTGTCCTCTTTGGAGTCGTAGATGGTCTCGCGCCCGGTGACGTTGATTGGCTCGGTGCTTTCGCCCCGGGTCTCCGGCGCTGGACCAAAGCGGCTGACCGCGGCCTGTGCTCGGCCGCCCGCGAGCAGGAGCGCGGTGAGAATCACCGCTGCTGAGAGGGCATTACGCCCGGGCTTCAGGAAACAGCGCATCTCTGCCTTCGCGGGCCAGAAAATAGGGATAAACTTCGCCGATAAGATACACGGAACCCGTCACAAGTACCACTTCCTCTGGAGCAGTCGTAGACATCACGCGCTGGATTGCCCGAAGCGGCTCGCGCTCGACGCGCGCCGGGACGTGCGCGGCAAACAGAGGGAGCATGCTCTCGGGATCGAGCGGGCGCTTGGGATTCGCCCTGGTCAGCGTCGCGTCCTTCACGCGCGGCGCAAGCATCGCCACCATGCGCTCCCACTGCTTGGTCTCCTGGCATCCGAAGACGAGACGCGGCCTGATGCCCGGCTCCATCTCGACGCTGATCGTTTCGAGCAATGCCGAGACGGCAAGCTCATTGTGGGCGCAATCGAGGATCACCAGCGGACGCCGGGAGACGATATCGAAGCGGCCGGGCCAGTACACCTCGCCGAGCCCGCGGCGGATCGTCTCCTCGCCGATCGGGAATCCCTGGGCGCGGAGCGACTCCAGGGCCGCGATCGCGATCGCGGCGTTCTCGTGTTGAAACGGCCCGGCAAGGTTAAGCTCGACGCCGTGGAGCGAAAGCCCGAGACCCTGGTAGTCGATGCGATGGGCCGGGGCGTGCGATCGGAACGAGTAGTCGCGATCGGCCAGGCGGACCGCGCTCTGGCGTTGCGCCGCGATCGCGGTCAGGGTGGCGCGCGCCTCGGGATCGCGCGCCCCGATCACGACCGGAACCTCGGGCTTGATGATCCCGCCTTTCTCCGCCGCGATCGCCGGGATGGTGTAGCCCAGGTACTCCATGTGATCGAAGCCGATCGGCGTGATCACGCTCAGGATCGGCGTGACCACGTTGGTCGAGTCGAGGCGGCCGCCCAGACCCGTCTCGATGACCGCGATATCGACCCCGGCCTCGGCGAAGTAGAGGAACATCATCGCCACGGTGAACTCGAAGTAGGTGAGCGCCATGCCGGCGCGGTCATAGATCGCGCGCAGGCGCTCGATATAGTCGAGCAGTTGCGCGGCGGGAATTTCGCCGCCGTCGATCCGGGTGCGCTCCGAGAGGTTCACCAGGTGCGGCTTGGTGTACAGGCCGCACTTGAGCCCGCACGCCCGCAGCACGCTGTCGAGCATCGCGGCCACCGAGCCCTTGCCCTTGGTGCCGGCGACATGGATCGCGCGGATGCGGCGATGCGGATTGCCGATCAAAGCAAGCGCGCTTTCCATCCGTTCGAGCTTGTAGATCTCGCCGCGCGCCTCCAGCGAGTAAAGCCAATCGAGAGTCTTTGCGAGCCGTTCTTCCATCCGGCCCCAGAGTTTAGCGGCGCGATCGCGGGCGCGAAAGCATCGAACGGCCCCGCCCTCGAGGAGGGCTTGCCCGGGTTCGGATTAAGGGGGGCGCGCGCACCGAGGCGCGGCAGGCGCTGCGGGTTACTTCTTGCGCGGGCGTCTCGAGCGAGGGCGGGTCAACATCGCGAGCAGGCGCCCGAGCGTGAAGCGCATCTGATGGCGCGCCACGATCGCATCGAGCATCCCGTGCGCGAGCAGGAACTCCGCGCGCTGAAAGTCGTCGGGCAGGAGCTGATTGGTGGTCTGCTCGATCACGCGGCGTCCGGCAAATCCAATCAGGGCGCCCGGCTCGGCCAGGTTGAGGTCGCCCAGCATCGCGAACGACGCGGCGACGCCGCCAGTGGTCGGATCGCACATTACCGATATGTACGGCAGGCGCGCATCGCGCAGCCGCGCGACCGCCGCCGACACCTTCGCCATCTGCATCAGCGAGAGCGCCCCTTCCTGCATCCTGGCGCCGCCCGAGGCCGAGAACACGATCACCGGCAGCCCCCGGCGCGTCGCAAGCTCGAACAGGCGTGCGAGCTTTTCGCCCACGACGACCCCCATGCTGCCGCCCATGAAATCGAAGTCCATCACGGCGAGCGCGACGGGGCGGTTTTCGATTTTCGCGGTGCCGACCGCGACCGCATCGTTGCGTCCGCTGCGCGCGACGGCCTCTGCGATCCGCTGGCGGTACGGCTTTGAGTCCACGAACTCAAGCGGGTCGCCGCCGGCAAGCCCCGTGAAGAGTTCGCGCCAGCTTCCACGGTCGGCGGTGATCGCGATTCGCCGGCTGACGGTGAGGCGGTGATGGAATCCGCACTTGGGGCAGACGTTCAGATTGCGCTCGACTTCCTTGCGGAACGCGATTTCCTTGCAGGCGGCGCACTTGAGCCAGATGTCGTCGGCGGGCGGCGGCGCCTGCGCGGGACGTTGCGCGGTTTCGGGATCGGCCATCGCACTACCTGAGCGCCTGCGGGCCTGCGGGATTGCGCGCGGCGCGCATCGCGTCCTTCATCGCCCGGACCAGGGCTCCCACCGTCGCGACCATATCGGGCGATTTCTGATGGGCCTCGATTAAGAGCGAAATCGCGCTCCCGACCACGACCGCATCGGCGAAGGACGCGACCCGCGCGGCCTGGTCGGGCGTCGAGATTCCAAAGCCGACGCCGACCGGGAGGTCGGTTATGGTGCGGAGCTCGCGCACCTTCTGCTCGACGTCGGCTCCAATCCGTTCGCGCACACCGGTCACGCCGGTGACGGCGACGTAATAGAGGAAGCCGCTGGCCGCGCGCGCGATCCGGCGGGCGCGCTCGATCGGGGTGGTCGGCGCGAGCAGGTAAATCAGGTCGAGGCCGCTCCTGCGCGCCGGTTTGGCCAGCTCGGCGCTCTCCTCGGGCGGCAGGTCCACCGCGAGGATACCATCGGCGCCCGCGCGGGCGGCGTCGGTGGCGAGCTGTTCGCATCCGTAGTGCATATACGGGTTGAAATAGCCGAACAGGATGATCGGGATTTGCGTAACCTTGCGCAGATCGGCGACCAGCGAGAGGATCGACGGGAGCGATGCGCCCGAGGCGAGTCCGCGCGCGACCGCGCGCTGGTTGGCGGGACCATCCGCCATCGGGTCGGAAAATGGCACGCCGAGCTCGATCAGGTCCGCGCCGCAGGACTCGAGTTCGACGACCAGCCGGCGGGTTGCGTCGAGGTCCGGGTCGCCGGCGACGATGAACGGAATCAACGCGGCCTCGTTGCGCTCGCGAAGCTCGCGAAACTTGTTTGCGATTCGTCCGCGATGCGTCATCACGCGCGCTCCCCGAGCGTAACGCCGAGCGCGCGCGCGACGGTGTTCATGTCCTTGTCGCCGCGTCCGGACAGATTCACGATGATCACCTTGTCCTTCCCGAGCGCCGGCGCAACCTTCATCGCGTGCGCGACTGCGTGCGCGCTCTCGAGCGCGGGGATTATTCCCTCGGTCTCGGAGAGAACCTGGAACGCCGCGAGCGCATCCGCATCGGTCGCGGAGGTATATGCGGCCCGCTTCGTATCGACCAGCCACGAGATCTCGGGACCGACGCCGGGGTAGTCGAGGCCGGCCGCGATCGAGTGAGTCTCGCGGATCTGGCCGAGTTCATCCTGGAGAAGGTAGGTCCGATTGCCGTGCAGGACGCCGCCCGCGCCGGCGGTGAGCGTGGCGGCGTGGCTCGGCCCGCTGATTCCCATCCCGGCCGCCTCGACGCAGATCATTTGCACGTCCTTGTCCTTCAGGAACGGATGGAACAGGCCGATCGCGTTGGAGCCCCCGTTGACGCACGCGATGAGGACATCGGGGAGCCGTCCTTCGCACTTCACGATCTGACGGCGCGCCTCGCGCCCAATCACCGACTGGAAGTCGCGCACGATCATCGGGTACGGATGCGGCCCCGTCGCGGATCCGATCAGGTAATAAGTGGTGCGGACGGTGGCGGTCCAGTCGCGCAGCGCCTCGTTGAGCGCGTCCTTCAGGCTGCGGCTCCCCGAATCGACCGGGGTGACCTTCGCGCCGAGCAGCTTCATGCGGAACACGTTGAGCGCCTGGCGCTCGACATCGACCGATCCCATGAAGACTTCGCACTGGCGGCGGAACAGCGCGGCCATCGTCGCAGCCGCAACGCCGTGCTGGCCCGCGCCGGTCTCGGCGATGATGCGCTCCTTGCCCATGCGGACCGCGAGCAGCGCCTGTCCGAGCGCATTGTTCGCCTTGTGCGCGCCGGTATGGCAGAGGTCCTCGCGCTTCAGGTAGATTTTCGCGCCGCCGAGCTTTTCGGTCAGATTGGCGGCGAAAGTCAGCGGCGTGGGACGGCCAACATACTCGCGCAGGCGGTGGTCGAATTCGGCGCGGAATTTCGCGTCCCGTCGCGCATCCCTGTATGCATGCTCGAGTTCGATCAGCGCGGGCATCAGCGTCTCCGCGACGTAGCGCCCGCCGTATGGCCCAAAATGGCCGTGGCTATCGGGCAGATTTTGCATTCTCGATAAAGCTCCTGAGTTTTGAATGATCCTTCACCCCCGGCGTCGACTCAACGCCGCTGGCCACGTCCACTGCATAGGGGCCAAGCGATGCAGCTTCGGCGACGTTTTCGGGCGTAAGCCCGCCGGAGAGAAAAACGCGAGAAAGATCGAGGCCCGCAAGCTCCGCGAGCGGACGCGCACGGCCCGTACCGCCGAAAAGCCCGGGATGAAACGTGTCGAGCAGGAGGAAATCCGCGTGAGTCGTGGCAAGCGCGGCGCGCGCCTCGCCCGCGCCGATTCTAAGCGCGCGGATGACCGGCACGGGCCATCCCGCAAGCGCGCTTTCGTCCTCATCGCCGTGAAACTGGATCAGATCGAGGCCAAGCGCGCGCCGGCGCTCCTCGATGTACTCGCGCGCCGCATTGACGAACACCCCGACGACGCCGGCGCGCCGGCCGACCGCTTCGCGCACCGCAAGCGCCCGCTCGACGGTCAAGTAGCGCGGACTTGGAGCATAGAAGTTGAGCCCCACCATATCCGCGCCAGCCGCGACGGCCGCGTCGGCATCCTCGATGCGCGTGATGCCGCAAATTTTGACCCGCACCGTCATGGTTGTTTCGGCACGCCCTCCTTGACGATCAGCGCCGTCATCAACTCCGAAAGGCGCGAGCGCGGATTGCCTCCGCGCAGCAGGCTTTCGCCGATTAGAAAGGCGCACGCGCCGGCGCGGTCGAGGCGGCGGATATCTGCGGGCGAATCGATGCCGCTCTCGGAGACGACCAGCGCGTTTCCCCGATAGCCCGCAAGCAGGCGTTCGGTCACCGCGATGTCGGTCGCAAAGGTGTGCAGGTCGCGATTGTTTATCCCGATTAGCTCGGCGCCGCTGCGCTCGGCGTCGCGAAGCTCGGCGGCATCGTGCACCTCGACCAGCGCGGCCATCTTGAGGCCGCGTGCGAGCGATGCGAGCGATGCGAGCGCCGTCGCATCGAGCATCGCGGCGATGAGCAGGATGCAATCCGCGCCGGCCGCGCGCGCCTCGAACACCTGGTAGGGGTCGAAAAGGAAATCCTTGCGCAGCAGCGGGAGATCGACCGCGCCGCGAACAGCGCGCAGGTCCGCGAGTGCGCCCTTGAAATGGCGATCGGTGAGCACCGAAATGCACGCCGCGCCCCCCGCCGCGTAGTCGCGCGCGACCGCCGCAGGGTCGAGCCCGGGAAGGATATCACCCTTGCTCGGCGAGGCGCGTTTGACCTCGGCGATGATCGCGGGACGGTGCGCGCGCAGAGCGGCGGTAAAGCCGCGCGGCGCGGGCGCATTGCGCGCGGCGTCCTTCACCGCATCGAGCGGGACGCGCGCGCGTTCGGCTGCAAGTTCCTCGCGCTTGGCCGCGAATATTTCGTTCAGGACCGAACTCATGATTCATCCGCGCGGCTGGCAGCGCGCAGCTTTTCGATCGTTTCGAGCGCGCGCCCCGAGGCGATGATCTCGCTGGCGAACGCGACCCCGGCCTGAAGCGATTTCGCCCTTCCCCCGACGTAAATCGCAGCGCCGGCGTTAAGCGCGAGGACATCTTGCGCCGGGCCCGCACCGCCGGCAAGCGCGCCGGTCAGCATCGCGATTGCGCCCGCAGCATCGCGGACTGCGAGCGTCTCGGGAGCAATCCTGGCAAGGCCGAAGTCGCTCGGCGCGATCTCGTATTCGCGGATTTCATCACGGCCGCGGATTTCCACCACCTGCGTCGCAGCGCTCGGCGAAATTTCATCAAGGCCGTCGCGCCCGTGCACGGCCATCGCATGATCGACTCCGAGCGCGAGCAGCGCCTCGGCGATCGGCCGCAACATTTTCGCATCCCCGACCCCGAGCAACTGGCGGCGCGGCCGTGCCGGATTTGCAAGCGGCGCGATCAGATTGAAAATCGTCCGCGTCCCAAGCGCACGGCGAAGCGCGCCGAGGCGCGCGAGCGCAGGATGATACGCCGGGGCGAAAATGAAGCACATCCCGGCGCGCGCGAGACATCGCTCCAGTCCCGCCGGATCGAGATCGATCCTGACGCCCATCCGTTCGAGCACGTCGGCCGCGCCGACGCGTCCGGTCACCGCGCGATTGCCGTGCTTGGCAACCGGGACTCCGGCGGCTGCCGCGATGAGCGCGGCGCCGGTCGAGATGTTGAACGTCCCGGCGCCATCGCCGCCGGTTCCGGCCGTATCGAGCACGTTGCCGCCGTTGAGGTCGAGCGCCCGCGCCCTGGCGCGCATCGCGCGCGCCCCGCCGGTAAGCTCGCCCGCAGATTCCCCTTTGAGCTTGAGCGCGATCAGGAATCCCGCGACGAGTCCCTCCGAGGCTTGCTCGCCGCCATCGAGCATCTCTCCGATCGCGCGCTCGGCCTCATCCGCATCGAGCGAGCGGCCGGCGAGCACCGCGTCGAACGCATCGCGAAGTGCGCTCATCGCTTAAGCCCCGCCAGAAAGTTGCTCAGCAGATGTTTGCCCTCGGGCGTGCCGATCGACTCGGGGTGGAACTGCACGCCTTCGACCGCGAGCGACTTGTGCCTGAGGCCCATCACCTCGTTTTCCGCGGTGTGCGCGCTGAGTTCGAGGCAATGGGGCAGCGAATCGAGGTCCACGATCAGCGAATGATACCTCATCGCTTCGAACGGGCTCGGTATTCCCGCGAAAATCGTTTTGCCGTCATGGAGCACGGGCGAGGTCTTGCCGTGCATGAGGCGCGATGCGCGCACTACTTTGCCGCCGTATGCCTCGCCGATGCACTGGAGGCCGAGGCACACGCCGAGAATCGGGATTTCGCCGCCAAGCTCGCGCAGGATGGCGAGCGAGACGCCCGCCTCCTTGGGCGTGCATGGTCCGGGCGAGATGACGATCGCGCCGGGATGCATGGCGCGCGCGCCTGCGGGATCGATCGCGTCGTTGCGCCGGACGGTCAAGTCCGCGCCGAGTTCGCCCAGGTATTGGACCAGGTTGTAAGTGAACGAGTCGTAGTTGTCGATCATCAGGATGCTTGGTTTACGCGTCGCCGATGTCATCGCACATCACCTCCGCGCAGGCGCCGCGGTCTCGAAATCGCGGGCGACCTGCAGCGCGCGCACCATCGCGCGGGCCTTGTTGACCGATTCCTCGTACTCGGCGCCAGGGTCGGAATCCGCGACGATCCCGCCGCCGGCCTGGATATAGACGCGATCGTTCTTGATGAGGAGCGTGCGCAGCGCGATCGCCGTATCGGTGTTGCCGGTGTAGCTGAAGTATCCGACCGCGCCCGCGTAAACGCCGCGCCGGACCGTTTCCAGCTCGTCGATTATCTCCATCGCGCGGATTTTTGGCGCGCCCGAAACCGTCCCCTGCGGGAAGGTCGCGCGGAACGCGTCGAACGCGTCGCATTCGCCGCGCAGGCGTCCGATGATGTTCGACACGATGTGCATCACGTGCGAGTAGCGCTCGACCACCATGTACTCGGTCACCTTGACCGAGCCGATCTCCGCCACCCGCCCGACATCGTTGCGCCCGAGATCGACCAGCATCACATGTTCCGCGCGCTCCTTCGGATCGGCGAGCAGCTCGCGCTCGAGCGCCTGGTCTTCGGCCTCGGTCGCGCCGCGCCGCCGCGTGCCCGCGATCGGGCGCAGCGTAATGTCGCGTCCCTCGACGCGGACCATCACCTCGGGCGATGCGCCAACGAGCGTGTGGTCGCCCAGGCGGAGATAGAACATGTAGGGCGACGGGTTGATGGTGCGCAGGCTGCGATAGATGTTGAACGGATGGGCGGTTAGCGGCGCCTCGAAGCGCTGCGATGGGACCACCTGGATGATGTCGCCGGCTGCGATGTACTCCTTGGCCGCCGAGACGACCGCCATGTAGGACTCGCGCGTCAGGTTGGAGGTGATGGTGGCATCGTTGGCGACCGCTCCGGCGCCCTCCAGGCGCGGCGGTATCGCGGGCCCCTTCAGCCGCTCGATTATCTCATCGATCTTGATTTGCGCGCTCTGCCAGGCGGCGCGAACCGAGGGGAACTCATCGACGGGAACGTTGGCGATGATGCGCAGCGTCTGGCGGACATTGTCGAACATCAGCACGGTGTCCGTGAACATCATGTAGAGGTCCGGCGTGCCGAGATCGTCGGTGACGGTTTCCGGAATCCGCTCGAAGCACCGGATGACGTCATACGCGAGGAATCCGACGGCGCCGCCGAAGAACCGCGGCAGGCCGGGGATCTCGGGCGCGCGAAAGCGCTTGAGCTCGGTGCGAAGCTCCTCGAACGCGTTGCTTATCGAGCGGACCTCGACCGCGCGGCCGGGGTGGATGACCTCCATTCGGTTGGCGCGCGCGCGGATCACCGTCGATGGCTCGCAGCCGAGGAAGGTGTAGCGTCCCCACTTTTCGCCGCCGCGCACGCTCTCGAGCAGGAATGAGTAATCGCCGCGTTCGACCTTGAGGAAGGCCGAGACGGGCGTTTCGAGGTCTGCGGCGACCTCGCGCGAGACCGGAATCAGGTTGTACTTGCGCGCCGCCAGGTCTTCGAATTCGCGTTCGCTGGGTAGCAGCATCGTTTTTCTCCCGTTCGCTTCCGCCGTCCGCGCGGCCCGCCAAAAACAAAAAGGGCCGCCGGCTCTTCGCCTGCGGCCCTGGAAGTTCGGTTTCGGTTCAGATTACAAGACCGGCGCGCAGGCGAGTGCCTTGGCGTTCCAACGCCAGCTCGCCCACCACTTCCGGCTGATGCAATCCGACATCACTGAACTATATATCCACGCCCGGCGCATTTGTGTCAATCGACGCGGCCCAATCCGGCAACGATCAATGCGTCGTGTAGGCGGTCTTGTATTGTGCGCGCAGCTTCTCCTGCGCCGCCTTCGCATCCTCTTCCGAGTCGTACGGACCCACGCGGACGCGATACCAGGTCTGCCCGGCGATCATCGCGGGCACTTCGTATGAGTTGTAGCCCAATGACTTGAGCCGCGAGACCATCTGATCGGCGCCGCTGCGGTCCATGACCGCCTCGATCTGAATGTTGTACGGATGCCGATGAAGCGGCGCGGCGCTCGCCGTCGAGGGCGCCGTCTTTGCCACCGCGCGTGAGGACTCCGCGGGCACCGCCTCCTCGGCCGGCGAGGCGATTGGGGCAGGCGGCTTCAGTTTCGCGATCGGCGCGGGAGCGGCTGGGGGACGCGGCGCGGTGGGAGTCCTGGCGGCGATTGGCGCTGCGACGCTCGCCGCTGCAACCGACGCCTTCGGCACGGCCGCGAGCGCCGCCGGCGACGCCGCCGCACTGGCCGATGCGCCCGGCTGGGCCGCCTGCGACGCCTCCGAGGCCGGCGCGCTCGGCACCGGGAAGACCGATGCCACCTGGCTTGAATCGGGCTGATTCTGGCGGGCCATCTCGTAGCCCGCGATCAGGCCCAGCGCGAACACCGCGCCCGACAGCCCGAGCAATCCGATGACAATGAGAAAAGCTCCACCCGCCCTTATTTCAAATCGCATCCGCCGCCCTCACATCCGATCGGGAGCGCTGACCCCGAGCAATCCAAGCCCCGCTGCTATCGCCGTCTTCAGCAATCCTGCCAGGAACAGCCGCGCGACGCTCAGGTCGCGGTCCGTTCCGATTATACGATTGGTGGGCTTGTTGTAATAGCGATGGAAATCGCCCGCCAGCTCGAGGAGGTAGAACGGGATGCGATGCGGTTCGAGCGCCTGGGCCGCCGCGGTCATCACCGCCGGCAATCCGACCGCGCGCTTGGCGAGTTCCACCTCTTCCGCGCCGAGCATCTCCAGATTGATCGAGGCTTCATCCGCGGGAAGAGTCAGACCCGCCTTTTCGGCCTCGCGGAATACGCTCGCCAGCCGCGCGTGCGCATATTGAACGTAGAAGACCGGGTTCTCGGGCGCCTGCCGCTTGGCAAGCTCGAGATCGAAGTCGAGGTGGCTGTCGGACTTGCGGAAGAGAAAGAAGAACCGCACCACGTCGGCGCCGACCTCATCGATGAGTTCGTCGAGCGTGACGTAGGTCGCCTTGCGCGTGGACATCTTCACCTTCTCGCCGCCGCGCGTGAGAGTGACGAACTGGTAAATGATCGCGTGGATCGCGGACGTGTCGTGGCCCAGCGCGCGCACCGCGGCGACCACCTGCTGGTGCTCGGCGATGTGATCGGCGCCGAACACGTCGATGACGAGATCGAAGCCGCGCCGGAGCTTGTCGATGTGGTAGGCGATATCGGGCGTGCGATAAGTCGGCTCGGCATCGGGGCCGGAGCGAACGAGGACCTCATCCTTGGGAAGGCCGATCGGCTCTCCGCGCAGCCATATCGCGCCTTCCTTCTCGACAAGCAGATCGCGCGCGCGCAGCGCGGAGAGGACCTCATCGACCTTGCCCGACCTGATCAGATCGATCTCGTTGGTGTAAACGTCGAAGCGGATGCCCAGCCGCTCGCAGGTGTGATTGATGTCCGCAAAAATCGCCCGCACCGCCGCGCTGCGAAAAACGTCGAGGCCGGGCGAATCCGCGAGCCCATCGCCGTGAGCGGCGCGAAGGCCGCGCGCGATCTCGCGGATATACTCGCCCTGGTAGGCCTCCTCGGGCATCGCCGCCGGCCGCCCGAGTTCCTCCAGGTACCGCACCCGCACCGACTCGCCGAGCAGTTTCATCTGCCGGCCGCCGTCGTTGAAATAAAACTCGCGCGTCACATCGAAGCCTGCGGACTCGAACAGCCGCGCGATCGTATCGCCAAGCACGGCGTTGCGCCCATGGCCGACCGTAAGCGGCCCGGTCGGATTCGCGGAGAGGAACTCCACCTGCACGCGCTTGCCGGCGCCGGGGCGAAGCTCCCATCGCAGCGGACGAAAGAAGCCCGCGCCCTCGCGCGCCGCCCGGCGCATCTCGCTGTGCCAGTACGCCGGCGCCATTCTGAAGTTGATGAATCCCGGACCCGCGACCGCGGCCTCCTGAATCTCGGGCGCAAGCTGCATGTGCTCGCGGATGATGGCCGCGATCGCGCGCGGCGCCTTGCCCTCCGCCCGCGCCATCGTAAGCGCCACGTTCGATGCCGCATCGCCGTGCGACGGATCGTGGGGCGCCTCGATCGTGATTTGCGAGGCTGCGGACTTGAGTTTGCCCGCGGCGCGCGCCCGCTCAATCGCCGCGCTGAGAATCGAGACCAGCAAGTCGCGCATGTCGGAAGCCGTCCAGGTGCTGAGCAATCATTCCAGATAGAGGCAGCGCTGTTAAGCCGGTGGGCTGCGGCTTGACGGAGGCCGGAAGCGGTGCGAACGTGGCGCGGGGATATCGCGATGGACCGGCTCAGGAACAAGGTCGCATTGATTACCGGCGCGAGTTCGGGATTCGGGCGCGAGGCGGCGCTCGTGTTCGCGCGCGAGGGGGCAAGCGTCGCCGTGGCCGACATCGATGAGGCCGGAGGAAGCGACACCGCATCGCAAATCGCATCGCTCGGCGGGCGCGCGATCTTCATCCGCGCCGACGTCTCGCGTCCCGCGGAAGTTAAAGCGATGGTTGAAGAGACCATCCGGAGCTTCGGGCGGCTCAATATCCTTTACAACAACGCGGGCGTCCCGATGATGGCGACGCCGATCGCCGACATCACGCCCGACCAGTACCGCCGAATCATGGACGTGAACTTCAAGGGCGTCATCTTTGGATGCAAGTACGGCGCGCCCGAGATCGCAAAGAACCCCGACGGCGGATCGATCATCAACACCGCGTCGCTGTCCGCGCTCAAGGGACGCGCGAACCTGAGCATCTACGCCGCCTCCAAGGGCGCGGTCGTGGCGCTGACCAAATCGCTGGCGATCGAACTTGCTCCGAAAAAGGTTCGCGTGAATTCGATCTGCCCCGTGGCCGCCGACACCCCGATGCTGGCGCAGTTCGTTCCCGTCGCCGCGCGGGCGCAGATCGACGCGATGAAGAAGGCGGCCGCAGAGCCAATCCCGCTGAAAAGGCTCGGCCGCGCCACCGACATCGCTTCCGTCGCGCTGTTCCTGGCAAGCGATGAGTCGGAGTTCATCACCGGCGTGAATTTCCCGGTCGACGGCGGCTACTCGGCATAGCGCGGCGGCCGCCGGTTGCGCTTGCGCAGCCGGGCGCATTTCGCGATAGGTCAGCTATGGCCGAGCAGCTCTGGAAGATGCCGCCCGTCATAAAGGTGTACGAGGCGCTCGGGGCGCTCGGCGACCGCCGCGTCCGGCTCGAAGACGACACGCACGCGCGCGTGGTCTCATCGGAAGGCGATAAGACGTACGAGGTCGAGACTTCGGATGGACTGCGCAAGGTGTCGTCCAACGACAACGCATCGTACTGGCAGGGCTACGTCGGATATCCCGCGATCGCGGTGCTCCTCGCGCGTGGGCTCTACGAGCCAAAGAGCAGCACCGTTGAGGCGCTTGCGGGAATCCCCTGGAAAGAGCTGAATCGCAAGTTCCGCAATGACTACACGAGGACCCTCGCCGAGGTTGATAAGCACCTCCACGAGCGCGGCCACGATCCCGCGGCGGTACGCGCCCAAGCCGATGCGGTGATGGAGGCGCTCCGAAAGCTCAAGCCGTATCGCGGCGAGCGCCGTCGCCCTCCGGCGGAGAGTCGAAAACCCGCCCGGCGATGAATCAGCCCCGCGCGGTCAGTCGATGCGCAGACGCTCGGCGAGACGGCTGAACCTCATCCGCTCGTCCTGATTGCGAACCGCCTGCTGGAGAGCGCCCTTGGTGCCGACCAGGACGCAGACGCGCTCGGCGCGCGTAATCGCGGTGTAAAGCAGGTTTCGCCTGAGCATCAGGTAGTGGCTCGGATGCACCGGCATCACGACGGCCGGATACTGGCTACCCTGGCTCTTGTGCACCGAAATCGCGTACGCCAGCCCGATCTCATCGAGTTCCGACAGGTCGTATTCCGCGTGCGTCTCCTCGAATGCGACGCTGACGCGCCCGCGCTTGCGATCGATCGCGAGAATCCGCCCGATCGAGCCGTTGAACACGCCCTTGTCGTAATCGTTGCGCAGTTGGATTACGCGATCGCCCTCGCGCAGCGTGCGCTCGCCCGCGCGAATTTCCGGCCCCGCCGGATTTAGCAGGTCTTGCAACTCGCGGTTGAGCGCATGGGTGCCCAGCGCTCCGCGATTCATCGGGGTGAGCACCTGGATGTCGCGCGAATCGCGGATTCCGAATCGTCCGACGAGGCGCTGCTGCACGAGCTGTTTGACGGTCGCGAGCACGTCTTCGGGAGCAGTACGCTCGAAGAAGAAAAAGTCGCCGTCGGGATGGTTGCTGATGTCCGGGAACTCGCCGTGATTGAGACGATGCGCGTTGGAGACGATCAGGCTCTCGCGCGCCTGGCGATATACCTCGCGCAGCTCGACGACCGGGACCAGCCCCGAAGCGATCACATCCTTGAGCACGCTTCCCGGTCCGACCGACGGCAACTGGTCGCGATCGCCAACCAGCAGCAGCGAGCAGTTCGGCATCAGCGCCTTGAGCACGCTCGATGCGAGCTCGATATCCATCATCGATGACTCATCGACGACCAGGTAATTCGTGCGCAGCGGGAACTCCGGGCCGCGCACGAATCCCCCGCTCTCGGGCGCATACTCGAGCAGGCGGTGAATCGTTTTCGCATCGCGGCCCGTCGCCTCCTGGAGCCGCCGTGCGGCGCGGCCCGTCGGCGCTGCGAGCGTCGGCTTGAGACCGGCCTCATCCAGCGCGGCGAGCAGCGAGCGCAGCAGCGTGGTTTTCCCGGTCCCGGGACCGCCGGTGATTACCGTGACGCCGCTTGCCAGCGCGGCTTTGAGCGCCCTCACCTGCTCAGCCGACAGCGCCGGATTGGCGGCGCGGATTGCGCTCGCAAGCGCGCGTTCCGCGACCGCCGCGCTCATCGGGCGCGCGCTACTTAGCGCCCGCAACCGCTTGGCCACCTCGACCTCGGCCTCGTGAAGCCGCGCGAGGTAAACCGCGGTGTCCTCGCCGGCCCCTTCGCATGCGACGTCGCCGCTTTGGGCTAATTGCTCCAGCGCCTCGGGCACAAGATCGGGGTCCATCTCGAGACCGCGGCGGAATTGCGCCTCGAGATATGAGCGCGGGGCGTAAACGTGACCCTCCTCCGCCATCCGCTCGAGGAGGTACAGAATCGCGGCGCGAGCGCGCTCCAGGGAGTTGCGCGGGATGCCCAGCTTCTCGGCGACGGTGTCTGCGGTGCGAAAGCCAATCCCGTGGATGGTGCGCGCGAGCACGTATGGGTCACGCCGGATGATTTCGAGCGAGTTCCTTCCGTATTCCTTGTGAATCCTGCGCGCGTGCGCCGCGGCAATCCCGTGGCCGCGCAGGAAGACCGTCAGCTCGCGCAGCCCCGATGCGTCGCGCCATGCCGTCGCGACCCGGCTTGCGACCGCGCGCCCCACCCCGCTCACCTCGCCAACCCGCTCGGGTTCGTTGTCGAGCACCTCGCCCAGGCGGTCGCCGAAGTGCTCGGCGATGCGGCGGGCGAGCCTGGGACCGATGCCCTGTATCTCGGATGCGAGGTAGCGCTCGAGCGCCGCCACCCCGGCCGGCCGCACGGTCTCGTAATCGATCACGCGGAACTGGTCGCCGAATCGGGGGTGCTTCTCGAAGCGGCCGCGCGCGCGGATACCCGCTCCGATCTCGAGCCCGGCCAGATTGCCGACGATGGTGAAGCGGCGCGCAGCCCCGGCCTCATCGGTGCTCTCGACCACGGCGACCGAGTACCCGCTCTCGTCGTTCACGTACAGAATGTGATCGAGCGTGCCCTCGATGAGTTCTTCGGCGCGTTCTGCTTCCGCCACTTTCCAAGGATTGCGCGCGCGCCGAGCGGCGTAAAGCGGGCGCGCTCGCGATCAATCAACAGACCGGAGCGTCATACCTTGATCGTCATCCACTTGCCGGTCCGAAAGCGCCACGACTTCAGCGACGAACGCACCATGAAGTCCGGAACCAGCGACCAGAAGACCCACGCGACCGGCCAGTGATGGTAGGTTATCACGATCGTCAGAAACAGCCTGAGCCCGTAAAAGCCCGCCATCGACCCCCACAGCGGGAAGCGCGAATCGCCCGCGCCGCGCAGGGCTCCGGTGGTGGTCCAGTCGATCGCCATCAGGGGCTGCGCCACCCCCAGCGCGCGCATGAACTGGATCGCGTTCACAATCACGGCGGGGTCGTCGATGAAGAGGCCGGCGATCTGGCGCGCGAAAATGATGAATACCCAGCCCAGCGCCGTCATCATGACAATCGCCATCCGCATCGAGAGCCACCCTGCCCTGCGCGAAAATTCCTTGTCGCCGGCGCCGAGTCCCTGGCCAACCATGGTCGCCGCCGCGGCCGAGAATCCGAAGCCGGGCAAAAACGAAAGCGCGAGGATGCGCACGCCGATGAAGTACGCGGCGACTACCTTCGCGCCGTAGCTCGCAACGAACGCCACGTATGCGATGAATCCGAACTGGATGACGAGTTGCTCGATCGCCGCCGGATTGCCGACGCGAAGGATGCGCGAGCCCAGTCCCCAGTCCGGCCGCATCCGCTCCCATCGGTAATTCAGCACCATCCCGTCGAACGAAAGGACCCAGAAAAAAGCCAATCCGCCGAGCGATAGTACCGCCAGCGTCGCCAACGCGGAGCCGTCAACGCCGAGCGCCGGAAACCCGAACTTCCCGAAGATGAGCGCGTAGTTCAGGAAGATCGCGAGCAGATCCATGATCCCGCCGATCCACAGCGGCGTGCGCATGTCGCCCGCGCCGCGCAGCGCCGATGCGCACATGAAAAAGATTCCCGCAAACGGCTCGGAGAGCATCACTACTTGCAGGTACCGCGCCCCCATCTCGGCGGTGGGGCCTTTGACCCGGAATAGCGATATCAGCGGATGCGCGAAAACGATCACCGGGATCGCGACCAGCGTCCCGACAATGACGCCCCAGATCACCGATTGCTTGAGCACTTCCTCGGCGCTGTCGCGATCGTTGGCGCCGATGTATCGCGCGACCAGCGCGACCGTCCCGGTGCCGACCGCTCCGATCCCGGCGCGCATCGCGCCCAGGATCTGCGTCGCCAGACCGACTGCGCCGACCGCCTCGGCGCCCAGCCGCCCCACCATCAACATCGCCGCAAGGCTCAGGATCGAATCGAGCGCGAAAGAGAGGATTACCGGCCATGCGAGCGACCACACCTCCCTGCCCATCTGCTCGACGGGCGGCAGAACCACCCTGTCCCTGGGCCCGGCTCCAGCTTCGGAAACCGACTCCAGAAATTCGGACATGATTGTCAGCAGTTAGTGCAGTCTCAGGTCCGCCAGTCAAGTGACGCCAGCCCGGCGATTGAAGATCGCGCCATTCGATTGGAGTATAAGTGCGGCAAGGGGCGGGAGGATCGGGATGGCGGTTGGGGCGAATCTCGAACGTCGAGCGGGCTTGAATGCGGCGTTTGCCGTGTTCGCCGCAACTTTCGCCTTATCCGCGATCCTCTATTCGCGGGGGCTCGGCGCCGACAGCCTGGGCGCAAGCGAGGCGTACAGCGCGATGGCGGCGGCGAAGCCGAACGTCGCGTCGATCGTTCAGATTCCGGTCAACGACGATCCCGGCAAGCAGATTCTCTATTACACGCTGCTGCATTTCTGGTCGCTCGGGTTTGGAACGAGCGAGGGGGCGCTGCGCTCGCTATCGCTGCTGTTCGCGCTGGCGGGATTGGTTTTGGTATTCGCGCTTGGCCGCGAGATGTTTGACGATGGCACTGCGGCCACCGCGGCAGCGATTTGGGCGTTCAACCCGATCGCGATGGTGTTCTCGCATCGGGCGCGGATGTACTCGATGTTCGTCGCAATCGCGCTCGGCCATCTGTTCGCGCTCTGGCGCACGCGCGCGCGGCCCACCGCCGCGCGCGCCGGGACCTGCGGCGTGCTCGGCGCGACGCTGCTTTACACGCACATGGGCGGGATGATCATCGTGGGGACCGAGATCGGACTGCTGGTGCGCGATTGGCTGCGCGGCCGGCGCAATCCGATTGCCTGGCTCGCGATCGCGATCGCCTTCGCGCTGTTCCTTCCATGGCTTCCGATCGCGCGAAGCCAGAGCCATGCGCTGGTCACCGGCCATTGGCTCGACTGGATCGGCCCCGCGCAGGATTACTCGCTCGCGGCCAGGGGGCTGGTGGCCGCGGGAGCAGGCGCGATCGCGCTCGGGCTCCTTTTCGACCGTCCGCGCGAGCAGAACGCGGAGGAACCGCTTCGCTGGTGCGCGGTGTGGTCGCTGCTGCCGCTGATCGCGTTCGCGGCGGGATCGATCGTCATCCGGCCGATGTTTCACATCCGTTACGTGGCGCCCGCGGCGGCGGTGCTCGCGATCGGGGCCGCCGGCCTGCTCGGCCGAATCGATGTGCGCCTTCGCAACCTGGCGGCAGCCGCGATGACCGCCGCGTTGATCATCCTCTATCCGTTCGACCGGCCGATCGCGCAGCCGTGGAAGGAAATCTCCGCGATGGTCGCCGGCGGCGGCGCATCCGAGCCCGTCTTCTTCGAGTCGGGATACGTGTCGAGCGGCGCCGCGGCGCGGACTGCGAATCCAGGATTTCCGTTCGGTTATTATTCGATCCCATTCAATTACTACTTCCACGGTCAAAACCCGCGGATAGTGGTTCCCGGCTTCGATCCATCGGCCGCGCGCGATGCGATCGAGAGCGGCGTCGCGCGCGCCGGCGGCGGTTGGCTGATTAGTTGGAAGGGCGAGAACGAGGTGGGCGGCGAATTGCCCCGCCACGAACAGTTCCGATGGACGATCGCGCTTCGCGGCCAGAGATTGATCGTTTATCGATTGTTGCCGATCGGCAAAGCCGGCGGGATTTCGTGATCCGCCCGCGCATCAGACGGAATAGGCCGCGCGCTCCAGTCCAAGCCGGTAGCGGGCCGCATCGATCAGGTTCTGCATCAATCCCAAAACCGTCATTGGCCCCGTCCCGCCGGGGTTTATCGTCAGCCATCCGGCAACCTGCTTGACCGCATCGAAATCGACGTCGCCGGCGAACTTGCCCGCGCCGATGCGCCGGAAGCCGACATCGATTACGCATGCTCCGGGCTTGACCATGTCCGCGGTGATCAGATAGGGCCGCCCCACATCCGCGCCGACGCAACTGACCAGGATGTCGGCCTCGCGGCAGATCGCGGCGAGGTCGCGGGTGTAGCGATGGCACCAGGTGACCGTCGCGTTGCGCATCCTGCCGCCGAGGATCAAAGCGGTCGGTTTGCCCGCGATGTCGCTGCGGCCGATCACGGTCGCGCGCGAGCCGGTGACCGGAACCTTGTAATAGTCGAGCAGGGTCAGCACCCCGCGCGTGGTGCAGGGTATGAAGCGTCCCCACTGGCCGCGATAGAAGCTGCTCACCGTCGATGCGCCGACCGCATCCACGTCCTTCTCCGGCGCAATCGCATCGAAGAGCCGGAAGCGCTCGATGTGCTCGGGCACGGGTATCTGGAGCAGGATTCCGGTCGCGCGCGGATCTCGATTGAGCCCATCGATGGTCTCGAGCAGGGACGCCGTCGATGCCTCCGCCGCAGGGATCGCGATGGTCCTGCTCTCGAAGCCGAGCTGCGCCGCCATGCGCTGCTTGTTGCGCACGTATTGGCGCGATGCCGGGTCATCGCCCACGACGATCGCCGCAAGCAGCGGCACGCATCCGTGGCGGCTCTTGAGTTCCTCGCCGTGGCGGCGCAACTCCGGCAGGAGATGTGCGCTCAGCTTGCGCCCGTCCATGATAATCGCTGGCATCGCGGTCCTCTGAATATAGTACGCGCTGCCGCCCGGCAACGCGCTGTGGATAGCGTACCGCGCTGTGGGCAACCCGCGGAAGGTCGTCTCGTTGGCAATATCGGGGTCTGTTAGAATCGGGTAGTTGATGAATGCGCCCAAGCGCACTGTCCTGTTCGGGCTCCACCACAGACTCGGCGCGCGGATGACCGTTTTCGGTGGGTTCGAGATGCCGCTCAGTTACGGCGGAATCATCGAGGAACACCTCGCGGTGCGCGCGCACGCCGGAATCTTCGATCTGAGCCACATGGGACAATTCGAGGTGCGCGGAGAGCAGGCTCTGGAGTTGCTCGAGCGTGCGCTTACCAACTCCGCGGCGCGGCTGCGCGACGGCGAGGCGCAATACTCTCTCATGTGCGCCGAGGACGGCGGCACTGTCGACGATCTCATCGTGTACCGGCTCGCCGCGGCCCATTACATGCTCTGCGTCAACGCGGTGAACGTCGAAACCGATCTCGCCTGGCTTCGCGCGCCGAACGTCCACGGCGCATCGCTGCGCGACTTAACCGGCGAGAGGGGGATCGTCGCGGTGCAAGGCCCCGCCAGCGCGGCGATCCTCGCTCCGCTCGCCGATTTTGCGATCGGCGCGGTCGCTCGGCTTCACGCGGTAGAGGGACGAGTGGCGGGCGTGCGATGTCTCGCGGCGCGAACCGGATACACCGGCGAGGACGGCTTCGAACTGTTCGTCGCGGCCGAATCCGCGGCGGCGCTGTTCGAGGCGATCCTCGACGCGGGCGCGCCAACCGGGCTCAAGCCGTGCGGTCTGGGCGCGCGTGACACGCTCAGACTCGAAGCGGGACTGCCGCTTTACGGACACGAGCTGGATCGCGCGACCTCGCCGCTCGAGGCCGGACTCGGCACGTTCATCAAGTTCGGCAGAAGTTTCGTCGGCGAAGCGGCGCTGGCCGCCCAGCGCGGCGGCGGGGTCAGGAAGCGGCTCGTCGGACTGATGACCGATGACGCAAAGAGTATCGCGCGCCAGGGATACCGGATATTCCTCGATGGGCGAGAGGCTGGGATCGTGACGAGCGGCACTTTCGCTCCGACGCTGAATCGGCCGATCGCGATGGGGTATCTTTCGTGCGGAGAACCTGCGCCGCGCGCCGGCGCGCCAACCGGCGCGCTCGAAGTGGAAATCCGAAACCGCAAGGTGCCGGCCACGATCGTGGCGCGGCCCTTTTACCGTCGCGGCCGGCAGGCTTCGGCATGAGCAGGCAACAAACAATGGGCGGCGGCGCAATCGCCGATGGAGGAAGGACTGGATGAGGTTCATGCCGCACACCGGCGCTGATATCGCCGCGATGCTCAAGACGGTCGGGGCGGCAAGCCTCGACGACCTGATTTCGCACCTGCCCGAGCGGCTGCGCGCCACCGCCGCAATCGATCTCGCGCCCGGGCGCACCGAGGCCGAGGTCGCCTCCGAGCTGTCATCGCTTGCGGCGGCCAGCGCGGGCGCCGCCGGCTACGTGAGTTTTCTTGGGGCCGGCTACTATCGCCATTACGTTCCCGCGGCCGTGCGCGCGATCGTGTCCCGCGCCGAGTTCGCCACCGGCTACACGCCCTATCAGGCCGAGGCGAGCCAGGGGACCACGCAGGCGATCTTCGAGTTCCAGACGCTGATCGCGCAGCTCACCGCGATGGAGGCCGCGAATGCGAGCATGTACGACGGCGCATCAGCGGCCGCCGAGGCGGTCCTGATGGCGCATCGGATTCTGCCCAAGCGGCGCGTGGTCGCGCTCGCGCGCGCGCTGTGGCCCGACTATCGCGCAACGATTCGCACCTATCTGTCGGCACTGGAACATCTGCAAATCGTCGAGGTCCCGTTCGATGCCGCCTCAGGCACGATCGACCTCGCCGCGCTCGCGCGCATCGCCGATGAGAACCTCCTGTGCGCGGTCATCGGCTATCCAAACGTCTTCGGCGTGATCGAGCCGGTCAAGGCCGCGGTCGAGATCGCGCATCGCGCGGGCGCGCTCGCGATTACCGCCACTGCCGAGCCGCTCGCGCTCGCGCTGCTCAAGCCGCCGGGCGATGCGGGCGCCGACATCGCGGCGGGCGAGGGGCAAAGCTTTGGGATGGCGCCGCAGTTTGGCGGCCCGGGGCTGGGCTTCATGGCCGCGCGCATGACTGACATCCGGCAGATGCCGGGGCGGCTCGTCGGCCAGACGCGCGATCGGCACGGCAGGCGCGCATTCTGCCTCACGCTTGCAGCGCGCGAGCAGCACATCCGGCGCGAGCGCGCCACGTCGAACATCTGCACCAACCACTCGCTGTGCGCGCTGGCGGCGACCGCGTACCTTGCGCTCATGGGGCGGCGCGGCCTGCGCGAGCTTGCCGAGCGCAACGTCGAGCTGGCGCACCACGCCGAGGAATCCCTGGCGGCTGGCGGGATTCGGCGGCGTTTCAGCGGCCCGTTTTTCAATGAATTCGCGATTTCTCTCGCCGATCCGGCGGCGGCTCTGGAAGCGGCCGAGCGCAGGCACATCCTGGCGGGTGTCGCGCTCGCACCCGATTATCCCGAGCTCAAGGATAGCGTCCTCGTCTCGGTCACCGAGATGAACCGAAGCACGGATTTCGCCGCGCTAGCGGGTGCGCTCGCGGAGGTGCGGTGATGGCGAGCGCGGGCGGGCCGAAACCGACCGAGGCCGGGACGCGTGCGGGTGCGCAGCGGAAGATGGCCGGCGAATTGCCGCTCTTGTTCGAGCTTTCATCCGAGGGCCGGCGCGGCGCGGACGTGCGGCCGGCCGGGGCGGGAAAGAGCGGCGCGGATATCCTCGGCGCGGAGCTTTGCCGCGACGACATCGCAGGCTTCCCCGAACTGAGCGAGCCGCAGGTGATGCGCCACTTCCTCCGCCTCTCCCAGTGCAACTTCGCGCAGGCCCTCCAGTTTTATCCGCTCGGGTCGTGCACGATGAAGTACAACCCGGTCATCAACGACGAGATGGCGGCGCTGGCGGGCTTCGCGGAGCTTCATCCCCTCACCCCGGCGCATCTCGCGCAGGGCGCGCTCGAACTGATGGCGCGGCTGGAAGCGGCGCTCGCCGAGATTACCGGGATGGACGCCGTGTCGCTTCATCCCGCAGCCGGCGCGCAGGGCGAACTCACCGGATTGCTGGCGGCGCGCGCATACCTTCAAAAGCGCGGCGAGCGGCGCAGCAAGGTGATAATCCCCGACACCGCGCACGGCACCAACCCGGCAAGCTGCACGCTGGCCGGGTTCAAGGTGGTCGTCGCGCCATCCAACCCGCGCGGGTTCCTCGAGGCCGCCGAAATTGCCCGGCTCGCCGACGGCGACGTCGCTGCGCTGATGGTGACGAATCCGAACACGCTTGGAATCTTCGAGCCCGAAATCTGCGAGATCGCGCGCGTGCTGCATGAGCGCGGCGCCCTGCTCTACCTCGATGGCGCGAACATGAACGCCCTTATGGGTGTTGCGAAGCCCGGCCACATGGGCGCCGACATCGTGCAACTTAACCTGCACAAGA
This sequence comes from Binataceae bacterium (SeqCode), assembly GCA_035626155.1. Taxonomy (GTDB): domain Bacteria; phylum Desulfobacterota; class Binatia; order Binatales; family Binataceae; genus DASPOF01. The sequence continues at coordinate 24,847 of DASPOF010000127.1, forward strand.
CCTTCTCGACGCCGCACGGTGGCGGCGGCCCCGGCGCGGGACCGGTCGGGGTCAAGCGCGACCTCGAACCGTTCCTGCCCGTCCCGCGGCTGAAGAGGACCGCTCGCGGATGGACGCTGGATTGCGATCGGCCGGACTCGATCGGGCGGCTCAGATCATTCCACGGGAATTTCGGTATGCTCGTGCGCGCGTACGCGTACATCCTGGCCATGGGCGGGGACGGGCTTGCGATGGCGAGCCGGCTTGCGATTCTCACCGCCAACTACGCGCGCAAGCGCCTCGAGGTGCGCTTTAAGAGCGCAACACCCGAGCGCTCGATGCACGAATGCGTCCTGGAACACGACCTCGAGCGCCGCGCGGGCGTGAGCACGCTCGACATCGCCAAGCGCCTGCTCGATTTCGGATTCCATCCGCCGACAATTTATTTCCCGCTCGTCGTGCACGGCGCAATCATGATCGAACCGACCGAGACCGAAGCGCGGGAAACCATCGATGCGTTCATTGCTGCGATGGAACGGATTTACGACGAAGCGCTTAGCGAGCCCGAGTTGCTGAAGAACGCGCCTCACACGCTTGCGCTCTCGCGCGTCGATGAGGCCGAAGCGGCCCGCCATCCGATCCTGCGCTGGCAGCCTGCGGCGAAGTGAGGCCGCGGCGAACGCGCCGGCCCGTCACCGCGCAAGCCCGGCGAGCTTGAGCGCCAAGGCGTAGTCCTCGGGCGTGTTCAGGTTGAAGATGCTCTGCAGGTCCGGATCGATCTTGCGGTACTCGGACTCGCTCACGCGCCGGACCGACACCCAATCGCAAATCGCAGCGAGGCGCTCCTCGCCGGCCGCCGACATCTGATCGAGCGCCCGCGCGCATCGCTTTCGATACGCGGCATGAAGCGGCTGCAATACGCCCGCGATTTCCGGAATCACCGCATCCCGCGACTTCAGCATCTCGACCAGCCGGCGCGCCACGCGCGAATCCAGCATCGGCAGGTCGCACGCGCACGCGAATGCGGCGTCGTGGGAAATTGCATCGAGCCCCCGCGCCACCGCTCCGACCGGGCCCAAGTATTCGCGATCGTCGCGGACGATCACCACGCCGGGCAGGCGCGGCAGGACCTGCCCCGCCGATTCCGGCGCGGCCACCACCACGATTTCATCGAATGCGCGCCCGAGCTCCGCGACAATCCGCTCGATCAGCGTCACCCCCCCGAACGGCAGCATCGCCTTCGCCTGGCCCATCCGCGAGCTTCGCCCGCCGGCGAGCAGGATCGCGCTTGCCGGTCGCGCGCGCCGGGGCGCGGGATGCGATCGCGAAAGCCGAGTGGATCGAGCCAACAGAACGCCAGACAATAAATCCTACATAAAGTAGGGCTTGGCAAGCTCCTCGAAATCGCCGTACATCAGCCACACCTTCACGTCGTTGACGTACGGATACTGGATCGGCGCCTTGCCGACGGTCTTGAGCCCGAATTGCTTGTAGATCGGATAGAGCGTTTCGACCGGGCTCGTGATTATCAGCTTGGGCCGGCGCGAGAACAGAAACAGCTTGGCCGTCTCCGAGATCGTCCTGAGCAGGCCCTTGCCCTGGTAATTAGGATCGATCACCAGGCCGCCGAACTCCCACACCTCGATGGCGTCCAGACCCTTGAACAGCGAGGCCGGGTAGAGATGGCCCAGCGTCAGCGGCGAGTCGGCGAGACATCGCCCCCAGAACGCTCCGATTAGCGGCGGGCGCTTGCGCTCCTGGCCGGCTCTGATGTCGTAGAGGCCGAAGTGAAGCGCGAGCGGCCAGAGCAGCACGTGAACGCGCTTCTCGTGGACGTTCAAGTTGCCCCAGGTCCGTTTGTGCAGTGCGGAAAGTTCCCTGAAGCCGAGCGGAGTGCCGATCGGACGCACATCGATTCGGCCCTCGAGCTCGGATGCCTTCGACGGGCGCGGTGCGCGGGCCGGCTCTTCGCCGGGCGTGACGATCCTGACCTCGGATTCCGTCTCTGCTTCAGATGTAGAATTCTGAGTGGCTCGCCGCGTGGGCCGCGACGAGATCATCGCCTCGATCAGATCGCCGTTCTTCTCTTCTGCCATCGCCGATCCCTACCTCTGGCAGGATCAACCGGTTGCCGGACCACCTCCCCTGGCCCATCCCCTGACCGATACGCGCCGGGCCTCAGCACCAACCCCTGTGGCAGATGCGGACGCCCGACGCGCCGGACCGCTATAATCCTCCAAGGCCCCTTATAGTGCGCCGCCAGATGAAAAAAAAGCACGGTCAGCAACCTGGGGACGTGAATTTCGGACATTTGCACCGGCCTCAGGGACGATCAGGCGGCGCGCTCGAGCGCGACTTTGTCGTTTTGCGCGCACGCCATGCGCCCGATATTCTCTGCGGCGAGCCGGTATCGTGGCCGTCAGACAGACACCGCTTATCGCGCAATACCTGAGCGTCAAGCAGCGCGTTCCCGACGCGCTCCTGTTCTTCCGCCTCGGCGACTTCTACGAGATGTTCTTCGAGGACGCCGAGGTCGGCGCGCGCGTGCTCGATATCCAGCTCACCTCGCGCTCCAAGGACGGCGTGCCGCTGTGCGGCGTCCCCTACCACGCTGTCGACCCCTACATCGCGAAGCTCCTGCGCGCCGGATACAAGGTTGCGATCTGCGAGCAGGGGCAGGCCGACGCCCGCGCGCGAGGGCTGATGCCGCGCCAGATCGTTCGCGTGATAACGCCCGGCACCGTCGGCGAAGAGACGGTGCTGGTCGCCGGCGAGAAGAGCTACCTGGTTGCGATTACACCGCTTCGCGACGACGCGGGTTTCGCGCTGGCGGCGCTCGACGTATCGACGGGGGAGTTCCTCGCAACCCGCGTCGCGGGCGCTCCGGCGCTGCGCGAGGAAATCGCGCGGCTTGCTCCTCGCGAGATAATCGCCGCGGGACCGGATGGCGAAATCAAATCGATAGCCGAAGATGCGGGATGCCTCCTAAGCGTGCTCGATCCCGCCCGCTTCGCGCCCGATGCGGCACGCAAGTCGCTTGCGGCGCGCTTCGGCGAGGGCGCAATCGCGGTGCTCGACCCGGCGCTGGCCGCGGCCGCCGGCGCTGCGCTCATCTACGTCGAGGAGAATTTCGGCCGCGATCTCGCGCACCTGACGCCGCCCGCCCTCTACCGCGCAACCGAGTACATGCTCGTGGACGAGACCACGCGGCGCCATCTCGAACTCGTCACCGCGACTGACGGCTCGCGCAAGGGCTCGTTGTTATCGGTGCTCGATGAGACGGTGACTGCGGCGGGCGCGCGCACGCTGGCCAACTGGATCGTCTATCCGCTGGTCTTACTCGATCAGATTCGCGCGCGTCACGATGCGGTCGAGGAACTGTTTGACGCCGATCTGGGTGCGGTTCCCGCCGGTGCGCTCAAGCAAATTGGCGATCTCGAGCGGCTTGCGGGCCGGGTGGGCGCGATGCGGGCAGGGCCGCGCGATTGTCTGCGCCTGGCGCAGGCGCTCGAGGGCGTCGCGGCGCTTCGCGAATGGATCGCCGCGCGGCGCGCCCCGCTGCTGCGCGAGCTTGCCTCGCGAATCACGCCCAAACCCGAACTCGCCGCGCAAATTCTCGCAACCGTCTCGGATGAGCCCCCGATGAACGCCCGCGACGGGAACGTAATTCGCACGGGCTTCAGCGCCGAGGCCGATGAACTGCGAAGCCTCGCATCGGGGGCGCGCGAGGTGATCGCCCGGCTCGAGGCGGCCGAGCGCGAGCGCACCGGAATTCCGTCCCTCAAGGTCCGCTACAACCAGGTCTTCGGCTACTACATCGAGGTGACCAAGCCCAACCTGGGCCGCGTGCCCGCCGATTACGAGCGCAAGCAGACGCTGGTCGGCGCCGAGCGCTTCACCACGCCGAACCTCAAGGAACTCGAGCGCAAGATTCTTTCCGCCGAGTCGGGCCTCAAGGAACTCGAGCTGCAACTGTTCACCAGGCTGCTCCGCGATCTCCAGGCGCACAGCGCCGCGATACTCGAGAGTGCGCGCGCGGTAGGCGAGTTCGACGCTCTGGCGGGCCTGGCGAAAGTCGCGCGCCGGCGCGGCTACGTGCGGCCCGCCATGAACTCATCGCGGCGCATCCGGATTCGCGACGGACGCCATCCCGTGCTCGAGGCCGGGATGCGCGCGGGCGAGTTCGTCCCCAACGACCTCGATGCCGACCCCGAATCGCGCCAACTCCTGCTCGTCACCGGCCCCAACATGGCGGGCAAGTCCACCTATCTCCGGCAAGTCGCGCTGATCGCAATCATGGCGCACATGGGAAGCTTTGTTTGCGCCACCGAGGCGAGCATCGGCGTGATCGACCGCGTGATGACCCGAATCGGAGCGCGCGACGAGCTTCGCCGCGGCGAGTCCACGTTCATGGTCGAGATGAGCGAGACCTCGCGGCTGCTGCGCGGGCTCACCGATCGCAGCCTGCTGCTGCTCGATGAAGTCGGCCGCGGCACCAGCACGTTCGACGGGCTTGCGATCGCGTGGGCGGTCGCCGAATACCTGCACGACTCGACGCGCGCGAAAGTGCTGTTCGCGACGCATTTTCACGAGCTGACCGACCTTGCGCGCGAGAGACCCAGAGTTAAGAATCTCAGCATGGCGGTGCGGGAGTGGGGCGGGGAGGTGCTGTTCCTGCGGCGCGTGATCGAGCAGCCGGCGTCGCGCAGCTACGGGATCGAGGTCGCGCGGCTGGCGGGATTGCCGGACTCGATCGTCGGGCGGGCCCGCGAGATTCTTGCCAACCTGGAACAGGGCGAACTCGATGAGAGCGGGATGCCGCGCCTGGCGCACCAGCACCAGGTGGAGCGGCCGGCCGCGCAGATGAGCCTGTTCTCCGCGGCCGAAAGCCGCGTCGTCGAGGAGATTCGCGCGCTCGATATCGATCGCATGACGCCCGTGGACGCTCTGGCCGCGCTCGCATCCCTCAGATCGAGACTTCGCAAGGACGGCGGGTAGGCCAAGCGCGCACGCATCGAAATCGAGGCGGTGATGGGGCGGCGGTGGAATCGATGAGGCGAGCGATTGCGATCGTGGCGCTGGCCGCGGCGATCGGCGTAATCCTCGCGGCGCCGGCGATTGCAGCAAGGACGCCGGCGCTTGAATCGGCGCGCATCGAGCGCAGCGGCCAGGCCGTCGAGATGCGCTTCGGCTTCCGCCCAATCGCGCCGCGATGGCATCTGAGCACCCACGGAAACGAATTGTGGATCGAGATCGGGCGGGCGCGAATCGAAATTCCCCCGCGCCCGTTCTTCGGCAGCGAAACCGCGCCCGTGAGGACCGTGCGCGCGATCGATACCGGCGATGGCCATGCGCGGATCGTGGTCGAGGTGGAGGGCAAGTCCGACTACGCGATCGCGCGCCTGAATCACACGATAGTGCTTCGTTTCGCGCGCGTCGGCGCGGTGCCGAACCTCGCCGCTCCCCTGCTCGCCCGCGATGAGTACGGCGCATCCCCTAAGCCTCGACGCGAGACGCCCGCAATTCCCGAAACAAGCGTTCCGGCATCGCCACGGGTCGCGCCGCCCGGGGAAATCGCATCGAATGAGCCCGCCATCGAGCGGCCTCCCCAGCCAGAGCTTAAGAGCGCACCGCCGGCCGTGGAGCAACCGGCCCCGTCACCCGAGATTCGCGATGCGGACGCATCTCTTCAGTCCGCGCCGGGACATCCGCTCGTGATGATCGATCCCGGCCACGGTGGTTACGATCCGGGAACCTCATCCGCATCCGGTCTGGTCGAGAAATACCTCTCGCTCCAAATTGCGCAGCGCCTGCGCGACGCGCTCGATGCGCGCGGGGTGCGCGCCGAGCTGACTCGCTCGACCGACGTGTTCGTCCCGCTTCCGGAGCGCACGCGGATGGCAAATCGCGAGGACGCCGAGCTGTTCGTCTCGATTCATCTCAACTCGAGCCCGAATCCCGAGACCGCCGGAATCGAGGTATATTATCTCAACAACACGACCGACCGCGCGACGATCAGGCTGGCGCGGATGGAAAATGGTGGAACATCGGCGGCGCCCTATGGCACGCCGGACGGGGCCAACCTAAACTACATCCTGGCCGATCTGCGCCAGCAGTATAAGGCGGCGGAATCGTCATCCCTGGCAAGAATGATTGACGCGCAGACGGTCGCGGACCTGAATGCGAAATTGGGGCTCGATGTGAACGCGCTCGGCGCAAGGATGGGACCGTTCTGGGTTCTAGTGGGAGCCCACATGCCGGCGGTGCTGGTTGAATGCGGCTTCCTTTCCAATCGCTCCGAGGCGGGCAGGCTTGCGTCATCGCAGTACCAGGATACCCTCGCCGAAGGAATCGCAACCGCCGTGGTCCATTTCCTCAACGCCGACGCCGCGGTGGGAGACCTGTGACCGTCAGCGTTCGACCCGCGCTGAGCAGCCCGCCCGAGCGCGCGATACCGCGCGGCGAGGATGCGCTGTACGGGGAGATGGAAACCACGCGCGCGCCGGGCCAGGTCGCGCGCGCATACCTCGAAGCCATTCGCGCGGAACTTGCCGACCGTCACTTCAAGGGCGCGAGCGGAAGCGAGATCGTCCGCGATTTGACCGCCGCAATCGACGACCTGATGCGCGCGCTCTACCGGTACGCCGACGCCGAACACGGGCGGCGCTTCCCGAAACTCAACCAGCGCATCGCGATCGTCGCGCGCGGCGGCTACGGTCGGGCGGAGCTGAATCCGCAGTCCGACATCGACCTGCTCTTTCTTCACGACTACAAGCGCGGCCCGTATGCGGAGATCGTCACCGAGATCATCCTCCACGCGCTCTGGGATGCGGGCCTCACGGTCGGACACGGAGTAAGGAACGCGCGCGAATGCGTCCGGCTGATGAACAACGACCTCAAGGAAAAGACCGCGCTCCTCGATGCGCGCTTTCTGGCCGGCGACGAGAAGCTGTACGCGGACCTCGACAAGCTGGTCGAGGACGAAGTGCTGAATCGAAATCAGCAGAAATTCTTCCAGGCCAAGCTCGAGGAGACCCGCGAGCGGCACGCGAAGTACGGCGATTCGATCTACCTGCTCGAGCCTCAGATCAAGGAGGGCGAGGGTGGACTTCGCGATCTTCACACCGCGCTGTGGCTGGCGAAGGTCAAGTACAAGGTTCATTCGCTGGAGGATCTCGTGCAGAAGGCGGTGATCACCGAAGCGGAGACCGCCGAGGTGATGGAGGCGCGCGATTTCCTCTGGCGCGTGCGCAACTCCCTGCACTTCCTGACCGGCCGCCATTTCGATCAGTTGACCTTCGAGATGCAGGAGCGGATCGAACCGGTGCTCGGGCTGGGCCCGCTGGACGGCCAGGAGGCGGGCTCCGGCCTGATGCGCGCGTATTACCAGCACGCGAGCACGGTCAATCGCTTCGCCGAGGGGCTGGTCGCGCGAGTGATCGAGGGTCCTGCGAGCACCCGGTTCTTCCGCCGCCCCTCTGCGCGCCAGATTCGCCCCGGCGTCCTCGTGCAGCAAAACCTGCTGATAATCGCCGAGATGGACTTCTTCAAGCGCGATCCGCTCAACCTGGTTTCGATTTACGCGGACTGCCAGGCGCAGGGCGTTGACCTGTCGGGCGGCACCTACCAGCTCGTGCGCGATAACCTGCCCCTCATCGACGACGCGATGCGCCGGGATGCGAGGACCGGAGCCGAGTTGATGAAGATTCTCTCGGCGCGCAGCCGGGTCGCCGACACGCTCGAGGCGATGCATCGCTCGGGCGTGCTGGGCGCGATCATTCCGGAGTTCGGAAAGCTGTACGCGCGAGTGCTCCAGGACCTCTACCACATCTACACCGTGGACCGTCATTCGCTGGCCGCGGTGCGCGAACTCGAGCGGCTTCGCACGGGCGAATACAAGGATGCGATCCCGCTGCTCACCGAAGTCGCGCGCGAACTCGCCTGCCTCCCGATGGTCTTCCTTGCACTCGTGCTCCACGACATCGGCAAGGGCCACGGCCACGACCATCACGAGCGCGGAGCGCAGCTTACGGCGGAGGTCTCCGAGCGCCTCGGGCTCGATTCCGAGGAGGTCGATCTCGTCGTCTTCCTGGTGCGCAATCACCTGATGATGTCGCAGATCGCGCAGAAGGGCGACATCGAGGACCAGCGCACCGTCGATGAGTTCGCGCGCGAGGTGGGCTCGATCGAACGGCTGAAGGCGCTCTATCTGCTCACGTACGCCGACATGCGGGCGGTCGCGCCCAACGTGTACAACAACTGGCGCGACATGCTGCTGAGCGAGCTGTATATGCGCGCGCTGAAGGTGCAGGAACAGGGCGATCGCGAGGCGATCGACCCCGCGCGCCGGCTGATGATCGTCAAGAGCGCGGTGCGCGAACAGCTCACGGGCGCGGGCGCGCCGGCGGCGGAAATCGAATCCTTCCTCGCCGAGATGCCCGACCGTTACTTCTTCACCGTCCCCGAGCGCGATATCGGGATGCACTTCGACCTGATGCGCGCGCTGGGCGACCGCCCGCTGGTCTCGCGCCATCGCCATTTCCCCGACCTCGAATTCAGCGAGTTCACCGTGGTGACGCCCGACCGGCCCGGCCTGTTCTCCATGATCGCGGGCGCGCTCACCGCCAATAATCTCAACATCCTCTCCGCCCGCATCACGACCCGGACCAACGGGATTGCGCTCGACGTCTTCCGCGTCTCGCACCTCGAGGGCGCCGGGGCGATGGCGATGGAAGAGGAGCGATGGACGCGCGTGTCCAACGACCTCGAGCGCGTGATCACGGGCCGGCAGGATATCGCCGACCTGGTCGCATCGGCGCATCACGTCAAGATCGCGCTTGCGAAGTTCGTCCGCCGCGTTCCGACCGAGGTCACCGTCGACAACCGCTCATCCGAGCAATACACCGTGATCGACGTGTTCACGCAGGATCGGGTCGGGCTGCTGTTCACGATCACGCATACGCTGTTCAAGCTCGGACTGCTGATCCATCTCGCACGGATTTCGACCAATGCCGACCAGGCGCTCGACGTCTTCTACGTGAGCGACCGCGCGGGAAACAAAATCACCGAGCTTGCCCGGATGCGCGAGCTGCGCGACCTGCTGCTGCAGAAACTTGCCGAGCCGCAGGCCGAGGAAGCCACCGCTTGAGCACTCCTGCGCCCGGCTGGGACGAGGTCATCGACCGCCATCTCGCGCGCCAGGCGGTCGAGCGCGGGCTTAGCCGCCATTCGCTCGATGCGTACGGGCACGACCTTCGCGACTTCCAGGAATTCTGCCGCGGCCGCGGCGGCAGGCCCGGGGAACTCGATGCTGCAATGATGACCGCGTACCTGGCGCAACTGGCCGAGCGCGGGTTTGCGGTGGCGACCCAGCGCCGCCATCTCGCGAGCCTCCACGGACTTGCGCGCGAGCTGGTCGATCGCGGAATCATCGGGCGCGATCCCGCGCCGTCGGTCAAGCTGCGGCCGCATCCGCGCAAGCTCCCGCGCACGCTCTCGCTCAAGGACGTGGAGATCCTGCTGGCCGCGATCGACACGAAAACCCTGCGCGGGCTGCGCGACCGCGCGATGCTCGAGGTGCTGTACGCAAGCGGACTGCGCGTGTCGGAACTGGTCGGCTTGCAGTTGACCCAGGTGAACCTCAGGGCCGGGACGCTGACCGTGTTCGGCAAGGGCTCGAAGGAACGCATCGTTCCGCTGGGCCGCGCGGCGCGCCGGGCGCTTTTGGACTATCTGACGCGCCGCGAGAAGGATTCCGCGGCCGAAAACAAACGGCGCCGCGCGCGGCCTGCGCGCAAATCGCAAGCCGTGTTCGTCTCGCGGCTTGGCCGCCAGATGACGCGCCAGGGCTTTTTCAAGGCGCTCAAGGGATGGGCCGGCTGCGAGCCGCGGCTTTCCTGGGTAAGCCCGCACACGCTCAGGCATTCGTTCGCGACCCACCTGCTCGAGGGCGGAGCCGACCTGCGCGCGGTACAGGAGATGCTGGGCCACAGCGACATCTCGACCACCCAGATCTATACGCATCTCTCCCGCAGCCACCTGCGCAAGGTTCATCGCACCTACCATCCGCGCGCGACCCGCGACGCCGCCGGCGGCCGAAAGGAAACCCTGAATTGAGCCAGATTCCCGAGTTCCTGGTCCAGGTTTCGATTTGGGCGCTGCCGACCATGTTCGCGATCATCCTGCACGAGATCATGCACGGCGTGGTGGCGCTGAGGCTTGGCGATGACACCGCGCTTCGCGCCGGCCGCCTGACGCTGAACCCGATTCCGCACATCGACTTCTTCGGCACGATCCTGCTGCCCGCGGCGCTGCTCTTTTTTCATCTGCCGGTATTCGGTTTCGCCAGGCCGGTGCCGGTCAATTTCGCGCGGCTGCGCAACGGGCGCTCCGGGATGATGGAAGTCGCGGCCGCGGGGCCGCTGACGAATCTCACCCTGGCGGTGCTGAGCGCGATCGGCCTGCGAGTCGCGATGCGGTTCCTGGGCGCGCCGTGGGGCGCCGAGATCGCGGTGCCGATCGCATACATGTTGCAGGCCTCGATCGTGATCAACATCGTGCTCGCGGTCTTCAACCTGTTTCCCGTGCTTCCGCTCGACGGCGGACGCGTAGTGGTCGGGCTCCTGCCGCTTTCCGCCGCGCGCGCATTCGCGAGCACCGAACGCTATGGCTTTCTAATCCTCCTGGTGCTGCTATATACGGGTTCGGTCGGGGCGGTGATTAACCCGATAATCAACGCGATTCTGCGGATGTTGATATGAGCGGGGAGCCGCAAGCGCCAAGAGCCGGAATCGACCCCGCGCCGCGCTTCAAGCTTCCCACCTACGAGGGGCCGCTCGACCTGCTCCTCCATCTGCTCAAGCGCGCGGAACTCGACCCGCACGAGGTCACCACGAGCGTCATCACGGAGCAGTACCTCGCCTATCTGGAACTGCTCGACCAGCTCAACCTCGATGTCGCGGGCGAGTACCTGGTGATGGCGGCAACCCTGCTGCTGATCAAGTCATTCTCGCTGCTGCCGCATCCCGAGGCGGCCGACACCGACGAGGCGCTCGAACTCCAGCGCGACCTCATCGAGCGCTTGCTCGAATACCAGCGCTATCGCGAGGCGGCCGAAAAGCTCGGCGCGCGGCCGATCCTCGGACGCGACGTGTTCACCGCGCCGGGCGAACCTGCGCCGGAGTCGGGCGGCGAGGTTCGTTTCACGGCATCGCTGTTCGACCTGGTCGAGGCGATGGGGGCGGTGCTGAAGCGCGTGGCCGACCAGGCGCCGCGCGGAATAGTGCTGCGCGATATCCCGGTCGCAGAGTGCATCCCGCGAATCCTCGCCGCGCTCGCGGGCGGGCAGAGAGTCGAGTTCACGGCCCTGTTCGATGACCTCAACGATCGGCCCTTGTTGATTGCGACCTTCATAGCGCTGCTCGAGCTTATAAGGCGCGGCGAGGTGATCGCATACCAGCAGGTGCGCTACGGCCCGATCATGCTCGAACAGCGCACGCCGCGTCCGGCCGAGCCGGCACGGGCATAGAAGGTTTGAATTGCGCGGCGGAGGGGACGGTGGAAGAGGAACGCCTCAAATCGATTCTTGAAAGCCTGCTGTTCGCGGCGGGAGAGCCGGTCTCGCTTGGGCGATTGGCGGCGGTGCTCGAGCACGAGCCGCGCGCGGCGATCCAGAAAGCGCTCGCCGAGATGGCGGCCGATTACGCGGCGCGCAATCGCGGAATCCTGCTCGAAGAGGTCGCGGGCGGCTACCAGTTTCGCACGCCGCCCGAACACGCCCATTACGTGCGCGCGCTGCTCGCCACGCGGCCGCCGCGCCTCAGCCGCCCGTTCCTCGAAACCCTCTCGATTATCGCCTACCGCCAGCCGGTCACGCGTCCCGAGATCGAGCAGCTTCGCGGCGTCGATTCCGGCGCGGTGCTCGAAACCCTGCTCGAGCGCCGGCTCATCCGGATCGCGGGCCGCAAAGAGGCGCCCGGACGCCCGATGATATACGCGACGACGCCGGAATTTCTCGAGGTGTTTGGGCTCAAGGATTTGGAGAGCCTCCCCGACTTGAAGGAGTTCCGCGAAATTGAGGCCGCGGTCGCACAGGCGACGACCGGACCGGTTCAGGGCGTCGAGACGCATCCCGAGGACGCTGCGGCGGCGCCGCCTAAAGAGACCGAAGACTCGACAGAGGAGCGCGCCTCGGAGGCGCCTGAGGGCGAGGCGGCGCCATCAGCCGAGCCGCCGTCCGACGATCCCGATCGCCGCGACTAATTTCTCCGATTGACCGAAGCCGTCGCGGGGAGAGACGCTGAGGGAGTGACAAGGTAATGCGGCGGCCGAATCTTAACTTGTTACTTTAGATTTCAGCTTCTCGCGCGCGATGCCAATGCCCACCCTCGACGCTCTCAGAAACCAGCTCGCCCGCTCCATCGAGGGCGAGGTCCGATTCGACGCCGGCTCGCTCGCCGTCTATTCAACCGATGCTTCAAATTACCGGCAGGTGCCGATCGGCGTCGTGGTTCCGCGCCACGAGGGCGACGTCGGGCGCGCGCTCGCGATCGCGCGCGACAATGGGCTGCCGATCCTTTCGCGCGGCGGCGGCACCAGTCTGGCCGGGCAGGCCACGAATGCGGCGCTCGTGCTCGACTTCTCGAAGTACATGAACCGGATTCTCGCGATCGACCCCGCCAATCGCACCGCCGAGGTTGAACCCGGCGTCGTGCAGAGCCAGCTCAACGCAGCGCTCGCCGCGCACGGGCTTTTCTTCGCCCCGGACCCATCGACCAAGGATCGCTGCACGATCGGCGGGATGATCGGCAACAACTCGTGCGGCGCGCATTCGGCGGCTTACGGGAAGACGGTCGATAATCTCGCCGCGCTCGATGCGATCCTGTACGACGGTACGCATCTTAAGCTTGAGGGCCCGATGAGCGATGCGGAACTTGACGGCGCGATCGCGGAGGGCGGCCGCGCGGGCGAGATGCTCCGCTCGCTTCGCGATCTGCGCGATCGATCCGCGGATTTGGTTCGCGAGCATTTCCCGAAAATCCCGCGCCGCGTCTCGGGCTACAATCTCGATCAGCTCCTGCCGGAGGCGGGCTTCAACCTGGCGCGCGCGCTCGTCGGCTCTGAGGGCAGCCTGGCGGTCACGCTGCGCGCCACGGTGCAGGCCGTTCGCCGGCCGGAGAAACTCGCGCTGGTGGTGCTCGGCTTCGATGATGTCTATCTCGCCGCGGACCAGACGGCGCGGATACTGGAGCATCGCCCCGAGGCGCTCGAGGGCTTCGACCATCACCTGCCCGACTTCGCACGGGAAAAGGGGCTCGAGGCCGTCCGGCTGCTTCCCAGCGGGCGCGCGTTCCTGCTGGTCGAACTCGGCGGCGACACGGCCGACGAAGCGCGCGAACGGGCGGAGCGCCTCATCGGCGAGGCGCGCCGGATTCGCGAATGCTCGGGCGTCGCGTATCTCGGCGATCCGGGCGACCAGGGCGCGGTCTGGCGGCTTCGCGAGTCGGGGCTCGGCTCGGGCGCATACATTCCCGGCCATCCGCGCACCTGGCCGGGCGCCGAGGACACCGCGGTGCCGCCAGCGAAGCTCGGCGCGTATCTGCGGTCGTTCAACACGATTCTCGACCGCCACGATCTCTCGGCCGCGACCTACTATGGCCATTTCGGAGAGGGATGCGTTCATGCGCGAATCAATTTCGATCTCGCAAGCGAGCGCGGGATTGCGATATTCCGCCGCGCGATGACCGAGATCGGCGCGCTGGTCGCGGAGTTCGGGGGATCGCTCTCGGGCGAGCACGGCGACGGCCTGGCGCGCTCGGAGCTGCTCCCGATGATGTATCCGCCTGCGCTGATGGATGCGTTCAGGGACTTCAAGCGCGCCTTTGATCCCGCGGGGCGGATGAATCCGGGGGTGATCGTCGATGCGCACCGGCTGGATTCGCATCTGCGGCTCGGTCCGCGCTACAGCCCGCACGCGGTTGCGACTCACTTCGATCTGAGCGCCGAGGGCGGCCTGGCCGGTGCCGCGCTCAAGTGCGTCGGAATCGGCAAGTGCCGCAAGACCGATGCGGGCACGATGTGCCCATCGTACATGGCGACGCGCGAGGAGATTCATTCCACGCGCGGACGCGCGCGGCTGCTGTTCGAGGCGCTGACGGGCGACTTGCTCGATGGCGGCTTCAGCGACCCGGCGATCAAGGAGGCGCTCGACCTGTGCCTGTCATGCAAGGCGTGCAAGAACGAATGCCCGGCATCGGTGGACATGGCGACGTACCGGGCCGAGTTCTTCGCGCACTACTACGAGCGGAATCCCCGGCCGCTTCATGCGCGATTCTTCGCGCATCTGCACGAACTTGCGCGCCTCGCGTCGATCGCGCCGGCGCTCGCAAATGCGGTCTCGCACGCGGCGGGCCTGGACGCGCTCGCAAAGCGCGCCCTCGGAATTCATCCCGAACGCACGCTTCCTCGTTTCGCCAGCCGCACGTTTCGATCATGGTTCGCGCGGCACGCCGGTGCGAATCCCGCGGCGCGCGAGGTCGTGCTGTTCCCCGACACGTTCAACAATTTCTTCGAACCGCAGGTCCCGATCGCCGCAGTGGCCGTGCTCGAACGCGCGGGATTTCGCGTGACGATTCCCGCGGCCGACCTCTGCTGCGGGCGCCCGCTCTATGATCAGGGCATGCTCGATACGGCCCGCCAGCGGCTGGTCGAGGCGATGGATGCGCTTAGTCCCGCGGTCGAGCGGGGCGCGATCGTCGTCGGGCTGGAGCCAAGCTGCATTCTCACGTTCCGCGATGAGCTTCCGGCGCTGTTCCCGGCCGATCCGCGAGCGCGCGCGCTCGCATCGCGCGCGCTGATGCTCGATGAATTCCTCGCGCGCGAGGCGGCGGGGTTTGCTCCCCCGCCATTGCGCGCCAACGCGCTGCTCCACGGCCATTGCCATCAAAAGGCGATCGCGGGAATCGGACACGAGACCGCCCTGCTCTCGCGCATCGAGGGGCTTAAGCTGGACGTGCTCGATGCGGGATGTTGCGGGATGGCGGGAGCGTTCGGGTACGACCGCCGCCATTTCGCAGTTTCGCGTGCGATCGGCGAGCGCGTGCTGATACCGGTGATCGAAAAATCCGCGCCGGATACGATTATCGTGGCGGACGGATTCTCGTGCCGCTCGCAGATCCGCCAGTTCTGTCCCGGCCGCCGCCCGATGCATCTGGCAGAGGTCCTCGACCTCGCCGCCGGAGCTAATACTCGCCCGGGCGTGCCGGGCTAGCGACGTCGCAAGTCTCTCGCGATTGGCGCGGCCGCTCAGAGAGCGGCTGCGATGCGGTTTATAATCAGCCCCAGAACAAACAGCGCGCCCGCGCGACGCGTATGGATGAACGCCGCGCCAACGTACCATAGCGGCCACACCGGGTAGCCGCGCGGCGGCTCCGCAGGCTTCGCCATCGAGTAGAAATTGACCGTGCGCCACAGGACCGGCAGCGCTGCGAGCACCAACAACACGCCGAACCCCAGCACGCCGAGCAAGACCAGCGCGACCGTGACCACATAGAAGGAAATCATCAAGCCCTGGTTCAGCCGCAGCGCGACGCGCTCGCCAAGAATCACCGGCAACGTGCTGACATGCTGCCCCGCGTCGTAGGGGAGCTTGTCGATGTGCTTCCCGATCAGCACCGTCGTCACCAAAATCGCGTACGGCAGCGATGCGACCCAGACCCAGGCCGGAAGCGTCCCGGTCGTCACGAAATAGGTTCCGCAAACCATCAGCGGTCCCCACACGATGAAGACGCCGGGCTCGCCGAGGCCCCTATGTTTGAGTCTGAGCGGCGGCGCCACGTAAAACACGCTGATGAAAAGCCCGGCCAATGCGAACACGACGATGAGCCATCCGCGAACCGCGAAAAGGACGCCGAGTATGCACGCGTCGGCGAGGTTCAGAATTACGATCGCACGCAGAAGCTCCGACTTGGTAATCCAGCCCGACAGCACCGGATGCGGGGCGTAGAGAGCGCGCGGCGCTGACGAAGTGTCGATGCCGCTTTCCAGATCGAAGTAGTCGTTGATCAGGTTGTTGCTGGCGTGCGCGATCATCAGGCCCGCAAGGCCGAGCAGGAAGTACCACCAGTTCGCACCAGCCGCTCCGCCCGCGAGCAGGCCGCCGATAAGGCCGGAGGTGAGCGTCATCGGCAGGACCGCGGCGCGCGTCATGATGAGCCAGCGCGAGACGGCGTCGATGGGCCGATCGGGGGGCAGATTCACCGACAGGAGCGCCTCGCGCCAGTTGCGCAATCTCGCGCCCATGTCCATCGGAGCCGTGTTGGCGAGTTCGGCCATAGTTGATCAGCACGCAAGCCGCGCTCTGCGGCCGCTAGTTTGCGTCGAAGCGGATTCTATTTCAACTGTCCGCGATGGTCAGAGAAAATTCGGCGCGATTTTCCGCATCGCAGATGCCCGCGGTCGCCGGGAGTGGGCGAATTCCCCCGAAAAAAGCGAAGGCGACCCCCTTGGTGGGCCGCCTTTCAAACTGTCGCACGAAACCAGCCGCCGGGAGCGGCCGGAACGCGCTCAGGCGCGATGCGCTTTGCGAAACTTCGAGGGCCGCCGGACCGCGCGCGCGCGCGCGCCCTTGCGATGAGACTCCGCCGCCTTGACGGCGGCTTTCGCCGGTTCGACGGCGCTGCTCGCCGCGACCGCAGCCGGCTCATCGGCAAGCACCTGCGCCTCGACGGTCACCGCAATCGGCTGCGCCTCGATCGCCGCGCGGCGCTGCTCGAGCACTTCGATGTGGCGCTCCTTCCAGCCGTGCAATCCGCGCCTCATGTACTCGGGGTTGATGTCGAGCATGTCGCAGACGTTGTCGAACGAGAAGACCCAGCGCTTGTCCTCGTGGTTGATCCACTCCTCGGCGTCGCGAAACAGCCTCTGGCCCTTGTTGGTGGCCGCATCGATGCACTTCATGAAGCACTCGATGGCGTCCTCGAGGACGCTGAGGATGAGCCGCTTCTCGCCTTCGAGGAGATGCTTCTTGCGCATCGCCTCGAAGTACTGGATCGGCAAAAGCGTGTCGGGTTCGAACAAGCCCGGCAGCTTTTCGTCCAACGTCTCCTTTTCCTGCATCTTTCCCCCCTGCTCCGCCCGCAATATCACCTGGTCTTCCACAACCCCACCTCCTCAGATGATTGAGACGCTAGTCCACCCGCCCCTATTCATCATTCTCATCTTCATTTTGCTCTTCGTAGAGGTCATGCCAGGCCATCTGGATGGCTTCCAGCTTGCTTTCGCTGGCGCCGCCCGGCGCGTCATCGAATTCGTCGAGGTCGATTATCCACTGGCGCAGGTCGGTAAATCGCACATCGAGAGGGTCGAGTCCGGGGTGGTTTTCGGCAAGTATCTCGGCAATCTCCTCCGCTTGATCCCACTTGAGTCCCATCTTGAGGGCGCCTCCGTTACGACAACTCATCCACTGACTTTTTCTTGAGCGCCTGGCCGATCTCGAAGTTCATGATCCGCGCTGCGAACGGCGTGGTCAGCTCGTTCAGTTGATTGACGAGTTTGGAAATGAGGTCGCGATCGGTTCCCGTGCGCGCCGCTTCCAGCCTCGCCGCCTCCTCCTCCATTTTCCCGCGCTCGCCGGCGTCTATCAAATCCGGATAATCGCCTAGCTGCTTGCGAAGCGCAACCAGTATTTGCTCGGCGTCGTTGCGAGCCGAAATCAGGAGCCGTTGCTCCAGGTCCTGCTCGCCGAGATCGATCGCCTCCTCGAGCATCCGCTCGATTTCCTCGTCCGTCAGCCCGTAGCTGGGCTTGACGTCGACCGAATGCTCGCGGCCGGTGCGCTCATCGCGCGCGCTGACATTTAGTATCCCGTTTGCATCGATGAGGAAAGTGACCGCGATCCGGGGCACGCCGGCCGGCTGGAGCTCGATTGGCCCCAGCTTGAACCGGGCCAGGCTGCGGCAATCCCTGGCCAGCTCCCGCTCGCCCTGCAGCACATGGACATCGACGTGGGTCTGATTATCGACCGCGGTGGTAAACATCTCGGTGACGCTGGTCGGAATCGTGGTATTGCGATGGATGATCCGCTCCATCACGCCGCCCATCGTTTCGATTCCGAGCGAAAGCGGCACTACGTCGAGCAGGAGCATGTCGCCCTGCGTGCCCATCAGGACGCCGGCCTGCACCGCTGCGCCCAGCGCGACGACTTCCTCGGGATCGATCGAGCACAACGGTTCGCGCCGGAACAACTGCGCGACGCGCCGGCGGACCATCGGCATCCGTGTCGCGCCGCCCACCAGCACGACGGCATCGACGGCGCCGGTTTCAAGCTTCGCGTCGGCAAGCGCCATCTCGCATCGCCGCATAGTCTGGTCCACGAATGGCGCCGCGATCGCCTCGAGCTCCGCGCGCGTCAGCCGTTTGCTCACCGTATGTCCCGGCAGCGCGACAACCAGTTCGGTTTCCCCGAATTCGCTCAGCCGCTTCTTGGCGTCCTCGGCGGCCCTGCGCGCGCTGTTCCACACGTGCCGATCGGTTTTTATGCGATCGGGTACGTCCGCGAGCAGCCAGGCCACGAGCGCGTTGTCGATATCGTCGCCGCCGAGATGAGTATCGCCGTTGGTCGCCAGCACCTCGAAGATGCCTTCCTTGATGCTCAGGACCGAGATGTCGAATGTGCCGCCGCCGAAGTCGTAGACCGCGACGTTTCCCTTCGCGATGCGGTTGAGCCCGTAGGCGAGCGATGCGGCAGTGGGCTCGTTGACCAGGCGGACCACTTCGAGACGGGCAAGCCGCCCGGCGTCCTTGGTGGCCTGGCGCTGGCCGTCATTGAAATACGCCGGGACGGTGATGACGACGCGTTCGACCACTTCGCCCAGCGCGCGCTCGACGCGCCGCTTGAGCGCCTTCAAGATTTTTGCGGAGATTTGCGGCGGCGTGAGTGTGCGCTTTCCGATCTGGAAACGGGCGACCGGGCCGCTCAGATCCGCAAACGCGTAGCGGTTGCGATCCTCCGCTGCGATCTCATCGCCGCCCAGTCCCATGTAGCGCTTGACCGAACGAATCACTGCGCCGTACTCACCGCCGGGAAAGCCGGCGGCGCTTACGCGGCCGTCCTTCTCGACCGTCAGATGCGGCTCCATCTCGATCGCGCGGCGTCCGACGTGCACTGCGCCATTGGGCGCAATCGCCACGACCGAGGGCAGGAGGACTTCGCCGGTCTCGGGGTCGGCAATCACGCGCGGCGCGCCCTGCTCCATCACGCCGATGAGGCTGTTGGTCGTGCCGAGATCGATTCCGAAAATCCGCGCCATATCAGGCGGCCTTTGTGTTCTCCAGCTCTCGATCGACGTCGCGGATCAGCGTGCGCAGGTACGCGATTCTGGACAGGATCGCCTTAAGCTCCGCAGTAAGCCGGTTGGCATCGGATGCGCCGCTTGAATCCCATCGCGCAAAATTTTCCGCCAGCGCGCGCTGCGAGTCATCCCATATCGCCTGCAACTCGGCGCGCCGCGCGCCGACTGCCTGGGCGAGCGCGCCCGCATCGCGTCCCGCCATCGCCCTGAGCGCCGCGAGCTGCTCCTGGACATCGAATACCAGCTCGGCAAGATCGCCCGGCACCTGCTTGTTGTCCGTTGCGAGCTTGTGGCCGTTCAGTTCGAGCCAGTAAAGCCCCCGCGCGGCCGGATCGCGCAGCGTCCGATACGCGCGCGTGACCAGCGCAGTCGCGCTCAGGCTCGCAGCGCGGACCGCGGCGGGCCGATTAGCAAAGCGGTCGGGATGAATCTTGCGGCTCAAGTCGTGATAGGAGCGTTCGAGGGCGGCAGGATTGATTACGAGCTTGCGATCGAGTCCCAGCGCCGCGAAACAGTCGAGTTCAGCCGCAAGCGGCCCGCCGCATTCCGTGCAAATCAACCGCGGCGCCTGGCGCGATCCGCACGACGGGCATTGGATCAACATCACCCCGGCCTCTCCGCCCCAGTTCGCTCATACGACGAACGATTCCCCGCATCCGCAGCTTCGCTTGACGTTGGGATTGATGACCCTGAACCCCGACGACATCAGCTCCTCGACGTAGTCGAGTTCGGAACCGTTCAAATACAGGAAGCTCTTCTTGTCGACGATCAGGCGTGCGCCATCGCGCTCGAAAATCTTGTCGCGTTCCTTCGCGCCGTCGATCTCCATCCGGTACTGAAGCCCCGAGCATCCGCCGCCGACGACCTTGACGCGCAGGCCAACGCCCTCGCCCCTGGCTGCGGCGAGTTGCCTGATCTTCTCCGCGGCGGTTTCCGACAGCGAAATCATCACGGGGCCGGTTACGCCCGCTGCGCCTTGGCGGGCTCCACGCCCGCGCCCTTGCGCTTCTTCCAGTCGTTGATCGCCGCCTTGATCGCGTCCTCGGCGAGCACCGAGCAGTGAATCTTCACGGGCGGGAGGTTGAGTTCCTTCACGATGACGGTGTTCTTGATCGCGATCGCCTCATCGATGTGCTTGCCCTTGACCAGCTCGGTCACGTAGCTCGAACTCGCGATCGCGCTGCCGCATCCGAACGTCTTGAACTTCGCATCCTCGATCATCCCGCTGTCGCTGATCTTGAGCTGCAGCTTCATCACGTCGCCGCACTCGGGTGCGCCCACCACGCCGGTGCCGACGTTGGGCTCGTCCTTCGCGAAGCTGCCCACGTTGCGGGGGTTGTCGTAGTGATCGAGAACCTTACTCGAATATGCCATAAGGCCTCCGGCCGATTATTCCCTCATCGCCTTCCAGTTGACCGACTTGAGATCGACCCCTTCCTTCGCCATCTCGTACAGCGGCGACATCTCGCGCAGCCGCTTGACCTCGCGGGAGACCCGGTCGGTCACGTAATCGACCTCTTCTTCGGTATTGAAACGCCCCAGCCCGAATCGAATCGAACTGTGCGCCAACTCTTCATTGATGCCGAGCGCGCGAATCACGTAGGACGGCTCCAGCGTCGCCGACGTGCATGCGGACCCGGAGCTGACCGCGACGTCGCTGATGCCCATCAGGAGCGACTCGCCCTCGACGTACGCGAAGCTCACGTTCAGGTTGCCGGGCAGGCGCTGGGTCGGATGACCGTTGACGTAGACCTCGTCGAGGCGCTCGAATATCCCGGCCTGGAGCTTGTTTCGGAGCTCGCCAAGCCGCCGCGCCTCCTCCGGCATCTCCCGCCCCGCGATCTCAAACGCGGCGCCCATCCCGACGATTCCCGTCACATTCAGCGTCCCCGACCGCATCCCGCGCTCGTGTCCGCCGCCATCGATAATCGGCGTGATCCTGACCCGCGGGCCCTTCGAGCGGACGTACAATGCGCCGACGCCCTTCGGACCATAAATCTTGTGACCGCTCATCGCGAGCAGATCGATCCCGTCGGCTTCAACGTCCACGGGGATCTTGCCCACCGCCTGGACCGCATCGCAGTGAAACACGACGCCCTTGTCCTTGGCGATCCTGCCGATCTCGCGAATCGGATGAATCGTGCCGATCTCGTTGTTGGCGTACATGATCGTGATCAGTACGGTCTTATCGGTAATTGCGTTGCGGACCTCGTCGGGGTCCACCATTCCGTACCGGTCCACCCGCAGGTAGGTGACCGTCGCCTTGCCTTGGCGTTCCAGGGCGCGGCAACTGTCGAGCACGGCCTTGTGCTCGGTCACGCAGGTGATGATGTGATTGCCCCTCTCCTTCTGGAACTCGATGACGCCCTTAATCGCGAGATTGTCGGATTCGGTGGCGCCGCTGGTGAAGATAATCTCCTTGGGCTTGGCATTGATTAGCCCCGCAATCTGATTGCGCGCCTTGTCGACCGCCTCTTCCGCCTCCCAGCCAAAGCTGTGGTTGCGGCTGGCAGCATTCCCGAACTTCTCCGTAAAGTAAGGGAGCATCGCCTTCACAACCCGGTCATCGCACCGGGTGGTGGCGTGATTATCCATGTAGATCGGCGTCTTAAGCATCTCGTTCTCTGGCTTCGTCTCTTTCAGGACACGGGCCGAAACCGATTAGTGGACCTGTCGAGTCCACTATACATAACGGCTTCCATGCAGGCAAGCGGAATGCACTTGCCTGATCTAAACGATTCAGGCCGATTGTCAAGGGGAAATTCAACCTTACCAATAGGTCAGCAGCTAGCCTGACCGGGCCTTTTTGGTCAGTTTCGAGCGCCGGCCATCGTTCCTCGCGCCAGTCAGAGATGCCTGGTCGATGCTGTGCGGGCAGCGCAGAGGTCGTTTCACCCGAGGAGCGATCGTTCTTCGGAGTGGGGCCTGCGTGACACGCAATCATTGGCGGGCGAAATCGAACGCGGGTCGCATTAGCAATCCTCCGCGCCAGTTCTCTTCGTTAAAAGCATGATTAATATGACGATCGATCAGCCAAATCCAATCACTGAACTGCTTTTCCGGCCGCCGGGATCACCGAGATGCGAGTAGCCGAGGTCAGAACGGGCCGCGAGTCGAGGTATCGAAGATAATCTCGTTCAGGCGATGCTCGGTGCGGATGGCCTTGAGCGCCGCATCGCGCACCTGCTCGAATTCGCGCTCGATCCAGGGCGCCAGCCGGGCGACGATCGCGTCGGCCGAGCGGGCGGTTTCAAGCGCCAGCAGATCATCGTCGATGCGACACTTGAGCATCACGCGTTCGATCCCGTCCGCACGCTCGAGCGCGATTGTGACCGTCGTCGCGTGCTCCGTGCGCTCGGGCGGTGATGCCGCCCTGAGTGCATAGGCTCCGCGACCGGTCTTAATCGAGATTGCCACGATTGCGCCGCGCCGCGAGCGGCGCGGAAAAGCGGCCTGCGCCCCGGCTCAGGCCGCGCGGGAGAGCGGGCGCTGCCTGCCGCGGCCTTCCCAGAATAGGACCACCGGACCCGCGATATAAATCGATGAATAGGTTCCGGTGATGAACCCGATGAGGAGCGTGAACGCCGATGGGCGCAGGATCGGCCCGCCGAAGGAGAGCAACGCGATCAGCACCGCGATGGCGGTGCCGGAGGTCAGGATGGTGCGCGAGAGCGTCTCGTTGATCGCCCGGTTCATGATCGCGGCGATCGGCTCGCGCCGGCGCTTGGCGGCATCCTCGCGGATGCGGTCGGACACGATGATCGTGTCGTGGACCGAGTAACCGATCACGGTGAGAACCGCGGCGAGCGTCGTCAGGTCGAACTGCAACTGGCTCACGACGAGCGCGCCGATCACGACCAGCACGTCGTGGATGAGCGCGATCACGGCTCCGGCGCCGAAACTCCAGCTCACGTTGCGAAATTGCAGGGCAATGAACGCGCCCATGAAGATGGTCGCGACAATGACTGCGAGGAAACCCTTGCGCCTCAAGTCGCCGCCGACCTTCGCCCCGACGCTCTCGACGCGCACGACTTTCGCCGCGCCCTTGCCGAAGGTCTTGTCGAACTCGCCCTCGAGCCGGGGACCGAGGCTGCCGATGTTCTTCACCTTCTCAAAGCGAATCAGGTAGGCGTGCCCGACCGCTCCGAAATCCTGGACGGTGATCTCGCCGAGATCGAGGGGCTTGAGCGCGGAACGGATCGAATCCGCGGTGGTCGAGCCTGAGAACTGGACTTGAACGACGCTGCCGCCGGCGAAATCGACGCCGTAGTTAAGCCCTTTGAAGATGAGAAGAAAAATGGCCGCGAGATTGATCGCGGTCGACAGGATCACGAAGAAATGCCGCTTCCCGACGAAATCGAGGTTGATGTCGGGGCGAATTAACTGAAAAGACATCGGCCCTGTTTAGCCCTTCCCCGCCGCCGGCACAACCCTACCCCGCAACGGCGCGTTTGCGCTTTCGCGCGCGCGCCGGCGATGCCGCCTCGCGGGCGGCCTGTGCAGCCGCGGCGGATTTCGCCTTGGCGCACGCGCCGCACAGATTGCTCTGACTCGTGGCGTCCTCGACCAAACCGTCATCGAGGGAATGGCAGACCTTCATGCATTCGCCGCAGATGAAGTAGATGCCCTCGATGGTCTTGTTGATGCGCTCGCGGTTGAGGATGTGGCCGCGCAGCTTCTCGATCCGGATGCCGAGCAAGTCGGCATACTGGCGCTTGATCTTGCGGCGGCCGGCCTCGTCCTTGGGGAGATCGGCATCTTCCTCGGCCGCCTCTGAAAGGTCGCCGAAGCTCGAGAACCGATCGCGCTTGGAGGATTTGGTTTTTCGCGCTCTGCCCATCGGCGTGCTCATCGGGTGCGGCCGATGTAGCCGCACGCCTTCTCGCAAACGAGATAAAAGCCGCGCCGTCCGTAGCCGGCGAACTTGGTCACTTTGCTCTCGGCGCCGCAGTTGGGACAGATGTGCTTGTGGTGGACTTCGCCCGTTCTTTCAGCGGTCTTCGCCTTCTTCTCCGCCATCTTGGAAAACGCCCTCGATTAATCTAGCTGCCGGCATTGCGCGCGCGTGCGCGCATTTGCCCGATCTCGCGGTCTACGACGATTGGCTTAACACTCTCGCCCGACGCAAAACGACCCGGCCCTCGTACGATTGCGGGAGGCCGGGCGCATCCTAAAGCCTAAACGCCGCCGCGATCGATAGTCAATAGGCGGTTGCGCGCTTCGGCGGTTGCGTCTATGCGTAAATCCACCTTGGACTCCCGCCTCAAAGAGAACGACGCCGTCATCTTCATCGATCGCAAGGGCCGCCGCTACCTGAAAATCCTGCGCGCCGAGGCGAAGCTGCTCATTCGCGGAGAAGTCGCGGCCGGCGCGGTGATCGGGCTCGAGGAAGGCTCGCGCGTCAAATTCAGCACGGGCGAGACGTTCCTCGTGCTCCGGCCGACTTACGCCGATCTGATCCCGCATCTGCCCCGCACCGCGCAGGTCATCTATCCGAAAGATACCGGGCCGCTGCTCGTGTGGGGCGACGTGTTCCCCGGCGCCACCGTAATCGAGGGCGGGGTCGGCGCTGGCGCGCTCACGATCGCGCTGCTGCGCGCGGTGGGAGCGGCGGGGCAAGTGGTCTCTTACGAGATTCGCGAGGACTTCGCGAATCTCGCGCGAAAGAACGTCGCCCAGTTCTTCGGCCCCGCGCCCAACTGGACGCTCAAACAGCGGGACCTCTACGAGGGCTTCGATGAGACCGGCGCCGATCGGATCTTCCTCGATCTGCCGGAACCCGGCCGCGCCATGGACGTGGTCGCGCGCGCGTTGCGCCCGGGCGGCGTCGTCGTGTGTTACGTCCCGACTGCGCTCCAGCTCAAGGACACCGTAGATGCGATCCAGGCGCGGCGCGAATTCGGGCAGGTCGAGAGCTTCGAGACGATGCTTCGGCATTGGCAGGTGAAGGGCCTGAGCGTGCGCCCGATACATCGGATGGTCGCGCATTCCGCCTTCATAATCGTCGCGCGCCGGCTTGCCGATGCGGCGCCGGCCCCCAATGCGGGCGAGCCGCCGGGCCAATGGTCCGAAGCCGCCGCCGATGAATCCGACGGCGACCCGCAGGAGCGATGAAACAGACGCGAGGGAACCGGCCGCGCACGCCTGCAGTTTAATTTGCCGAGAGGTTCCCTCGGCTTGTCCAGAATCACGCGCAGACGTTTTGTCGCGATCGCGGGCTCGCTGGTGGCAATCGCCGGGGTCGCGCCCGCGATGCGCCTGGCGGGCGCGGCCGAGGGCGCGCCGTCCCGGTTTGGGGGGCTTACCCCCAACCGCGACTTTTACGTGACCTCATACGGCGACACGCCGATGGTGGCCGCCGATGCGTGGCGATTGCGCATCAAGGGGCTGGTCGCCAATCCGCTCGAGCTCTCCTACGGCGAGATTCTCGCGCTTCCCGCGATCACCGAAACTCTCACGCTCGAATGCATCGGGAATCCGCCCGACGGAACCGCGATCGGCAACGCCGAGTGGACCGGGCCGAAGCTTGGCGCGCTGCTCGATCGCGCGCGGGTGAGCTCGAAGGCCACCTGGTGCGCGATGCGCGCCGCCGATGGCTATCACACCGGGCTGCCCTCCGAGGAGCTGCTCCGCAAGGAGAATTTTCTGCCCTACCTGATGAACGGCGTGGCGCTGCCGCCGGCGCATGGGTTCCCGGTCCGCATCTTCATCCCGGGAAAATACGGGATGAAGCAGCCCAAATGGATCACCGAGCTTGAGTTCCTCGATCGCGAAACTCCCGGTTATTGGGAGGTGCGCGGATGGAGCAACTCGGCGTGGCGCAAGGTCAATTCCGGCTTCTTCTCGCCGCGCGCGCAGAACGGGATGCTCTCGTTCCCGGACCAGAGCATCGATGTCGCCGCGCCCGTCGATATCTGGGGATGGGCGCTTGCGGGGCCGTCGGGCATACGCCGCGTCGAGGTATCGAGCGATGACGGCGCGACGTGGCACGATGCGAGGCTCGTCGAGAACCGATCGCCATACGTGTGGACGATATGGCGATATCGCTTTGCGCCCACGCGCAAGGGGAGTTTCGTGATCCGAGTGCGCGCAGCCGACGGCAATGGCGTCGCGCAGCCGGAGGCCGATCCGCAGACCGGCAGCGGGATGAGCGGCCAGCCGCGCCTTGCGCTCGAAGTAACCTCAGTCGCGTAGCGAAATCCCCAATTTAGTGGAAGAGCGAACTGAAAAATTTCGTGATTCCACCGAAAACGCTGCCTGACGGCGGACCCGCGATCGCGTTCGCCTGCGGCGGCGCTGCCGGTGGCGGCATTGCCGGCGCAGCCGGCGGCGGCGAAGCCGCGGCGGTCCCGCCCGCCGGCGCCGACGCGATCAGCGCGCCCGAGTGTAGCGGGCAGAGTACCCTCGGCTCGGAACCGACCAGGAACGGAAGCGCCATCGAGCGCGGGCATTGGGGCGTTGCCAGCCCGCCCGATTCCGGATCGATCGTCGCTATGGTGATTCCCGACGGCTCGGGGAAATCGCCCGAATCAGCCGACACCGTATCGGTCATGAAGCGCACCCATGCGGGCAGCGCCGCCGACGCACCGGGAAGCCCGATGCTCTGAGGCTCATCGAAGCCAACCCACACGCCGCACACGATGTCGGGCGTGTAACCGATGAAGTAGGCGTCGTGATAATCCTGCGTCGTTCCCGTCTTGCCCGCCGCCGGAAAATCCAGGCCCATACGCGTCGCGCCCGCGCCGGTGCCGTAACGCAGAACGGCTTTGAGAGCGCCCGTGACGAGGTAGGCGACCGCCGGGCGGATGACGCGGCGCTCGTCGTCCTCGTGATGGTAGATGAGATGGCCCTTCGCATCGACGACGGATTCAACCGCATACGGGGATGACTCGATGCCGCCGCTCGCGAACACCTGGTATGCGCCGGTCAGTTCCAGCAGCGTGGTCTCATCCGCGCCGATCGAGATTGGCAGGACTGCGGGCAGGTCCTCTCCGATTCCGAGTTCGTGCGCGGTGCGTACGATTGAAGGCGCGCCGAGCCGGCTTCCGACCCACGCGGTCGGCACGTTGAGCGACTCCGAGAGCGCATCCACGAGCGTCACCTGCCCGTGATATTCGCGTTCGTAATTGACCGGCATCCATCCTCCGAACGACATCGGGCGATCGGGGAGCACCGATGCGAGCGTGAGCGGAGGCGAGAACGGCGCGCGCTCGGGATCGAGAGCGGTCAGGTACACGATTGGCTTGAATGCGGAACCGGGTTGGCGCTCGGCCGCCACCGCTCGGTTGAATTGGCTCTCGGAGTAGTCGCGACCGCCGACCATCGCGCGAATCGCGCCGCTCTCCACATCGAGCACGACCATCGAGCTTTCGAGCTGGTCCTTTTTTTCGGCGCGGCGAAGCGCGCGATGCTGCTTTTCGAGCCGCTCGAGGTTTTCCGTCACCGCGCTGGCGGCGCTCGCCTGCATCTCCGGATCGAGCGTGCTGTAGACCTTGAGGCCCTCCAGATGCCCGCCCAGGCCGGGAATCTTCGCAACGAAGCTCGTCACGTAATCGGTAAAATGCGGCGCGCGGCGCAAACCGGGCGCCTTCGCGATCGCGACCGGCGATGCGACCGTGCTGTCGTACGCGGCCCGATCGATCAAACCGGCGCGGAGCATCACCCCGAGCACCGTATTGCGCCGGTCGCGGCACGCGTCGGGATGGCGGCGCGGATCGTAGAGCGTCGGCGCTCGAATCATTCCGATGAGGGTTGCCGCCTCCGCCGGCGTCACCTCGCGAAGATCTTTGTTGAACAGGTAGCGCGAGGCTTGCGGCAGCCCCTCGATTGGCGTCCCCTCGTATGAGCCCATCGCGACGTCATTGATGTACCGCTCCAGGATTTCGTTCTTGCTGAGCCGAAGCTCGATCACCAGCGCGACGGCGAGTTCGCGGAATTTGCGGCCGAAGCTCCTGTCGCGCCGGTCGAGGAAGGTGCGCGCGAGCTGCTGAGTGATCGTGCTCGCGCCCTCCTTGAGCCGGCGCGCGCGCACATCCGCGATCGCCGCTTCGGCGATTCGGACCGGGTCGATTCCCGGATGCCAATAGAAGAAGCGGTCCTCGGTCGCGAGCAGCCCCTTGACCAGGTACGGCTTGAGGTCGGCGAGCTGCACCTCGGCGCGCTCGGCGGGCGCACCCGGCAACAGGCGGCCGATCACTTCGGGCTCCAGAACCGCGTCCTCTTTTCTTACGCCGAATGAATCCGCGATGCCGGTTACGCGCTCATCGTCGAGATTGATTCGGACCAGTTGCGCGGGATAGTCGCGCACGCCGATGCGAAACGCGCGAACGTATATCGCCATCGCGGCGGGAGTGAGCGTGTACTCGCCCGGGGCGGCTGCCGCGGCCGCCTGCGTGTAGCTGAGATGGGAGAGCCGGCCGGTGAGATGGATCCTCTCGATGTCATCGTCGCGGCGAATCACGGTCGGCGCGGAGTAGATAGCCGAGGTGAGTGCGGCGCGCCGCTGCTCGATCAGCTCCGAGATTTCACCGTACAACTGCGCGAGATAGAAGCCGGTCCCGAAACAGACGAGCAGGAAAATCGCGGCCGCGATATTGCGCACGCGCCATCCGCGAATTCGCCACACTCGCCGCGCCTTGCGGCCCCCTGCCCGCCTCCCGCCTTTCATCGCACCCGGCGCCATCTCGGACTCCTGCGCACCCGCGATTCCCGCTTACTGGTCGGATCGATTCACACCGCGCCGCCCGCGCTCCCGCGACCGGCCGCGCGCATCCCGGGCGGTCACTGCTTGTAGCCGAAGCGCCTGAGCATCGCGCGGCGCTCCTGCTGATCGGATGCGCCCTCGACGCCCTTGGGCGCGCTGCCATCGATCACCCCGAGCACGCCCCGCGCGCCGCCCTCCTCGGCGACAATCACCGCCAGCGGATTCGCCGTCGCGCAGAATACCGTGCAGACCTCGGTGACCGACTTGATCGGGTTCAGCACGTTGATCGGGAACGCGTTGCCGAGCATCACTACGAAGACGTGACCGGCACCGATCGCCGATGCCGCCTCGATCGCGGCCCGTTCGAGCGCCTCGTCGGTGCCCGTATGGCGCACGAGGCACGGACCCGACGCCTCGCAGAAAGCCATCCCGAATCGGATGCCCGGGACCGCCTGCGCGAGCGCCTCGTAGAGGTCTTCGACCGTTTTGATGAAATGCGCCTGGCCGACGATCACGGCGATGTCATCGGCGGGCTTGCGGACCGCAATAGTTTTGAGTTCCATCGTAATTGCTCTCTGGATCCTATGCATTCGATGATATGAGAGCGAACGAAAGGCAGGAAGGGCGCCGTCCAACCGGCGGCGACATGAAAGAGGGCCGCGGCCCGGCGTTGCCGGCGTTCTTTTACCGGCTGCCCGCGCGCGCTCAGCGGACCTATCTGCAAAGCGACGCGATCGATCGGTATGAGTTCGCGCCGGGACGCCGAGCCGCCGACGCCGTTGCCGCTCTGGTGGGCGCTCTCGAGCGGGGAACTACCACCGTTACGGGGCGCGCCGCGCAGGCGGCCGCGAACGAGGTCTGCCAGGCCGCGGGCGTAAGGCCAATCGCGGTGGATGTGCGCGCGGTCAGGCCGCGCAACGCGCGCGGCGAGTTGCACGGGCTCTTTTACCCCGGCGATCCGCGCCGGCGCACGCCGCCGGCGATCATCCTCTGGATGCGGACCGCGGCGCGCCACGACGTCGTCAAGCCGAAGACGTTCGTGCGAACCCTGATGCATGAACTCGTGCATTACCTCGACTACGCGCTGCTCCAGCTCGAAGACTCGTACCATACGCAGGGCTTCTTCAAGCGTGAATCCTGGCTCGTGCGCGCGTTGTTTCCCGTTTCATTGGCATCCGAACCTTAAGCTACTATTGATTTGGGAGGGATGGCGCGCCGCCGGGGGCGTGTTCAGCGGGAATGCTTGACAGGCGGCGGCCCGATCCCGATACGTATTCACGTCAAAGAGCCGGTCTTGCGCGGACGCGGTCGTAGCGGCGCACGGGGCGACGGCTCGGTGGTAAGAAGATGGCATCAGGCATGGGATTTTTCGACAAGCTGCGCTCCGCAATATCACCCGAGACGCGGCTGGTGGAGGAGCTGGCGGAGGTCGCGGGCCGCAATGAGATTCTGGTCGAGCGGCTCAACCGGCACGCCACAAAGTGCAGCTATCCAAACCTCAAGGCGGGACTTCAGGCGATCGCCGCCAGGGAATCCGCGCACGCGAAGATGCTTCGGGCGGTTCTGACCGAGCGGAACACGTGGCCGAAGTTTCCGGAGCAGACCGGGCACGAGGGCGCGAATAATTGGGAGAGGCTGAGCGGCGATCTCTCGATACTCGCCGCGATCGCTAGCGGGTTGCGCCGCGCAGCGGCCATTTGGGAGGCAGTTGATCCCGCGCTCGCCGATCGGCTCTCAGAGCTTGCGGACGAGGATGACGCCTGCGAGAGCGAGTTGCGCCGGCTCACCCTGAAGTGCGATCCACAGGCGCTGGATTGATGCGCACGTCATAAGCACGCGGCACGCGTCCTCAAAATCGCGTGCGATCGGCGATGCGGTGAGTGCCAGCCGGGATCGCCCGCATCGATCTCAGCCGTTGTTTCGAGGCTGAATCGGCGCGTCACAGATATCGATGCATACCGCGGCGCGCGAGTTCCTCGGTTACGCGGCGGATCTCGGGCGATTGCGATCGATGGGCGATTAGAATCGCGTCGCCGGTATCGACCGCGATAAGGTCCCGCACGCCGAACAGCACCATCAGGCGCGAATCCGAGTGCGCGAGAATTCGGTTGGAGTCCAGCGCCAGCACGTTGCCCCGGATAACATTTTCGCCGCGCCCGCGCACGGCCTCCCAGAGCCCTTCCCACGAACCCACGTCGTGCCAGTTGAATGCCGCTCTTACGCCGAGCACGTTTCGGCTCTTTTCCACGATCTCGCGATCGATCGAGTCGTAGGACAAGCGTTTGTACGACCGGGCAATGCGCGCCGGCGCCATCGCGGCCATCCTTTCCGCGGCCGATGCGAGCGCCGGAGTATGACGGCGAAGTTCGGCATCGAGCGTCGCGCTCGACATGACGAAAATCCCGGCGTTCCACAGGTACTTGCCCGACTTGACCATGCGCTGCGCGACGGCCGGCGCCGGCTTCTCGATGAAGCGCGCGACTCGATAACCCCGCCCGACTGCGGCGCCGATCTTCTGGTAGCCAAGCCCGGGGTCCGCCCGCGTCGGCTTCACTCCGATGACGACGATCGACGGATGCGAAGCGGCGAGCGCGATTGCGTCGGCGAGCGTCTTGCGAAATCCCGCTGCGGGCTCGATCGCATGATCGGCCCACATCACCGCGATGATTCCGTCGCCGAGCCGGCGCCTGATCACCGCCGCGCCGTATGCGATCGCGACCGCGGTGCCGCGCGCGGCCGGCTCGACAATGAGGTTGCGCGCCGGTATCAGCCCCGCCAGGGCGCGGCGGAAGGGTTTCTCGTGCGATGCCGCTGCGACCACGAAGATGCGATCGCGCGACACGAGCGGCCTGAGCCGCGCGATCGTGTCCGCGAGCAGCGTGCGTTTGCCATCGAGCGAAAACAGCGGCTTGGGATTCGCCTCGCGGCTCGCCGGCCAGAACCGGGTTCCCCGCCCGCCCGCGATTATCAACGCCGAGACGCGCCCGGCCCTCGCCCCCGCCGCCATCGCGCCGCTACATCGCTCCCAGTTCCTTGAGCTTGGTCTCGAACAGCGCGCGGATTTCCTTAAGGCGCGGCTCGCTCTGCGCTTCGAAGCGCAGCACGAGGGCGGGCTGCGTGTTCGATGCGCGCACGAGTCCCCATCCGTCCTTGAAGTTCACGCGCACGCCGTCGATATCGATCACCTGGTAGTGCTGGCGGAAATACTCGGCCGCGCGCCGGACCACATCGAACTTGCGATCGTCGGGGCAATCGACGCGAATCTCGGGCGTGGAGTTGGTCTTTGGAAGGTCGGCCAGGATTGCGCCCAGCCCGCGGCCCTCGCGGCTCACGATCTCCAGCAGGCGGAACGATGCGTAGATGGCGTCATCGAATCCGTAATATCGATCGGCGAAGAACATGTGGCCGCTCATCTCGCCGGCAAGCGCCGCGTGCTCTTCCCTGAGCTTGCTCTTGATGAGGGAGTGGCCGGTCTTCCACATGATCGGACGCCCGCCGTGGCGCGCGATGTCGTCGTACATCCGCTGCGAGCACTTGACGTCGCCGATAATCGCCGCGCCCGGCCGCTCCTTCAGAATCGCGCGCGAGAAAACGACCATCAGCTCGTCCCCCCACACGATTCGGCCGGTCTCGTCGATCGCGCCGACGCGGTCCGCGTCGCCATCGTAGGCGATTCCGATCTCCGCGTGATTCTTGAGCACGGCGGCGCGGAGATCGCGCATGTTTTCCTCGACGGTCGGGTCGGGATGATGATTGGGAAAGCGGCCGTCCATCTCGATGTAAAGCTCGATCGTCTCCACGCCGAGCTTCTTCATCACCGGCGCGGCGACGCACCCGCCGCATCCGTTGCCCGCGTCCACCGCGACCTTCATTCCCGGCCGGAACTTGAACTGCGACGTGAGGAACTCCTCGTACTCGGGAAGGATGGGCTTTTCGGTGAGCTTGCCGGGCGCTGCGGCGCGGACGAAATCGCGCGCCTCGATGATCCGGCGGACGTTTTGAATCTCCTCGCCGAAGATCGTGGAGCTGCCGACCCCCAGCTTGAAACCGTTGTACTCGGCAGCGTTGTGACTGCCGGTAATCATCACGCCGCCGTCCATTTTCCAGTGGAGCACGGAGAAGTATTGCAGCGGAGTGGGCACGACGCCGATATCGGCCACATCGATGCCGGCCGGCACGAGGCCGTCGAGGAGCATGTCGCGGAGTCTGGGCGACGAGAGCCGGCAATCGCGCCCCAGCGTGATCGATTTCTTGCCCGCACGATGGAGGATGGTCGCGTATGCGCGGCCGAGGTCGCGAACGAAATCATCATCGAAGTCGCGCTCGACCACCCCGCGGATGTCATACTCGCGAAAGACTTCTGGATTCATCTCGACTCTCGCTTCGCCCCCGCAGAAGTTTCGCAGCCGTTTGCAGGTTCGCGCATGGCCGGCGTGGCTGGCGCGCCGCAGCGCGGACTGTTATCGACAGTCTGTGCGTCTGGAGCGCCCGGCGCAAGCTTGGGCCGGACGCACACGCATCGGGCGATGGCACGCGACAACGACAATCCGGTCGCGCTGGTAACCGGCGCAGGACGAGGCATCGGGCGCGCGGTCGCGGTCGCGCTCGCCCGGCACGGGTTTTCGCTCTGTCTGGCCGCTCGCACTCGCGACGAACTCGCGGAGACGCGCCGCCTGACCGGGCTGCCGCCCGGGCGCTCGCTGATCGTCCTGCTCGATCTTGCCGGCGATGAGGCCCCGCAGGCCCTCTTCGACACCGCGATCGAGCACTTCGGCCGGATCGACGTGCTGGTGAACAACGCGGCGTGGGCGCCGCCGCGTACCGAGCTTCTGAAGATGACCGCGGCCGACCAGGACCGCATCATCGCGCTCAATCTCCGAGCCCCGATTGCTCTAGCGCGGATGGCCGCGGGAGCCATGGCGCGCGCCGGCAGCGGAGCGATCATCAGCGTCGCATCGAACTCCGCGCGAACAACGCCCGCCGGCGAGGCGGTCTACGCGGCATCCAAGGCGGGACTGGTCGCATTCACCCGCGCATCGTTCGCGGAACTCAGACATCACGGCATAAAGGTCTCGGTGATTGTCCCGGGCCTGGTCGATACGTCGCTGATCCCGGCGAACAAACGGCTGAGCCGGGCGGCGATGCTCAGGCCGGCCGACGTCGCCGATGCGGTGATGCTGATCGTCAAGTCTCCGCCGCACGTATGTCCGGTTGAGATCGCGCTCGAGCCGCAGAGCGATCCGATGCGCGCGAAGGCGGACTAGTCGCCCCGGCGCCGGCGCTCGGGAGCGCTCTCCGCGCCCGCGCAATGCGTCCCGCGCTCGTCCTTCTCCCTCTTTCCCTGCCCCCGCATTCAGTTGCGGGGGAAGGCTAGGAAGGGGGTCCTAAGCGTCGAGCGCGCGACATATGATTCGGAAAAATACCGAATGAGGATCCGGGATTCCTCGCGCGCCAGACACGCGCGAGGAAAGCAGCCATCTCTTAGCCAGGATGTTGAGACCGCAGCGCCGCCCAACCGCGAGGATCTCGTTTTTCTCAACATCCTGTTAAACGTGGGCGCCGGCGCCGCCGCCAACATCGATCGATGCGCCGCTGATGTAGCTTCCTCGATCCGAGGCCAGGAACGCGACCAGCCCCGATACCTCGTCGGGCCTGCCGAATCTGCCGAGCGGTATGGCGCGCGAGCGCTCTTTGGCGAACTCCTCGAGCGGCATTCCGGGCGCGAGGCGATCGCGGATGTTCTCGTATTGCGGCGTGAGAACCGAGCCGATGTTCACCGAATTGACCAGTATCCCGCGCGGGCCGAGTTCCTGCGCAAGCGCCTTGCTGAGCGCATAGCAGGCGGCGCGATGGGTCGTGGTTGCGAACAGTCCCGGCGTCACCACGCGCCCGGCGATCGCGTTGATATTGATTATGCGGGGCGCGCGGCTGAGTTCGAGCAGATGCAGCGCCGCACGCACGAACCGTATCTGGCTCAGTATTTTGACCTCGTAGTCTCCGATTAGCTCAGCGTCGCTGAGCGCGCCGAACCCTCCCGGACGCGCGCCGCCGGCGTTGTTGACCAGGATGTCGAGCCGGCCGAACTCGCGCTCGACTGCGCCGACGAAGGCGGTCACGTCGGCGGGCTGGGTGACGTCGGCCCGCAGCGCAAGGCATCGCGCGCCGATCTCGAGCAGCCGGTCGCGCACGCGATTGAGGCTCTCCACTCCGCGCGCGCAAATCGCGAGGTCGCATCCCTCGCGCGCAAGTTCCATCGCGATCGCCTCGCCGAGTCCCTTGCTTGCGCCAGTAACCAGCGCGACCCTGCCGGTAAGCCCAAGTTCCACGCTATTGCCTCCATCGCGCGCCGAAGCGCGCCGCCATTTGCGGACGGCCACAATCATCGCCGCTTGCAAGGTGCACGCGCAACCGGTAACGCTCGGACGCCGGCCGGGCGCGCCTAAGCCGCCCGCGGTGGCGCCGATGTCCTTCACCTTGAGGCTCACCCTTGCGTTCGCCGCCGGACTCGCTGCGGCAGTCGCGCTCGCGCCGCTGGTCGCGTTGGCGGCTGCGGGGGCGGGATATCATTTTCCGTTTCCGCGGATTTTCGATCGGACGGTGATGGCGACGATGCTCGCCGCGATGCTCGTCGAGGCGCGCGATCTCGATCTCGTGGGGCTGCTGCGCGCTGGATTCGCAACGCCCGCCGCCAACGCGGCCCGCGCGCTGACCGGATTCATCGTAGCCCTCGCGATCATGACGATTCTGTTCGTCGCAGCAGCCATCCTGGGATGCGCGGTGGGAGTCCGCGGGGCGGCGTCGCTTCTTCCCCGGTTTCTCGCTTCGGCGATCGTAATCGCGATCGTCGAGGAGGCGTTCTTCCGCGCGGTCCTGTTCGGAGGGATGACGAACGACATGGGGCGTGCGCGCGCGTTGGCCGCCAGCGCGGTCGTCTATGCGTTCGCGCACGTCGTGCGCTCGCCGGAGCGCTTCTACGTGAGCGGCTTCGATGCGACCGCGGGACTGCGCGCGCTTTGGGGAAGCTTCGCCCAGCTTGCGCATCCGATTGCGGCCCTACCCACGGTCGCGGGCCTGTTCCTGCTCGGGCTCGTGCTCGCCCAGGCCGTCGTCGCGACGGGGACGGTTTATTTTTCGATCGGCCTGCACTGCGGGGTGGTGGTCGGCGCCAAGTTATGGCCGAAAATTGCCGAGGGACGGGCCGGGCTGCCCGGATGGCTCGCCGGCTATGGGCATCAGGCGCTGATAAGCGGCCCCGCCGCGTGGGCGCTCACGATCGTCGTGCTGATTGTGCTGCGGAGGCTGTCACGGAGCAGGCGGAGGCGCGGGCCGGCGGTCTGAAGTCCGGCGCGAGCGGACTTCCCAGTCGTAAATCGGCGCCATCCCGCGGGGGCGCGTGCGGAAGCGCCGATGGGTCCAGAGGAACTGCTCGGGATAGCGGCGCACGATATCCTCGACCACCTTGACGCATCTGCGCGTATTCTCGACGAGATCGGCCTTCAAGTCGCCGCTGCGCTGGACCGGGACTTCGTCCCCGATATCGATCCGATGGCTGCGCATGTCCGGTTCTCGTACCAGAAAGACCGGCAATATCGGCGCGCCCGAAATCATCGCGAGCCGCGCAAGGCCGCTCGCCGTCGCAGCCGGCTCTCCGAAGAACGGTACGAAGATCGCCTCGCTCCGCTTCGCATTCTGATCGAACGGGATGCCGACGACGCCGCCGCTGGCCAGCGCGCGAAGCACGGCCCGCGCTGCGGCGTGCTTGCGGATGATCTCGACGCCGGTACGCTCGCGCACGAAGCTCACCAGCGCATCACCGGCGAGGAAGCGCTGCGTGTGATGCACCAGGCTTATCGGATGGCCCTGGAGCGCATGAGCGGGCGCGAGCAGCTCGAAATTACCGAAGTGCGCGGTGAGAATCAGCATGCCCTTGCCGGGGTAGCGATCGCCGAGTTCCTTCCAGTACGAATAACGGTGATAGCTGACGCGCTTGCCAAGGCGGCGGTAGAAAAATCCGCCCAGGCGCACGAACTCGGCGCCGGAGCGGCCCAGATTGATGTAGGATGCGCGCAGGATGCGGCTGCGCTCGGCCTCGGAGCGCTCGGGAAACGCTACCTCGAGATTTCTCATCCCGATTCGGACGTGCCGGCGGTCAAGCACCCACCCGAGCCATCCGCCCGCAATTCCGATCGGATAGAGAATAAAATCCGGCAGCAGGCTCGCCGCATGGAGCGCCGCCACCATAACGAGGAAGATCGCGCGGCTCTTCCAATCCAGCACGAGCGGCTGTGCGCGCCGGTTACGCGGCGTCGCGCCGGCTGCGGTTCGCGCCGCACCATTTCGCGATACGCCGGCGCCCCGCGCCGATTCGCGCTCGCCCGGTTGCGCGCCGGGCGCGCCCGCCGATTCCTCAACCGTCGGCATCGATTACATCAACATCCGATCGCGCTTGGGCGCCTTCGGGATCACCACCAGGCCCGAGTCGGTGACGAAAAACCGCTGGCGATCGCGTTCGAGATCATAGCCAATCCGTTCGCCCTCGGGGATATAGACGTTCTTGTCGATGATGGCGCGGCGGATGCGCGCGTGCCGGCCGATCTCGACATAGTCCATCACCACCGAATCCTCGATGTGGCTGTAAGAGTGAACGAAAACGGACCGCCCCAGCACGGAGTTGCGCACCGTGCCTCCCGAGATGATGCATCCCTCCGAGATGACCGAGTGATGCGCCTGCCCGCGCCGCCCGTCCTCATCGAACACGAACTTCGCCGGCGGCTGATCGAAGTAGGCCGTGCGCAGCGCCCAGTAGGGGTTGTACAAGTTGAGGCGCGGATGCGCATCGCGGAGATCCATGTTGGCCTCGTAGTACGCGTCGAGCGTTCCTACATCGCGCCAATAGCTCAGGTTGTCCTCGGAGTCGCCCCGGATGCGGTTGGTCATGAAATTGTAGGCGTAGACCGGCACCTTTTCGACCAGGGCGGGAATCAGGTCGTGGCCAAAATCGTGCTCGGTCTCGGTCCGCGTCGAGTCCTCGATCAAGGCATCGCGCAGCACCTTGGGATCGAACAGATAATTGCCCATCGAGGCGAGGCACTTGCCCGGCGCGCCCGGCATCGATGGCGGTGGACGCTTGGGCTTCTCCTGGAAGCCGAGCACGCGGAGCCCGGAGTCCACTTGCACGATGCCGAATTGACTCGCCTCCTCGACTGCGACCGGAAGCGTTGCGACGGTGACCGCCGCCTTGCGGTCGCGATGAAATTCGATCATCTGCTGAATGTCCATTCGGTAGACGTGGTCGGCGCTGAAAATCGCGACCAGGTCAGGCTTGAAGTCATCGAGCAGGTTTATGTTCTGGAAGATCGCATCGGCGGTCCCCTGGTACCACGTCACGCCCAGACGCATCTGTGCCGGCACCGGCAGGACGAAGTGATCGGTCAACATCCCGCCGAATTGCCATCCGTCCTTCAAATGCTCGATTAGCGATTGCGAGCGCCATTGGACCAGGACGTAGATCGCGTAGATGCCGGAGTTGATCAGGTTGGAGAGGACGAAATCGATAATCCGGTACTTCCCGCCGAATGGCACCGCCGGCTTGGTTCGATCGCGGGTCAGGGGATGGAGGCGCGTTCCTTGCCCCCCAGCCATCACCAGCGCGAGAGTTCTCATCCCCATATCGCCTCTGCAGGGCTAAAACCCGCCCTCCAAAGACGGGGGCGGGCCGTGCAAAGTATAGGTTCCCGCGCGGCCTCGGAAAAGCCTCATCGGCCGAGCCGCCATTACAAACTCGCGGCGGCAGCGTGCGGTCGGATGTAGCAAATGACGCATCTTTCTCGCGGCAAGGCTCGATAGTGGGACCGTCCCTATGAGGCTAACCCGGCAAATTTTCCTTGATTTTACTCGATTTCTTCCCCGCCTGCGAATTAATTTCGGAGGCACAGGCCTTGCTTGAAACCTAATCGAGGTTGCTACGTCTAAGAACAGGCAACGATCGACACAAGTCGCCGTTAGCCTTTGGGGAAGGGACGAAAAGATTATGCAATCGGCACCATCAAGAAATGAAACCACTTCGGGTAACGGCCGGGGCGTGGTCTATCGGACTGCCTGCCAGAACCCGGGCTGCGGATTCACCTTTGACCTTCGTATCACTCCGGAGAACGCCGGGATGCTTGGCGGTTCCATGGCGTGTCCACGATGCAGGCGGCACGGCGGGTTCCTCAAGCCGCAAGGGCGTATCGGCGAGAAGCTCTTCGCCGCGAAGCTCTTATTCCGGCTGACGGGAGTAGGTCCCAGCACTCGCGAAGATGAAGACGTGTTCAGCGATCGGGGTGACTCCGGCTATTAAGGATCGACCCCCAATCGGCTAGACTGTCGAGGCCGTCACTAGATCCGGTTCATCCCACACGTCGTGGGAACGCGCCGCCCAGAGTAAGGGGCGGCGCGTTCGTTTTTGCTCGCTTACAGATCGGCGCGACGGGCTACTCGCGATGCAGGTCGGGTCAGCCCGCAGCGGTCGGGTCGGCGCTCACACCCTGGAGGTTGCGGATGCTCGGGCGCTCGAGCAGCCGCGCAAGCCACGCAGCCACATTCGCCCGATTGGCGGTGGCATCGATGCCCAGATCCTTGAGGATCAGAAGCCGCGGAACGAACCCAATATCGGCGACCGAAAACTCCCCTGCCAGAAACTGCTGCCCCTGAAGCTCCCGGTTGAGGTAATCGAGCACTCGCTCGACGCCTTGGCGCAGGCGCTGAAGCCGGTTCAGGTCGCGCTCGGCCTCCGGCTTGGACATCTCGACGATTAGCTGCCACACCTGCGGCGTGAATGAGGTGTCCGCGAAATCCTCGAAGAACCGCGCTCGCGCGCGCAGCCCGCTGGAGCCCACCGGCGGGAGCACCGGCGGCTCGGGATACTCGTCTTCGAGGTATTCGTTGATGATCGTCGAGTCGGAAACCGTAACTTCGTCATCGACCAGCACGGGTACCCGGCCAAACGGGTTGAGCCTCAGAAAGTCGGGCTTGCGATGCTCGCCCTGGGTGAGGTCGACGGTAACCAGATCATACGTGAGGCTCTTCTCAGCCAGCACGATACGGACCTTCTGGCCGTAGGGGCAAGTCAGGTAGTCATAGAGTTTGATCATTTCGGACTAGTCCTTATTCCGCAGCGACACTTACCTTCAGGCTGGCCTCGACTTCGGCTTCGAGCTTGACGGGAACGGTAAACTCTCCGAGCTGCTTGATTGGCTCGGGCAGTACGATCTTGCGGCGGTCGACGTCGAAGCCGCGCTCCCGCAACGCCCGCTCGAGGTCGAGATTGGTGACCGAACCGAACAGCTTGCCCTCCTCGCCCGCGCGCGCCTTCATCTCGAGCACAATCGCTTCCAGCTTTTCTTTGAGCGTCGCCGCGGCGACCTTCTGATGCTCCCGCTTGAGCATCGCGAGGCGCTTGGCGTGCTCAAAGGCGCGGATGTTCCTGGGATTCGCCTCGACGGCGAGCTTGCGCGCAAGCAGGTAGTTGCGGGCAAACCCGGGGCGGACCTTGACCACGTCCCCGGTGCGCCCGAGATTCGGCACATCTTCATTGAGTATTACTGATATGTTCACTCTGACCCCCTCGGGTACGCGCGCCTGGCCCCAACTTCGTTCTCACCGCAAGCGCGGGATGATTTAGCGATGGAGGCTATGTCTTTTCTCCGCGCGTCGGAAAAATACGCTCATATGAAATCGCTGAAATTACCCGCCTCCTGGCGGGGCGGCTTGAGGCGGCGAAAATCGATCCACATGTCGAACACGCCCGCGACGCAAACGATTGCGGCAACCACCGGCTGCACCAGCGCGATGAAATAGATCACCCCGCGCACAATCGATGGGACCGCGAGCATCTGAAAGTAGAACGCCATGATCGCGAGCCCCTGGCAGAAGTACACCGCCGCAACGCACAGGAAGCCGTTGAGCGCGAGCGCACTCAGCGCCTGGACTGGCGCCATGATCCCGAACCCGGTTCCGATCAGCGCCCAGATGAGCCGCTCCGGCGCCGACCATCGCAGCAGGTCGCCGAACAGCGTATAGGGAAGCCGCTGACGCCCGACCCATCGCCAGAAAATCCTCAGATTCATCAACGCCGCGAGCGCCGCAAGCATCGCGACCAGCGCGGGGCTCAGCTTGATCGTGAGGTCGATGATCTCAGCCTGGGTATCGGCCGGCACCGCGTTCGGCATCCCGACCATCTTGTAGAGCTGCGAACCGCGCGCCATCCCGGTTGTCAGCTCGGTCTGCATCGCCTTGACCAGAGCCGCGGGCGAGCCGGTCGCAATCAGCGCCCCGAGCGTCGCCACGACCAGGAACACCGCCACCACGGCGACGACAATCACCTCGAACCGGTAACGCCGCTCGAGGAGCAAAGAAATGATCAGCGTGGCGATGCCGAACGTGGCCAGGTAGCTTGCCCCGGCGAACCATCCGGCAGCGACCGAGACCAGAACGGCGGCGAGAAGCACTGCGATCGAGCTGCGCAGGTTCGCGTGCTCGCGGCCGACCGCATAGATCAGGACGGGAGCCGGAGCGAATAACATCGCAACGCCCCCGAGGATCGGGATGGCGCCGCCGGCCAGGAACAGCGCGGCGCCCAGCGCAGCCGCCCGAATCATCCCGATGATTGCCTTGCGCGTCACTCGGTTTACCGCCTATCCGAGGGTCGAAAATGGCAGCAGCGCGAGCACCCGCGCGCGCTTGATCGCAACGGCGAGCTGGCGTTGATGCTTCGCGCAATTGCCCGAGGTGCGGCTGGGGACGATTTTGCCGCCTTCCGTGATGAAGCTCTGCAACGTGCGGACGTCCTTGTAATCGACCTTGAGCGTCTTGTCGGCGCAAAACCGGCAAACTTTGCGGCGGCCGCCGCCCGGACGCCTGCGCGGCCCGCCCCCGCGCCCTTCGCCGCCCTCGGGACGACCACCCCGGGGCTGCGAGCGAGACGGCTCGCGCTCATCCGAGCGCGGCCGGTCTGGGGAATGTTCGAGCCTTTCTTCCTCTGCCATCACGATTCCTTGTTCAGACTGCGCCGGCGGCCGGTTCGAGAACGCCCGTCCGCCTGCGGATTATTTCTCGTCTTGCGGTTCAATCCCGCTTGCGATCACTTCAACTGCGCTGCCCGCTCCTCTGGGCCGTTGCGCGACTGCCCTAAGCCGGCCCTTTACCCTCACCACACCGCCCCGCCGGAGCATCGCCGCCGCCTCCCGGCCGCCCTCACCCGCCATCACGACGCCAAGGCGAAGGCGCTCGGGCTCAAGACCGCAATCGACGACGAGTTTCAGAACCGGCGTTCCGCCAGGAGTGGTTCTCAGCTCGGGCTCGTCGACCAGGCGGCCCGAGAGCTCAATTCGGTTCCCCACCACCCTCGTCCGGGCCTGCCTCTCCTTCGGCGCCCTCCATCATTTCTTCGGGCACGCCAAGAGATTTGTCCTCGTGCTGGGCCGAGGCGGCTGCTGCGGCGGCCGCGGCGCGAGCCTCGGCTGCCGCACGGGCCTCAGCGACGCGGCGATGGCGGGCCTCGACCTCCTCGCGGACCTTCTGGCTATCGGCGTCCAAATCGACCAAGACCGACAGATAGCGCAGGACCGCGTCCGAAAGCCGCAGGTTGCGCTCGACCTCATTCATCACCGGTCCGGACGAGAGATAATCCAGCCGGACATAGAACCCGCGCCGCTGCCCCTTGATCTGATAGGCCAGCTCGCGCGCGCCCCACTCTTCCGCCTCGACGAGTTCCCCGGCGCCGGCGCCGATGATCCCCTCGAAGCGCTTGATGGTTTCTTTGATTTGGGATTCGCCCTGGTCCGGGCGAAGGATGAAAATCGTCTCGTAGCGCCTCAATGCGCTGTCCTCCTTATGGATTAAAGCCCCAACGCGGAGCAAGGAGCAATTTTGTAGGATAACATCGCCTACCGAGGCTCACAAGGACTGCGCCGGCGCGATCGCCCTGCGGGCGCCCGTGGACGCCGATGCTTTCTTCCCTTGCGATTGGCCGCCGACCTGCTAGAGAAGAACCGGTCAATCTCGACCACATCGCCCAGGAGGGTCCATCGCGTGGCCAAACGCAAGGTAGCGCCCAAGGCTAAGACGAGAAAAGCAACCGCCCGCACGCCCAAGAAGGTGTCGCGCGCCAAGGCGCGCGCGGTCCCGGCTCCGAAACGCGCGCCCCAGCCGCGAAAACCTGCGGCAGAGAAGCCGACCGGGCTCCCAAGCTACGACGAGCTCCCGGTCCGGCCGGGCGCGCCTCCAGGATCCGCATGGGGGGTGTTCGGCGACACCGATGAAGTCGGGACGATCAACCTGCTCACCCCCGAGCGCGTCCGCGCCGCCGCGTCATCGATTCGCACCGGCAAGGTTTTCGCGCTCAACCTGCCGATCAATATTCCCGACCCTCCGCTTTTCGGGCGCGGACGTCACGTGCACACGGTGAAGACATATTCGGGCGAAATCTCCTTCGTGCTCGATGACTACCTCGACAACTTTTATCCGCAGTCTTCATCGCAGTGGGATGCGCTCTGCCACGTGAAACATCCGCTGCTGGGCGCGTACAACGGCATCCCCGATTCCGAGATGACCGGGCGCGGCGGGACGCGGCTCGGTATCGACAACCTCGGCCGGCGCGGGATCGCCGGACGCGGTGTGCTCGCGGACATTGGCCGCTACCATGCGAAGATTGGAAAGAAGATCGATTTCGCCCAGGCGGTCTCGATCCCGCTCGAGGACCTCGAGGCCACGCTCGCCGATCAGAAATCGCCGCTGCGCCCCGGAGATATCCTGCTGATCCGCTTCGGATGGACCGAGTTTTATCTGGGCGCGAGCCAGGAGATCAGGGAAAAGCTCGCGCACGAAACGCTCGTGCCGGGAATCGAAGGCACGCCCAGGATGGCGCGCTGGCTGTGGGACAAGCATCTCGCCGCAGCGG
The DNA here is from genome assembly GCA_035626155.1 of Binataceae bacterium (SeqCode). GTDB lineage: Bacteria > Desulfobacterota > Binatia > Binatales > Binataceae > DASPOF01. Next base: position 68,816 of record DASPOF010000127.1, read on the forward strand.
CGTCGGATGCACCGGCGCTTGAATCTTTGCCGAAACCGCCGGGCGAGGAGTTCCTGCATTTCCACATGCTGGCGTTGTTCGGGATGCCGATTGGCGAGATGTGGAATCTCGAAGCGCTGGCCGAGGATTGCAAGCAGGATGGGCGCTACGACTGCTTCCTCACCTCCGCGCCGCTCAACATCCCCGGCGGAGTGGGTTCGCCGCCCAACGCGATCGCGATCAAGTGAGGTGCAACGGGCCGGGCTCGGTGGCGACGATCAGTGCCCGGCCTTCTCCATCGCCTCGGGGCTGAAGAAGGCGCGATCGACTGCGCCCATGTTGATGTACCAACATTCGCGCTCGTTCGTATCCGGGCCCGGCAGATAGCAGGTCGTCACAAGCCCGGTCTGAAGGTCAACGCTCGATGAGGCCACGCCGAACTCGCGCTGGTAGGGATAGACCGCGATGCGCGCATCGGGCGCGGGCCGGTCGCGATATGTAGACAGGTAAATTTGGGTCTTCCAGAGTTCGCCCTTGGTATCGTAGCTGTCCACGTACGGATTCGACCACGACTCCCCGTCGATATAGACCATCGTCTTGGATTGGAGCACGCTCGGGGCGTGCCCGGGCCGCGGAGTTACCGCGACGATGTACAGGTGGCGCATCTCCCAGTTGTCGGGGCACGAAGTCGCTCCGCCGTCGGTCGGGCACGGATGCGCGGGCGAGTTCGCCGCATGAACGCATCCGAGCATGTTCTGCTCGCCGACGAATTTGAAGTCGTATTCCTGCGGCTTGGCGCCAAATCCGCCCACGTGATCGGCGTCCCAGGTCGAAAGTCCCACCGATGAACTCAGGATTGCTTCGTTCACGCGCCGAACCCGGCGGGTTTCGGACAAGTACGCCCACGTATCATCGCCCCGATCGCCATCCCAATAGCGGTACCGGATTCCACCGCTTCCACGGTCTTCAGCCGGCGCGATGGTCGGATAAGCTGCGGCGCGCGCCCAGATGCCCGTCTGCTTGAAGTCGGGATCCGCGGGCATCGGCTCGACCTCGGTGCGCCCGATCTCGTAATAGCCGGCCAGATGGCCGAGCTCTGAAAATTTGAGCTGGGTCTGGCTTCCGCCCGGATTGAACGGCACGACCTGGCATTCGAAATAGCGCAAATCGAAATCGTCGGTCGCAATCGGCTTGAAATACGAGTTCCACATGATCTTGGCGCCGATGTCCGGGTCGTTCATGTCGAGCAGCGGGAACGGCTGGCCGGCGACATAACCCTCGAGCGTGCGATGGTCGGCGGCGAGCCGGACCTGGGCGGAATACTTCTCGGTTGCGACGTGGTATGGCGGCGGCCAGTCGATACGCGAAGTCGGGACGATACGCATCTCCATTCCGCGCGTGACTGCGGCGTATGCGCCCGGGCTTAGGAGCGACTGCACCTTCGATGCGTTCGTGCGCGTGATCGAGTCGCCGGGCCTGACCTGTGCGGCGGCCGGAATCACGGCAAAGAAAAGTTCGAGCGCAACGACCGCGGAAATCCAGCGCGCCACTGCTTTTGTCATGGCGGCGAGACTATCAAGTGTCCGGCCGGCGGAGCAAAGCGAACTCGGCCCATGGTCACTTCTCGTCTTCAAAGCATCCGCGCCCGTCGCCGCACGACTCCGCGTCGGCGGGCATCTCATCGGGACCGACCGGCCGCTGGGTCTTGAGACACCAATAGCAAGCGGTCGAGCTTTGCGGCTCGAAAATCCGCTCTCCGGCAGGAGAACGGAAGTAGGCGGACTTGGTGCGAAGCCATCCGCAATACCGCGGCGCATCCATATCAGGCCGCGTCCAGGCCACCCGCGCGCAGGATCGCGCGCCGGACCATCGTTCTGGCGATCGCAATTTTGTAGCGGTTGTCGGACATCGGCCGCGCCTCTTTCAGCGCAGCCTCCGCAGCGCCACGGGCGCGCGCTTCGTCGAGCGCCGCGCCCGCGAGCACCGCCTCGGCAGCCGGCGAACGCCACGGTATCGGCGCGACCGCCCCCATCACGATTTGCGCGCGCCGCACGGTCCTGCCGCCGGGAGCAAGCTCGATCAGCGTGGCCGCGCTCGCCAGCGGCCAGTCGAAGCTTTGTTTTTCGCGCGCCTCGAGATAAGCGCTGCGCGCGCCACGCGCCGGCGCTGGCACGACCACTTCGGTGAGAATCTCGCCGGGCTTGATATCGTTTTCACGCCTCGGATCGACGGCTGGAAGCGTGAAAAATTTCTCGAGATCGACCGTGCGTTCGGCGGTGGGGCCTACGATTGTCGCGCGCGCGCCGAATGCGATCAGCGCGGGGGCGAGATTCGACGGATGCACGATGAACGATGGCCCGCCGCCGAGAATCGCGTGATAGCGGTTGAGTCCGCCAATCGCATAGCACCTGTCGCCGCCCTTCTTGAGGCAATGCACGAGCGGGTCGCGAAAGTACCAGCATCGCGGCCGCTGCAACAGGTTGCCGGCTACGGTGCCAAGGTTTCGGATTTGCGGAGTTGCGGCCTGCTCGGCCGCCTCGGCGATCGCAGTGAAGCGGTCGCGAATCGCCGGATGCTCAGCCACGTCGGCGAGCTTCGCGAGCGCGCCAAGCCTGAGTTCGCCCGAGGGCCGCATTTCGATCCCGTCCAGTTCCTTGAGGCCCTTCAAGTTGACCAGAGCCTTGGGCGCGATGATTTCCTGCTTGGCGAGATCGATCACGTCCACGCCGCCGGCGATCGCGAGCCGGCCGTCCTCGGCCAGCAATTTGGCGGCGTGCCGCAGATCGGCAGGCGTGATTACCTCGAAACGGTTCATCACGCTTCCCCCAGCGCGGCGAGCACACGGTCGGGCGTCATCGGCAGCGAGCGTACCGGTACGCCGATCGCATCGTGGACTGCGCATGCGATCGCGGCGGCGGTCGCGACGTTCGCCGCCTCGCCCAGGCCGATCGAGCCGGTGTTGTTGTATCCGTTCGCGACCTCGACGAACATCACTTCAATTTCCGGAACGTCGAGCGGACCAACCAGCTTGTAATCATCCATGGTCGGGTTGACCATCCGCCC
>DASPOF010000128.1:0-45093 GCA_035626155.1 Binataceae bacterium (SeqCode)
TCACCCGCGGACGAATCAAGATACAAGGTTAGGAAGGGGGTCTTGAGCGTCAAGCGCGCGACATATGATTCCGAAAAGACCAAATAAGGATCCGAGATTCCTCGCGCGCGCCAGACACGCGCGCGGGAATGACAAACTCGGAGGGCGTGCCAGGCGCTCAGGGGCGCGGGAATGACAAACTCGGAGGGCGCGCCAGGCACTCAGACGCGCGGGAATGACTAGTCAGAAGCGCCCCTCGCTACTTCTTCGGCGCGGCGCCGGTGCAACTCAAGTTCACGATCTGCGGCTTGCCAAGCACATTGTCGCCAATCGTAAGCTTCGCCGAATATCTACTTTTGCCGGACGGCGCGCATGTGACTTGGACTTTGCAGCTCTGCCCCGGAGCGAGCGTGCCACAGTCATCCGTTTCTGCAAACGGTGGCGGCGCGGATATCTGTTCGATTATCACCGGCAATGCCTTCTTGCCGGAGCCGGCATTCTTGATCGTTACCGCTACGGGGTTGGAGATCGTATTCTCAGTGACTTTATTGAAGCTCACGGTCTTGGGATTGATCGTGAGCTTCTCATCCACTGGCGTGGGCGTCGGTGTCGGGGTCGCAGGTCCGGTCGCGGTTGGCGTCGGCGTGGCGGTCGCGGTTAGCGTCGGCGTGGGGCTTGCCGGACTGAGTTTGGCAATGAAGGCGTTCTGGTCGCCTTTGAGCGTGTTCTGATAGGCGTTCAGGGTCGGGAAGTCGGCCGATCCCGTCACTCCTGTGACATAGGCGTTGCCGGAGGAGTCGACCGCTATCCCGTAGCCATAATCCGAGCCGCTGCCGCCGAGGTAGGTTGAGTAGAGCAGCGACGCCGCTCCCGACGCCGACGGGTTGAGTTCCGCAACGAAGGCGTTCCGGGAACCCTTGAGCGTACTTTGGTAGGCATTCAGCGTCGGAAAGTTGGCCGATTGCGTCGAACCCGTGACATAAGCATTGCCGGAGGAATCGACCGCTATCCCATCGCCATAATCCTGAGTGCTGCCGCCGAGGTAAGTTGAGTAGAGCAGCGACGCTCCTCCCGACAACGATGGATCGAGCTTGGCAACGAAGGCGTCGGTCTTGCCCCCAGTTTTGCTTTGGTAAGCATTTAGGGTCGGGAAGTTAGTTGATCCCGCCGATCCCGTGACATAAGCATTGCCGGAGGAATCAACCGCGATCCCATCGCCGTAATCCGACCCGCTGCCGCCGAGGTAAGTCGAGTAGAGCAGCGACGCTGCCTTCGATTTCGTTGGATCGATCTTGGCCACGAAGGCGTTCTGGGTGCCCTTAAGCGTCTTTTGGAAGGCGTGCAGGGTCGGGAAATCGCCCGAGCCCGCCTGCCCCGTGACATAGGCCTTGCCGGAGGAATCGACCGCGATGCCGAAGCCGTAATCCTGATAGCTGCCGCCGAGGTAGGTCGAATAGAGCAGCGACGCCGCTCCTGACACCGACGGGTTGAGTTCGGCGACGAAGGCGTTCGCCGAGCCATTTAGCGTCTTTTGGTAAGCGTCCAGGGTCGGGAAGTTGGCCGATTCCGCATACCCCGTGACATAGACGTTGCCGGAAGAGTCGACCGCGATTGCAGCGGCCGAATCAGCCCCGCCGCCGCCGAGGTAGGTCGAGTAGACGAGCGACGAAGCTCCCGGCGCCGATGGATCGAGCTTCGCAACAAAGGCAGCCCAGCAACCGAACGGGCCGGATGCGGATGGGCAATTCTCTTGATAACCGTTCAGGGTCGGGAAGTTATCCGATTCCGTCTGTCCCGCGACATAGGCGTTGCCGGCGGAGTCGACCGCGATGTCGTAGCCCTCGTCGCCTCCGTAGGAACCCCCGCTGCCGCCGAGGTAGCTCGAATAGAGCAGCGATGCGGTTCCCGACGCCGATGGATCGAGCTTGGCGACGAACGCGTCCGATTTCCCCTTTAGCGTGCTTTGGTAAGCGTTCAGGAGCGGGAAGTCGGCCGACTCCGCCTGTCCCGTAATATAAGCGTTGCCGGAGGAATCGACCGCAATGCCGTTGCCGTAATCCGCGGAGCTCCCGCCGAGGTAGGTCGAATAGGCCAGCGCCGGATCGATGTACACGGCGCAGTCATGCTCCTTTCCAGCGCAGGCCCCGGACGCGATGTCGAAGCCGATCGTGTCTTTGCCGCGCAGGACGGCTTTGCCCGCGATCTTCTCGCGCTTGCCGTCGTGCTCGCGATAGACCGCGGGCAGATGCTGGATGACCTCGCCGCCATCGTCCAGCTTCGCGACCACGTCGCCATCGCGATTGAGCGTGAGTGGCTTCGCGCCCTCGAAGCGCAACGCTATCGCACGGGAATCGATTCCCGGCGCGAGAACGAGGTCGTATTCGAGATGCCCGGGGCTGGCGCCGTAGTACACGAGATCGATCCCGGGATAAATGTTGCGGTAACGGACGCGCGCGTAGTTGGGCACATCGGTGTGCCACTTCTTCGGGTCGTTGCCGATGAAATAATTCGACCCCGTCGCAAACCGATCGACGCCCTCGATCCGCGCATTGCGGTTCGCGCCGACCAGCTTCAGGCGCAGAACCTCTGTCTCGATTTCTGCTGAGGCGCGATCAGTTGGTTTGTCATTCCCGCGCGTGTATGGTGCGCGAGGGATCGCGCTTCTTCCCGCTTCCTCTCGCAATGCCAGGGACGATCGCGCGGGCGAATCCTTTGAAGGCTTGCGCAGCGCCAGCACCGCCTCATCCGCCGCCAGGAACAAGGTGTATCCCGGACCGCGCGCGAGAAACTTGACGCGCGCGTCGGTCTGGCCGTCGTTGCGCTCGAAGCGCATCGGCAGCCTCCCGTACAGGTCCATGACGCGGACTTGAGACTGCGCCGCTGGCTGCGCCGCGCTTGATGGGACCGCCGCCGGCGCGCTCTTCTGCGGCTCGGCACCGCCCAGTTGCGCCGCCCCGATAACGCCGGCCAGCCCGAGCAGCAATGCTGCGATACCCAACCGCCTTGGGATTTTCACTACTGTCCCCTCCGGCACGCCAGCGCGCGCCAACTCATAATCCTGGGGACACTGAGAAAATGCCCCCCGTCGACTCAGAATCAAAAGTTTAATGCGTGCGGCGCCAGTTCGCCAAGCGCGGCGCGCCCAGTGGGGCGGGCCGCCATGCCAGCCGTCGATGCGCGGGCGCCCTCGCCCGCGCCACCTTTAACAGCGTTGATCGAACGCAAGCGCAGCGCCAGCCGATGCGGATTGTGTCTCCTTATCGCTTGCGGACGATCGTGAGGCCATCGCCGACCGGAAGCATGACCGCCTCGACGCGCCGGTCTCGCGCGATAAAATCGTTGATCTCGCGAATCGCGAGCGTGCTCTCATCGCGGTCGGAAGGGACGGCCACTCGCCCGCTCCAGAGCACGTTATCAAAGAGAATCAGACCGTTGGAGCGCATCCGCTTGAGAATCTCCTCGTAGTACGTCCGGTAGCCGGGCTTGTCCGCATCGATGAAGCCGAAGTCGAACTGTTCGGTTGCAGGCAGCGCGCGGAGCGTTTCGGCGGCGGGTCCGATTCTGAGCGTGATCTTGTCCGCGACGCCTGCCTTTATCCAGTAGCGCCGCGCGATCGAGGTCCACTCCTCGCTGAGATCGCAGCAAAGCATCCTGCCGTCGGGCGCAAGCGCCTGCGCAACGCACAGTGCGCTATAGCCGGTGAATGTTCCGACCTCGACCGCGGACCTCGCACCGATTGCCCGCGCGAGGATGGCCATGAAGGTGCCCTGCTCGGGCGATATCTGAAGAGAGGAGATCGCTCCCAGCCTGGCGGTTTCCTCGGCGAGTTCCCTCCGAATCGGATCCGCGTTGTGGCCGTGCTCTACGAGGTACGCGTAGACTTCCGGCGTGAGTGTGAGGAACGGATTGATTCCTGCCATTGCCTGAAAATTAAAGGCGACCGCCAGCCGGGAAAAGCATCCGTAAAATGTGCAAAGGCGCCGGCATCAGCTTCGTCACGCCGGCGTCCTGGACGCGGCGGCGGTTTCGGGTTGTCCCGCTTACCTGCCGCCGAGGTATGCGAAATCGCCGTGCTGGTTCACCGCAAGCGTGCCGGTGAAGATCGAGTGGCGATGCGACGAGGTCGCGATCCGGTAGATTATTTCCGGCATCCCGACCTCGTGGAACCCGCCGTCACCTTCGAGCACGTAGAGCTTCTCATGCTCTTCCGAATCGGTTGCGCCGATGAACATCGCGCCCGACCCCGTCAGCACCGGGTCGCCGAGCGATTCGAGTTCGGTGCCGAAAGGCGTGACCTGGCCGCGCTGCATGGTGACATCGAGGCGCTCGCGCGAAAGCTTGAAGATCGCAGGAATCCGCGCGCAGCCTGCCAGCACCGCAGTCGTCCCGTCGGCCATCAGCCCTGGGCGTCCCGGCGAAAGATACGACACCGGGCCGAGCGGCGTGACGACGCCGGTCGGGAGGATTCGCGACATCGCGCCGTTACCGTAGAGAAACAGCGCGGCGCCGGTCGGCGTCCTGGCAGTGAAGGCGGCGAGCGTTCCATGAGGCGAGGAGACCGCCGACGGCAGGCCGAACGGCCGCTGGTAGCGAGTGTTGTTCGGGCCAACGTCACCCTCGACCGCAAGCTCGCGGATCCCGCGCGCCTGCGACGCCATCAGCAGGGCCTGCCGATGCGGCGACGGCTCGTTGCTGGTCCCGCCCTCCAGCCAGGCATTGAATATGACCTCGCCGGTATCGCCCATCTGCGGGCTGCCGAAGCTCAGCAATGCGATCTCGTGGCCCTCGTTGGTCTTGATGCCCGAGCGGGCAAGGCAAGTCATCTTCCCGCCCGAATACAGAACAAGGGCATCGCTCTTGTCGGGCAGATGCGAAATGAACGCGATCGTGCCCTCGGCATCAGCGACCGGATAGGGATCGCCGTTCAGCAGAGGAGCGCAGTCCGCGTTCGGCTTGATCTCGACGGCCTGCCTCACCCGGTCGAGCGGCGGATTGTCGGGATTACCGAAGTAGATTCCCCAGTGAGCCTTCCGGTCCTTGGACGCCGTCTCGGCGCCGAAAAGTACGCGTCCGTCCGGCATCATCGAGGGGACCCCGATTTCGGAGAAGGCTTCGCCGCTGGGAGCGGAAGCGCCGACGGACGTCACCAGGACGGAGTTACCCGAGCCGTCGCTGGCATAGAGGGCCTCGGAGCTGTTGGCCCGAAGATTTGCGTTTATGCCCTCCAGCGAGAGCGTTATGGCGTGGGCGTTTGCCGCGCACATCGACACCAGCGCTGCCGCAAGGGCGAATACCTTGATTTTCACCTCGGTCTCCCCCGGCCTGCCATCGGAAATGAAGCGCCCGGCCGATCTTGAGCTTTTATAGTCGTGTGGCCGCTCGAGGCGCAATCCGACATTTTATTTAGCAGGCTGTAATTTATCACCAGCCTGCTACGGGCCGAAGCCGGCGATTTCCGCGAGGATCCGCGCCGAATGCGTCGCCGGCCAGTAGATTCGACCGCATCCCTCGCACTCCGCAAAATGCTCCTGGCTCGCGTACACAAATGGCGGTACGCGGCGCATGACCGCTTCGCGCGAGACCACGCGCAACGGGAGGTTGCAGTATGAACATCGCGTGAATGCGTTGCGATGCGTATCGAAGGGGAATCGCTGAAGCACTTGCTTGAGCTGCGCGCGAAAATAGTTGCTCTCGATGAATACCACGTCGGGCGCCGTGCGAAGGCGCTTGTCGCGCGTCAGTACGATTCGATTTTCCCGGCGCGCGGCGGCAAGAAGTTCTGCGCCGCCAAGCCGGCCGTCGTGGAGAACGTCCGCGCCGAGCAGCCTCAGCCATCGTGCAAGGCGCGCGAGCATCCGGTCCGCTGCGAATTTAGGAGCCTCGTCCATCCGCCCGCGATGTATTATAGCAGGGCGAAGCCGCCCCCGGTTGAAAAGCAACCCAGCCGCAAACCGGTGCGCGAGGAAATCGATGAACGAACGCCATGTCACCTTTCGATCCGGCGACCTCACGCTGGAGGGTCTCATCTATGTGCCTGCTGGCAATGCCGCCGCGCCCGCCGCCGTCGTATGCCATCCGCATCCGGCCTATGGCGGCTCGATGGACAACAATGTGGTCGAGGCGATCCTCGACGCGATGTGGCAGCTTGGATACGCGACGCTTCGATTCAACTTCCGCGGCGTCGGCGCGAGCGAGGGCGCATACGGCGGCGGCGAAGGCGAGGGCGATGACGCCGCGGCTGCGGTTGGATTTCTCACGCGCCAGAGCGGGGTGAGCGCCGCGGGCGCGGTGCTTGCCGGATATTCCTTCGGCGCGATGGTCGCGCTCGTGACCGGTCTTCGGATGGCCGAGGTCGCGCGAGTGGTCGCAGTCGCGCTGCCGGTCTCGATGACGCCGTCGGCCGTGGCGGCAGCGCCCAAGCCGGTGCTGCTCGTCTCAGGCGATCGCGATTCATATTCGCCGGTCGCGGGGCTTAGGTCGCTTACCAAAGGGCTGGGCAAGAGCGCGAGGCTGGAAATAGTCCCGGGCGCGGATCACTTCTTCGGCGGATTCGAGGCCGCGCTCTCGGGCGCGATCGTCGCCGCGCTCGGCGGCCGCTGAGGCGATGAGGCCGCATCGGAGGCGGCTGGTCCGCTGCGGCTCGCTTCCCAGATCGCGTAAAACGGCGCGTACGGATTGGCCCTCGCCAGCGCGATGATCTGCTCGATCGTTTTTTTCAGATCGCCGTGATTCGTCCGCTCCAGCGCCGCGAAATTGTCGAGATCGTGAAAATAGACGAGGTAATTGACGATGACCGCGTTGTTGAGCGGCTGCTTGTCGAGATCGAAGCGCTCAAGTCCGCTCAGCTCGGGAGCAAGCCGCGTGTAATCCGCCTTGATGGCCGCGAAAGCCGTCTCGCGCTCGCTCAGGATTCGCTCCCTGGGCGCATCGCTCATGTAGATTCGCAGCAGGCGCGCTTGCTCATCGAGCAGGAACCGCGCGAACTTGAGATTGCTTTCGAAAATCGCGCGCGCCTCGGCCGCCTCCGGCGACGACTCGCCGTCAGTGGCCGCGAAAAACTCCATCGCCCCGCGATCGCCGACGTAGTTCGCCGCCGATTCATCGAACATCGCATCGCCCGGCAAAAAGTACGTGCGATGGAACAACTCGTGGATCATCACCCCCGCCAACTCGACGCGGTCGAGCTTGAGCAGATTGGACAGAAGCGGGTCATTGAAGAATCCGAGGCTCGAGAACGCGATCGCGGGCCGCACCATCGTGTCGTACCCGGCCGCGTTCATCGCCTCCGCCTCGGCCTGAGCATCGGCCTCATCGAAGTACCCGCGATAGGGCACCGCACCGACGATCGGGAACCACCACGTGTAGGGCTTGAGCGAATCGCGCGGCGCCGCCATCAGAACGTGCACGATCGCGCCCCGCTCGATCTCGCTCATCGTTTCATAGGCGCCGCCGACGTTGAGGCCGAGATGGTCCGCGGCGAATTCGCGCACCTTAAGAACGGTCTCGAGCTTCGCGCGCGTGCCGGCTGAAAGATCGGGTTCGGCAAGCTCGCGGCTGATTGGCTTTCGGTTCCAGAGGATTCGGCTCTCCTCGTATGCGGCGTGCGCGAGGTAGCCGGCATTGCATCCCGGTAGCGCGACGGCGGCCATCAACGCCGCCGCGAGGAGCAGGCGGCGCGCGTGAGCTCGGCGCAATCCCATCGGGCGGCCCTCAGTTGACGGCCTGGCGGGCCGATTCGTCCGCCGCCGCATACTGAAGCTCGTAGAGCCGATAGTAAAGTCCGCGTTGCGCGAGCAGCGCCTCGTGAGTGCCGCTTTCACGCAGCATGCCGTTGCTGAGCACGAGGATCCGATCGGCGCGCTCGATGGTCGACAGCCGATGGGCAATCACGACCGCGGTCCGGTCGGCGAGAAGCTCGTTGAGCGCAAGCTGGATGAGGCGTTCGGTCTCGCTGTCCACGCTCGAGGTTGCCTCGTCCATCACGAGGATGCGCGGGTTGTACGCGAGCGCGCGCGCAAAGGACAGCAGTTGGCGCTGGCCCGCCGAGAAGTTTGCGCCCCGCTCGTCGATTCCCTCGCCAAGCCCCGCCGGCAGCCGCTCGACGAAGCGCAGGGCCTGCGCCCGCGCGAGCGCATCGCGCAGCTCGCCTTCGCCGAGCCCGGCAAGCCCGAGCCGGATGTTTTCCGTGACATCACCGGCGAACAGGAAAACGTCCTGCTGGACGAGCCCGATCGCGCGGCGCAGCGCGCGCAAATCCCAGTCGCGCACGTCGACGCCGTCCACCAGGATGCGTCCGCCGGTCACGTCGTAGAAGCGGGTGAGGAGCTTGATGATGGTGCTCTTGCCCGAGCCGGTCGCGCCGACGATCGCGATCTTCTGGCCCGGCTCCACGACGAAGCTTAAGTCCTTGAGCACGGGTTCGCCGGGCCGGTATTCGAAATTGACGTGGTCGAAGACGATGCCGCCGCCGGCAGCGGGCGCAAGCCGGGGCACTGGCGGGCTTTCGATCACCACCGGCTCCTCCATCACCTTCTGGATCTTCTCGGCCGCGGCGAGCGCCGACTGGAGCACGTTGTATTTCTGCGACATCTCGCTCAGCGGCCCGAAGAAGCGCCCCGCGTAATCGATGAAGGCGTAGAGCGTTCCGAGGCTGAGCGCGCCGCGAATCACGGTGCGGCCGCCCATCCACAGGATCATCGCGACGGTCACCGAACTCAGCGCCTGCACCGATGCGAACATCCCGGCGTCGTAAATGTTCGCGAGCGTCTGCGCGTCGCGCGACTTGCGATTGAGGTCGTCGAATTCATCGCGGGAGAGCCGCTCGCGCGTGAAAAGCTGGATGACGTGCATCCCGCTGAGCGCCTCCGAGAGGTAGGAATTGATCGCGGCGACGCGCTCGCGAATCTCGCGCTGCACCTCGCGCATGCGGACCGCCAGGAAGTTGATCAGCAGCAGGAGCGGCGGAATCGCGCACAGCGTCCATCCCGCCAGGCGCGGCGAGAGGCTGAACATGATCGCGACGATTCCGGAAAGGGTGATCAGGTCCATGAAGATCGTGAGCGCGCCCGCACCGAACATTTCGTTGATCGCGTCGATGTCCGCGGTCATGCGGCTCACCAGCCGCCCCACCGGAGTCCGGTCGAAGTACGACATCGGGAGCCGTTCCACGTGGCGGAAAAGCGCAAGCCTGAGATCGGACAGCGAGTACTGCGAGACCATCATGGTCAGATAGAACTGGCCGTAAATGCTCGCGAACTCGCCAATCACCAGCAGCAGGTAGAGCATCCCCATCACGAACAGGCCGTGCCCGTGCGCCGCGGCGAACAGCGGCGCGAGCCAGCGCGGAGGCGCAGAGCGGCGATCGGCGAGGAAGATATCGATCGTCAGCTTCACCGTGTACGGTTGCGCCAGGGCGAATGCCGAGCAAAGCGGCATCAGCACGGTCGACGCCCAGAACAGGCGCTGATGCGGCCGGATGAACTGCCAGACCCACCGCATCAGGCGGACGTCGTAAACGCGCCCTAATGGTTCTTCTTCCGCGATCTGCATCGGCTCAGTACTGCGAGAGTTCCTCCTCGAGCAGTTGGCGATGGAACAGTTCGGCGTATATGCCGTGGCGCGCCATCAGCTCCTCGTGCGTGCCGCGCTCGGCGATCTCGCCGTCCTCGAGCACGATGATCTGGTCGGCGTCGCGGACCGTCGAGGCGCGATGCGCAACGACGATCGTGGTGCGATCCTTGACGCTCTCCTCGAGGCTCTTGAGCATCGCCCGCTCGGTTTCCGTATCCACGCTGGAGAGCGCGTCATCGAGCACCACCAGGCGCGGCTGGTAGGTGAGCAGCCGCGCGAGCGTGACGCGCTGCTTTTGCCCGCCCGACAGCGCCATCCCGCGCTCGCCCACGATCGTATCGAAGCCGTGCGGCAGCGCGGCGATGTCGGGGGCAAGCCCCGCGATGTTGGCGGCGGTCTCGATCTCGGGAAAAGCCGCCGAGGGGCGGCCGAACGCGACGTTGCGCGCGAGCGTGTCCGTGAACAGGGTCGCCTCCTGCGGCACCAGCCCGACCGCCTTGCGCAGCGCGCCGAGCGGGATATCGCGCAGGTCGCGCCCGTCGAGCAGCACGCGCCCCTCGGTGGGATCGATCAGGCGGGCGAGCAGCTTCACCATCGTCGATTTGCCCGCGCCGGTCCGCCCCACAATCGCGAGCTTCTGTCCGGCGGGGACTTTCACCGTGATGTCCTTGAGCGCGTAAGGATGGCGGGCCGCGCCGTCGCCATTGTGCGCGAAGTAACTGAACGAAACGTGATCCCATTCCACCGCGCCGGCGACCTGGATTTCCTCCTCTCCGCCCGCGACGGTCTCGGTCGGCACGGCATCGAAGATTTCCTCGAGCCGTTTCATCGCCGCCTTGGCGCGCTGATAGATCGCGATCATCCATCCGAGCGACATCGTCGGCCACGCAAGAGCCGCCAGGTAGCCGAGGAATGCGGCGAGGTCGCCGAAGGTTATCCGATGCGCCATCACCAGGGTGCCGCCGTAAATGAGCACGATCATGGTCGCGCTGGCCGCCGTCAGCCGCACCATCGGAGGCATCGCGCCGCGCAACCGCGCCGCCGCCAGCGCGTGCTCGTTGTATTCGTCGTTGAGGGCGCGGAAGCGCGATGCATCGTGATCCTCGACCGTGTACGCCTTGATCACGTGAATTCCCGCGAGGCTTTCCTGCGCCTTGGCGCCGATCGCGCCGAGTCCCTGCTGCACCCTGAGACTGCGCTGCATCAGCGAGCGTGTGAGAAACCGCATTATCACGAACAGGATCAGATACGGACCGAGCGCGGCAAGCGTGAGGCGCGGGCTCAGCCAGATCATGATCGAGGCGGCATAGCAGAAGATGAGCGGAGTGTTGGAAAAATTCAGCACGCCCATCCCGACCATCATGCGCACGGCATTGAGGTCGTTAATCATGCGCGACATCAGGTCGCCGGTCTTGATCCGCTGGTAAAAGTCGCCGCCGAGCGTGGTCAGATGGGCGAACAGGTCGTTGCGCAACTGGTACTCGATGTCGCGGCCGGTGTTGAAAATCACGAAGCGCGAGAACCATCGCGCGACTCCCCCGACCACCGCGAACAGGGTCATGAGCGCCGCGTAATGGCCGATGGCGTCGCGATGGCCCGCCTGGATCGCGTTGATCGCGTCGCGCGTGAACAGCGGGATCACGTTTGCACACGTGGTTGTTACAACGGTGCAGAAAATGCCGAAGGCGTACGTCGCCCAGTGGCGGCGTACGTAAACGAGCAGGCGATCCATGGCGATGCGCCTTAACTTAGCAGGTATCCGGTGCGAGAGCAGTGGCCTGAAATCGCAACTGCGGTCATCGCGCGCCTGCTGCCATCCGCGCCACTTTTGCCTCAGCGCGGATGGCGTTCATTGATTCGCCGCTCGTAAAGCTTCGCGTACTTCAGGAAGACGTAAAACGCCGCGGTCATCGCCGCGTACAGTCCGCGCCCGCCGTCGCGAAAGCCGCCGCGCAGGAAATAGAAATTGAAGAACCGCCATGCCGGATTCGCGATCATTTTTATCGGCGTGAACGCGGTCGGTTCCTGCTCGGCTGCCGCGCGCGAGCTGAACCGATTGATCGTCGCGACGTGGTCGGCAACGTCGCGATAGCTGAAATGCAGGATCGGCGAGCTGAGCCGCCCGACCTTCCCATCCACGACGACCTTGTCGTGCGGGTCGCGGCCGCCGACATGGCCCCGGGCGCGCCTGAACAGCCGCACCGGCGTGTCCGGATAAATCGCGTGCGAGTAGTAGTGGCGAAGATGGTAAAGGATCCGGCGAATCCGGTAGCCGTCGCAGGCCGACGGCGATTCGATCTCGCGCCGAATCTCCTCGCCGAGATCGTGCGTCGCCTGCTCGTCGGCGTCCATCAGCAGCACCCAATCCGAGGTGGCCCGGTCGAGCGCCATCTGCTTCTGCGTCACGTAATTTGTGAATTCGTGCCGGAAGACCTGGGCGCCCAGCGACTGGGCGATTTCGACGGTGCGGTCCGTGGACAGCGAATCCACCACGATAAGTTCATCGCAGAACCACGCGCTCCTGAGGCACTGTCCGATCAGCGCCTCTTCGTTCTTCGTGATCGTGATCAGCGAGATTGTGGGTCGTTCGGCCATCCGGTTTGCGCGCGCCGCGCGCCGCGCCCGCTCACTCCCTGGGGCGTTCGAGCTGTTCGATAACCTTGCCCGCGATCGATTTGAAGGCGGCGCTCACCGGATGCTCCGGCGCGCACGCGACGATCGGTTTGGCCTCATCGCCGCTCTCGCGCACCTCGCGCACCAGCGGAATCTCGCCCAGGAACGCGACGCCGAGTTCGCGGGCGAAGCGCTCGCCGCCGCCATGGGCGAAGATCTCGTGGCGGCTGTGGCACTTCGGACACAGGTAGTAACTCATGTTCTCGATCACGCCGAGCACGGGCACGTTCACTTCCCGGAACATCGTGACACCGCGCTTGACGTCGAGCAGCGCGATTTCCTGCGGCGTCGTCACGATTACCCCGCCCGCCAGCGCCACCTGCTGAGTGATCGTAAGCTGCGCGTCGCCGGTCCCCGGCGGAAGATCGAGTATCAGGCAATCGAGTTCGCCCCAATCGACGTTGAACAGGAACTCGGTCTCGAGCTTCGTCACCATCGGGCCTCGCCACATGACCGCGGTCTCATCATTGATGAACAGCGCCAATGACACGTAGCGGATTCCGAAGCGTTCGAGCGGAATGATGCGCCGCTCGGGCGTCGCGCGCGGCGCGCTTTCCATCCCGACCATCATCCCGACGCTCGGCCCGTAAACGTCCGCATCCATGAGCCCCACGCGCCATCCGAGCGCGCGCATCGCGAGCGCCAGATTCACCGCGACCGTCGATTTACCGACGCCGCCCTTGCCGCTTGCGACCGCAACGATGTGCCGCACGCCGGCAACCGGCCGCTTCTGAGGGCCAGGCTCGGCGCGGTGAGCCGGCGCCTGCGCGCTGTGATCGATCTCGACTTTGATTGCCGGTACGCCCGCCATCGAGCCGACCGCCTGCTTCACGTCGGCGACGATCTTCTCGACCACCTCGGGCTTGGCCGACGGCACGGCGAGGATGACGGTCACGTCGGCGGACGCGACCTCGATATCCCTGACTATCCCGAAGGAAACGATGTCGCGGGTGAAGCCGGGGTACTTGACCTTGCGGAGTTCAGCCAAAATCTCGTTGGGATTGGGCATCTGGTTGCGCGAAGCAGGTTCGGGTTTTGCCAATGAGGCGCGGCACTGCTAATGCCGTCCGCCCATGTTATCATCCCGGCGCGGCCCGAAAAAACGATGGGGCGGGCCCGCCGGCACCTTTGCAAAACTCGATAAGCGCGTCGAAATACCCCAGGATCCGCTATGGCGATGCCCGCGGCGCGAGCGCGGACATAGTCGCGGTCGCCGTCGACGAACTCGTCCGCGGGTTGGGCGCGATGCTTGGGCGTGCGATCGCATCTGAGCCCGATCCCGCAATCGGCGCGCGGGAACTTCGAATCGAGATCGGCCCCGGCGCATCGGCGCGCGCCCCCGATACTCCCACGCTCGACGGTGACAGCTTCGAGCTGCTGCGCGCCGGCACGACCGCGCTGGTGCTGCGGGCGGGCGCCGAGCGCGGGCTGATTCACGCGGCGGCCGATTTGCTCGAACGCCTCGGCGCGCGTTTCGCCCCCGGAGCGCCGCCCCGCCATCCGCAAATCGAACCGTCGCAGCTTGCCGCGCTCGATGAGTACCGGGTCGTGCCGGCGTTTTCGCGCCGCGCGTTCGCCTCGGACATCATGACCTGGAATTACAGCTTTCCCGACCGCCTCGCGCTTCATCTCGCCCACGATCGCGATTTCATCGCGTGGATGGCGCGGCGCGGCGCAAACGCGTTCTCGTACATCCGGCACGCGCACGACACGCGGCTAAGAATCGATGAGCTGGCCGCGCTATACCGCTCGCACGGGATTGCGTCCGAGTACGGCGGCCATGTGCTGCAAATTCTGCTGCCGCGAGAGCGTTGCGACGCGAATCCCGAGTATTTCCCGGCCGGCGACGATGGCGTCCGCGCGCCACGCGGGAACCTCTGCGTCTCGAATCGATCGGCGATCGATCTCGTTTGCGGGGGCGCCGTCAAATACGTAAGCGAGTTTCCCGAGAACGAATTGCTGCATGTCTGGGGCGCTGACGTATCGGGCGGAGCGTGGTGCCGATGCGGCCAGTGCCGCGAACTCCCGCCCCAGTTGCAATACATGGAAGTGGTCAACGCGATCGCAAATGCGCTCGGAGAAAAAGGCGCGGGCGCGCCGCCGGTTGCGTACCTCGCCTACCACGACACGATCGAGCCTCATCCGGGACTTCGCCCGCTCCCCAACGTCTGGTTCGAATGGGCGCCGCGTGAGCGATGTTACAGCCACGCGATCGACGACCCGGTTTGCGACATCAATCCCCGATACTTCGCCTCGCTCAAACGCCACGTCGAGATTTTCGAGGGCCGCGGACATGTCTTCGAGTATTACGCCGATGCGATCCTGTTCGGGGGACTCGGCTTCGCCACGCCGGCGATAATCGCGCGCGACTTGCGCGCATATCGCGCGCTCGGATTGCGCAGCATTTCGTGCCTGACGTTCGGCGCGTACAGCGCGCTCGCATACCCGGTCAACCTCGATGCGTTCCTGCGCGCCGCGCGCGCGCCCGATTTCGACCTGGACGCATCGGTGGGAGACACGGCCGCGGGACGCCACCCCACGTGCGCTCCCGAGATGGCCGCGGCCTACCGCGCCATTGGACGCGCCAGCGAGTTCGTGCTCGACTACGCCGATGTGATGAGCCCGGCGATGGCGCCGGGCAAGGCCGCGCGCAAGCACGTGGAATTGGGAGAGGCAGCGCTGATTTTCGACCAGGCGATCGCGGCGGCGAATCGAATTCTAGCCGCGAGGGAGACGCCCCTGGCCGCAGCCGAGCGGGAGATCTGGAGATACAGTGCGGAGGTTTTGTCGGGGATCGCAGGCTATCTCGCCGCACTCGCGCAGCAGGGCGAGGCGCGCCGGCGGGCCGCCGAGGCGTCGATCGCGCGCATCGCGGGCGCGATCGAACACGTCCGCGCAATCGATCTCGATATCAAGGGGACCTGGGGCGCCTACGACCTCGAATGGATTCATGAGCTGTGGCTCGACGCGATGAAGCGCAACCTCGCCGAGCCCGAACGCGTCTCGAAGGAGATGATCTGATGGAAACGCCGCAAACCGGATTTCAACTGTCCGACGAACTGACCGCGCTGCGTGACCAGGTGGGGCGCATCATTCGCGACGAGATCATCCCGGCCGAGCGCAAGGTCGATCCCGATGCGCCCGAAATCGGCGAGGATGACTACTGGAGAATCGCGCGCAAGGTGCAGGCCGCAGGGATGTGGTCGATGGGCGCGCCGAAACAGTACGGCGGCGGCGGGCTCGGCACGTTCGAAATGTGCGTCCTGACCGAGGAGATGGCGCAGCATCGGATGGGCCTCTACAACCCCGGCGCGGGGGTGTTCGGGCGCACTCCGCCGCCCGTCATCTACGCGGGCACGCCCCAGCAGATTCAGGCCTACGCGGTCGGGACCCTTAAAAACGCGTGGCACACTTTCTTTGCGATAACTGAACCGTCGGGCGGCTCCGACCCGGCGGGCGCAATCCAGTGCCGCGCCGTGCGCAAGGGCGATACCTACGTCATCAACGGGACCAAGATTTTCATCTCGCACGCGCACGAGGCCGAATGGGGCGTCGTGTTCACCCGCACCGATCCCAAGGCGGGCCGCCAGGGAATCACCTGCTTCATCATCAAGAAGGGCCAGCCCGGTTTCACCGCGCGCCCCATTCGGACGATTCGCACCTCGGCGCTCCCCAACGAGGTCTCGTTCGAGGATTGCGTGGTGCCGGCGGAGCAGCGGCTCGGCGAAGAAGGGCAGGGGCTCAACCTTTGCCTCGACCTGCTCACGCGCCTCAGATTCCCTTACTCGGCGTGCAATATCGGAGTCGGCGCCGCGGCGCTGAAGATGTCGATCGAGCACGCCAAGCATCGCACTACCTTCGGCGAGTTGCTCGCGAGAAGGCAGGCGATTCAATGGATGCTCGCCGACTCAGAAGTCGAGCTTCGCGCCGCGCGATGGCTCACCTGGGACGGCGCGTGGAAGGCCGAGCGCGGCGAGGATGCCCGCACGGAGGCATCGATCGCGAAACTCTACTCGAGCGAAGTGCTTGCGAGCGTCATCGATCGCGCGGTCCAGATTCACGGCGGCTACGGCGTGAGCAAGGAATTTCCGCTCGAACGATGGTATCGCGAGGCGCGCGTGCGCCGGATCGGCGAGGGTCCCTCCGAGGTGCATCGGATGGTAATCGCCCGCACGCTGCTCAGGTGACTCAATCGCTTGGCACGGGTTCGCATGGGCATGAACCGATTGACTTACCGAAATTCATCAGTCGCGATAGAGAATGCTCCCCGGCGGCGATGCGGCCGGAGTGATGAATCGAAATCGCGACCGGGAGCAGACCAGGCATGACTCTTCCGCTCGATGGAATCCGCATAATCGACCTGGGCCAGGTTTACGCGGCGCCATACTGCACCTTGCAGCTCGCGTACATGGGCGCCGACGTAATCAAGATCGAGCCGCCCGTCCAGGGCGAGTTGCTGCGCCGTCCCGACGTGTCGCCAGGCGGAGCGAACTATACATTCCTGATGCTCAATGCCCAGAAGAAATCCGTCACGCTGAACCTCAAACATCCGCGCGGCAAGGAAATCATCCTCGACCTTCTCAGAGACGCCGACGTGCTGGTGGAGAATTATCTTGATGGCGTGATGGAATCGTTCGGGCTGGGCTACGAGCAGATCGCGCCGCGCTTCCCGCGCCTGATTTACGCATCGGGCAAGGGCTACGGGTCGAACAGCCGATGGGCGAAGCTGGGCGCGATGGACAACACCGTCCAGGCGGCGTCGGGCTTCATCGACATCACGGGGTTTGCCGACCGCGGCGTCAAGACCTCGGCCACGTTTATCGACATGGGAACCGGGAGCCACCTGGTGAGCGGAATTCTCGCGGCGCTGATTCAACGCGGCAGGACCGGGCGCGGACAGAAGGTCGAAGTCGCGATGCTCGACGTCGCGATTCCCGCGCTCACCAGCGTTCTGGGTACGGTGCTCCAGGGACGCAAATTCGCACGCCTCGGAAATCGCCATTGGGGCGCATGTCCGACCAATCTTTATCCCGCGCGCGATGGCGACATGCTGATCTTCTGCGTGACCGAGGAGCATTGGCGAATCCTCGCCAGGAAGATGGGGCGCGAAGATCTGATAAAGGACCCGCGCTATGCGACCACCGGCGCGCGGCTCAGAATCGCGGACGAGGTCGATGCGCTCGTCGCAGACTGGACCCGCACGCGCCGGCGCGAAGACATAATCCAGCTCCTGCTTGATGCGGGCGTGCCATGCGCCCCGGTCCGCACCGTCGATGAGGTCATCGCGGATCCGGAGACCACATCACGCGAGATGCTGATCGATGGCGAATACCCCACGCGCGGTCCGATCAAATTCGTCGGGACGCCCGTGAAATTGTCCGATGCGCCATCGCCGTCGGCCCGCACGCTGAAACGCGCGCCGATGCTCGGAGAACACACCGCGGAGGTGCTCGCCGCGCTGGGAATCGGCGCGGCAGACCTCGAACGGCTGCGCGCGGACGGCGTCATCTGATTACGATCGGATGACGCCGCTCAACTGCTGGTTAGGTAAATCAACTGCCAGTGAGCATCTGGTAGCCGGCAGGCATTTTTTGATACATAGACAGCATGGCCTCTCAAAGGGGGATGCGCCAGGCGGTGCTGACCGATTTGATCGTGCTCAAAGCGCCGACCGCCGAGCGCATGCAGCTTGAGACCACTCCGAGAGCTGAAACCGTAACGAGCTACGTTTTCACCCGCGCCTCCGAGAGGGCGTGGGAGACTATCAATCGCCGCCTCGCTGAGCCGGTCGGAGGTCTGTTCTGGATCGGAGGGCCGCCGGGCTGCGGCAAGACTCACTTCCTCAATTATGTGATCGCGCTCAGCAGCCGCGCGGGCTCGGTGGCCCCGCCGGCCCGGCGCAGCATCACCTGCGGCGTCGAGGTTGCCGGACGCGTGGGTGCGCCCGAGATCGAGGCGGCCGTGCTCGAGGCGCTGGTGGAGCCGATCGGCGGTCAGCGGCAAGCCTCGATGATCTGGCGCGAGATGCGCGGCGCGGCGGCACTGAACGTGGCGCTCGAACACGCGCGTCGCCTCGGCATTGGCGCGCTGACTGTTGCGATCGACTTCAGCGCGGCGGAAATTGGTGCGGGCGCAGCGGCGTACTTCGCGGCCTTGGCGGAAGTCGCGGCGCAATTCCGCAACCTCAAGTTCACCGTTCTCGCCGCAGGCCGCGGCCGTCCGCCTGATGCGGCGGTCGCGCTGGAAGTTGCCCCCGCCGGAGCCGATGAGGAGGCCACGGTCGCGGTCCGCCGCGCATGGCGGCTGGCTGACGGCGTCGAGGCGCTGGTGGACGATTTCTATCGCGGGATCGATACGGGAGGCCTCGATGCCGAAGCAATATATCCTTTCCATCCGCTGACAGTTCGGACGCTTCAAGTGATCGCGTCGCCGCCCGGCACGATTCCATCGATTTCGCGGCTGGCTCGCGAGGCGCTCGATTCCGCCCTCGAAGATCGCGACCTGCCGATCGCGCGGCTCATTTATCCGGCCGACCTGATGGAAAATCCCGCGATCGCCCGCCGCGTCGAGGCGCGCCTTGGCGAAGCCGAACGCGCCGCGCTGCGCATCGCGCTCGGCGCTCTCGGCCATTTCCACGGCAATGAGAAACAATTTGCGCGGCAGATAATCTCTACGTTGGTGCTCGATTGGGTATGCGGCCGAGCAGCGCCGGCCGGCATCGCCGAGCTTCAGGCGCGGATGCCGATGCTTTTGGGCGGAGATTTGGACCAGGCCTGGACCGCGCCCCTGATGACGGAACTCTTGCGCAAGCTCGCCATCCACACCGGCGGCGTGATCCAGTTCGAGGCGGACGCGCCGCGCTTCGATCCGACCGCCGCGGGCGCGCCCGAAGTCGCGGTGTTCAATGCCGCCCTGCCGCTTGCCAAGCGCTTCGATCCATCGCTTGGCGCCGTGCACGACATGGATGAGTTCAGGTCTAGGCTTGAGCGGCTCGGCGATGCGATGGGCAATGCGGTCGAGGCCGCGAATCGAACGCGCGAAGTTCTGAAATCGGCGCTTGCGCAAGCACATCTGGGCTTCCCGCCCGACCACGAAAAAGCCATCGCGGACTTCATCGCGCTGGCCGAGCGCGGACCGCATCTGCTGCTCGAGGCCGCGCGCGAACCCGACCATCGCGACGCCGCCGCCGCCGTAATCTCGGCGTACGAGGCGCTCGCCTCCGCCGCAGCCGCGGTGCCCCGGATGCGGCAGATGAGCGAGTACCTCGACGCGAGCGGCCTTTGCGGCGCATTCGAAGACGATCCGTTGCGCGATCCGCGCTTCACGGCGATCGCCACCGAATGCCAACTGCTCGCGGCCGAGCTTGGGCCGCGCGTGCTGGCCGGTGCGGCGCGGAGCTTCGATGCGCTCGAGGCGCGCTTCCAAAAATTCAAGTGGACCTACGTCGAGCTCTATCGGACCGCGCACGCCGAGTGGCGGCGCGAGATGGGCCGGCTCGCGCTGCTCGCCGCCGACGCCCGCCGCCGCTTCGAGGCGCTTCGCCGGCTCAACGCGATCGCCGCGCTCGGTCCGCCCGAAGGAGAGGACCTGGCGGCGCGACTGGCGGAAGCCAGCGGACGAATCGTGCGATGCGATTTCGAGGGGCCGATTCAGCCCGAAGTCTCGCCGCGATGCCCGCATTGCGGCTACCTGCTCTGCTCCCCCGCTCCCGGCCCCGCGCTCGCCGGCGTGATGGAAGCGATCGACCGGGCGCTCAGCGTCAAGCTCGCCGCGCTCTCGCAAAGCGCAATCGCGCGCATCATCCGCCAGCACGACCGTGCGCATCGGCTCGAGGGCTTTCTCAAGATCACGCAGGCCGCACAAACCGACGCGCTGGTCCGCGTGCTCGATGAGAAGCTCGCGCGTTACCTCGCGCAATTGCTCGATGAGAATCTTGCGATGAGTCCGATCCAGCCGCCGCACGGGCTGCCTGCGCCGGATCTCAAACCGCCGCTGCTCGCAACCGGGAGGCTTAAGTCCGCGCCCCGCTCAGCAGGTCCGTCCCCGCGAAAGGCGCCCCCGCATCCCGGCCGCTCGTAGCCAGACAACACGCCGCCGCCCGGTCGGCATCGCGTGCACCGGCGTCACGATTCCTGGAAATTCGTCCGAGCCAGAAGTCGGCAGGGCTCGCTTAAGTCGCGCGCCGCTTGCGCGGCCGCCCCGGAGGGAACGCGCTTGCGCGAGCGCGCCTGCGCGGCTTCAGGTTGATACGGTCGAGAATACTGAAATAGCCGTTGCGAATGATCTCGAAAAGCCACAGGATCGCGAGGCCCAGCGAGGTCAGGATCCCCAGTACGACCTCTTTCAAATGCCCGAGGAAGCCAAGACCCTCGATCTCGACCCGCGCGCCGGATTGATGTTCAGAATTTTCCATCTCGTGAGAGAGTAAGGGGCGAAGCGCGATCGTGCAAGGCGCTTCGCCCCATTCCCTTCAACCGAAACGATCAGTGAGGAGGCGGTGGAAGCGGCGGAGGCGCCGCCGGCGTAGCCGATCCCGCGCCGCCCTCGGCGCCGGCCAGCGGCTTGATAATCGTGACGTTGTCGAAGCGGGCCTGCGAATCATTGCTCGCCCACAGCCCGATTCTTCCCTGCGCAATCTTGCTGTCGGAGGCGTCGTAGATCATCTTGTCGTCGTTGTAGCAGGTGAAGCGATCGCCCGCGGCGACGACCTTGATCTTGTACCAGGTGTCGCGATCCGTCGGCACGACCTTCTGCGAAAGCACGGTCGCATTGCCGCCGCTCATGCGCGAGAGCGTGAAGTAATCGCTCGGGCATCCCGCGGAGAGCAAGTAGAAATTCTTGTCGTCGACGTAGCGGAAAACGATTCCGCCCGAGCAATCGAAACGGCCGCCCGCCGGCTTGAACGAAGCCTCCATCGTAAAATTGGAATACTCGGTCGGGTCATCGACCACCGCCATCGTCGAATAATTGAGCCCGTGAATCAGTGAGGTTAGCAACCGTCCCGGTGGGAGCCCGAATGTGTTCGGTGGGCTTGGCGCGCTCGGATCGGGAATTACTTGCCAGTCGCCCGAGATCGCCTTCCATCCCGACGCTACTTCGCCCGCCTTGTCCTGATCGAAGTTCCAGACCTTCGCTTCAGGAGTCGGCGTCGCGGTGGGAGTCGGGGTCTCGGTAGGCGTCGGCTCCACTTTCTTTTTCGCTCGCGGATATGCGGCCGGCGTCATCGCAAGCATCGCGAACATCACGCCGGCAGCGATCACCACGGAGTTCCGCAACCATCCACTTCGGGTCATCATCGATATTTTCTCCGACTCTTCTCCGCTCGGTTCTCCGAGGCGTTTGTGTTGGGGTTATGCGACCAACCGATCGGCGGCGAGTTTCGCGAATCAATGGCGGTCCTGTCAAGGAACGTTGATGGTGCTGCACTTGCAGTGGTGACTGCAATCGCACCGAATAATCCGAAATTCCGCGTGAGGCGGATACCCAGACGCAGTACCAGTCTTAGCCGCTGCCGATCCGCGAGTGCGACTGAGAAATACTAGTTTCGCATTTCTTTCGCTTTCGTGAGTCTGCGCCCGAATCCAGATTTTCTCACTGCGCTACCGTAGTTTGCTTGACTCAAGTGGGGCTGAGTGGGATGTTGTGGGGCATTGGGGAGGAATGGGGGTGTTCAGCGGTCGATTCGACCACTCTGTGGACGAGAAGGGGCGCGTCAGCATCCCCGCGCGCTTTCGCGAGATTCTGCAACGCGACGGCCACGAACGTCTATACATCACGAACTTTATCTACAACCGCGAGCGATGTCTGGCGCTCTATCCGCCCGCGGAGTGGGACCGGATGGTCGCGAAGTTCACGCAGCGCAACCGGTTCGATCCGCAGGTGCAGGTGTTCGAGACGTTCTATATCGGCGGCGCGCATGAAGTGCCGGTCGATCGGCAGGGGAGAATTCTGATCCCGCCGCGGCTGCGGGAGTTCGCCTCTTTGGGGCGCGAAGTGACGTTCTCGGCGCGTCACGATCACTTTCAGCTCTGGGACAAAGCTGTGATGGAGCGGGTGCTCAAGGCGACGGAAGAACTGGTTCAGGAACCCGCTTTCTACGAGAAGTTGAATTTCTGAGCGGCGATGGCAGTTGCAGTGAACAATGGCGATTCGGCGGCGGCTCGCGCACACGTGCCGGTGATGGTGGCGGAGGTGCGGGAGATGTTGTGCGCGAGCCGGCCGCGGCTCATCGTCGATGCGACGGTCGGGACGGGCGGGCACGCCGCGGCGATGCTGGATGCGACCGATGCGCGGTTGCTCGGGATCGATCGCGATGACGCGGCGCTCGCGATCGCATCCGCGCGCCTGGCCGATTTCGGCTCGCGCGTCATCCTGCGCCAGGCCGACTTCGGCGATATCGCGCGCGTGATGCGCGAAAACCAGATCGACAGCACCGATGCAATTCTCGCCGACCTCGGGATGAGCAGCCTCGCGCTGGATGATCCCGAGCGCGGCTTCAGCTTCAGGCTCGACGGTCCGCTCGACATGCGGATGGACCGGCGCGCGCCGCTGCGCGCCTACGAGATCGTCAACGAAGAATCAGAGCAGGCGCTCGCCGACATTCTCCATCTGTGGGGCGAGGAGCGCGCGGCGCGCCGCATCGCGCGCGCGATCGTCGAGAGCCGCCGCCGCCGGCCGATCGAGACCACCGGCGAACTGCGCATGATCATCGAGGGCGTGCTCGGGTCGCATCGGCGGGGCGGGGTGCATCCTGCTACGCGCACCTTCCAGGCGCTGCGGATTGCGGTGAACCATGAGATGGAAAGCCTCGCCGCGCTGCTTGCCGACGGTCCGTCCATGCTCGCGCCGGGCGGCCGGATGGCGGTGATCGCGTATCACTCGCTCGAAGATCGCGCGGTCAAGGAGCGGATGCGCGGGCTTTCGCGCGCGGGCGGATACCTCGCGGTTACGCGCAAGGTCGTGCGGCCCTCGCAGCGCGAGGTGGCGCGCAATCCGCGTGCGCGAAGCGCGCGCCTGAGATGCATCGAGAGGATGGCGGCATGACCCGGCGCGTGAAACCGTCCAAGCCGCCATCGAGGCTTGTCCCCGCGATTCTCGGTCTCGCGATCGCCGCGCTGGGCTTCGCCACGCTGATGATCCGGCTGGAGGTTACGCGCGAGGGTTACCGGCTCTCGTCGCTGAGCGAAGAAATCGCGCGGCTGGAAGATCGGAACCGTACGTTGAAACTTACCGCCGCCGAGTTGAGTTCGTATCAGCGCCTGCGCGCGCTTGCGCCCCAGTTTCATCTGGCGCCGCCGGCGCGCGGGCAGGTGGTGATGATTCCGTGAACGGCGCATTCAAACAGCGCCGCGCGCGAGTCGGGACGCTCACCGTCGCGATGGCGTTTCTGTTCGCGCTCCTGGTGGCGAGGCTCGCCGTGCTGGTCGCTTTCGACGGCCCGCGGCTGAGCTCGCTTGCCCGGAGCGAGCACACCGGCGAGGTGGCGCTCGCCGCGATTCGCGGTCCCATCGTCGATCGCGCCGGCGAGCCGCTTGCGCTTTCCGCCGAGACGCGCTCGGTGTACGCGCGTCCGCATCGCGTGCTCGATGCCGCGCCTGCGGCCGAGCGCGCGAAACTTGCGGCGACACTCGGGATGGCGGACCGCGAAATCGAATCGCGCCTGCGCAAGCCTGCGCCATTCGTGTGGCTCGCGCGGCGGGTCCCCGTCGATCGTGCGCAGGCGGCCGAAGCGCTCGGTCTGGAGGGCGTCGGCGCGGTGAGCGAGTACAAAAGATTTTATCCGGAGAGCAACCTGGCATCGGCGGTGGTGGGACTGGCTGGGATGGATGGCCAGGGGCTCTCCGGACTTGAATTGGAATACGACCGCATCGTGCGCGGCGCCCCGGTCGAGCTGAGTTTCTATCACGACGCGCTGGGCCATCCGATTCTCGACAGCCCGCTTGAGCTCAAGGCGCCCGCACCCGGGGCGCGCCTCGAACTCACCATCGACGCATCGATTCAGTCGCTGGCCGAGACCGAACTTGCCCAGGAAGTCGAAAGCAGCGGCGCCAACCACGGCAGCGCGATCGTGCTCGATCCTTTCAGCGGCGAGGTGCTCGCGATGGCGAACGTGAGCGCCGATCCGTCCGCGGTGCACGATCGCTTGCACAATCCGGCGGTGCAGGATGCGTTCGAGCCGGGTTCGACGATGAAGGGAATCCTCGCATCGATCGCGCTGGCGGACCACGCGATCGATCCCAATCGACAGATATATTGCGAGAACGGCAAGTGGACCGTTGACCGCCGCACCATCCACGATGACAGCCGTCACGGATATCTCGACTTGGGCGGCATAATCGAGGTCTCATCCAATATCGGCGCGGCCAAGATCGCGCTCTCGCTCGGCGCGGACCGCTTCTACCGCGGGCTTCGCGCCTTTGGCGTCGGCAGCCGCACCGGGATCGATCTGCCGGGCGAGGCGGCGGGATTAATTCTCCCGCCGGCGACCTGGCGCGAGATCGACCTTGCCAACCATGGGTTCGGCCAGGGCGTGGGGGTCACGCCGATTCAGCTCGCGGTCGCATACGCAGCGATTGCGAACGGGGGCCTGGTCGTTCGCCCGCATGTGGTGAATGCTGCATACGATGCGGACGGGCGGGTGATTTTCCGCCATACGCCGCAGGTGATGCGCCGGGCGGTTGCGCCTGAGGTTGCCCATGAGATGAACAATCTTCTGCGCAACGTCGTTAACGGCGCCTCAGGCACCGGACGGCGCGCGCGCGTGGACGGCTTCGCAGTCGCCGGGAAGACTGGAACTGCGCAGATGGTGAATCCCGCCGGGGGCTACTATCAGAACCGCCACGTCGCGTCGTTCGTCGGGTTCCTCCCCGCCGACGATCCCCGCCTGCTGATCCTCGTGGTGCTCTACGATGTCGGCCACGGACATTTCGGCGGCCTGTACGCGGCGCCCGTGTTCAGCCAGATTGCGGCCGGCGCGTTGCGCGACCTGAACATCACGTCGCAGGAGCAACCGTACGACGTGGCGAGCCTGATCCCCGCGGTGCTCAAGACGCGCGGGTCTGCGCGCGACTCCGACGCGGCCGCGATGCCTGATCCCGACGGCGCGATTCCGGCGCTTACCGGTTCGAGCACGCCTGCCGCGCCGAACTTTACCGCAATGAGTCTCAGGGGCGCGCTGAAAGTCGCGCGAACCCTTGGCGTTAATCTGGAGGTCCGGGGCGGCGGCTACGTCGTCGCCCAGCAGCCGCCGCCGGGCGCGCCGCTCACCCACGCATCGATTAAGCTCGTGCTCGCGCCGATC
Organism: Binataceae bacterium (SeqCode); assembly: GCA_035626155.1. GTDB lineage: Bacteria > Desulfobacterota > Binatia > Binatales > Binataceae > DASPOF01. Next base: position 25,523 of record DASPOF010000128.1, read on the forward strand.
CTCGCCGATAGCGGCGACCCACCAACGATCGCGGCCCAGGCGGCGGCGGGGCGGTCGCGGTGAAGCTCGCCGAGCTGCTCAAGGGCGAAGACGTGGGGCGGATCGAGGGGGATGCGGCAGTGGAAATTACGGGTCTCAGCTATGACTCGCGCGAGACCCGGGACGGACATCTGTTTTTTGCGCTCGCGCGCGATGAGGAGCGCAATCGGGCCTACATCAAGGATGCATTAAACCGTGGGGCGCGTGCGGTGGCGGTGAGGCGATGGGACGGCGGAACCGCGCGCCCTGCGGCCGCCATTGTCCAGTGCGAGCGGCCGCGCCTGCTGATGGGCGCGGTCGCCGCACGGTTCTTCAACTATCCCAGTGAGCGCGTGGACCTGATCGGCATCACCGGCACCAGCGGCAAGACCACGACCACCTATCTGCTGGCGTCGATCTTCGAGGCCGCGGGCCTGGGCGCGGGAATCATCGGCACGATCGGAATCTTCATTCGCGGCCGGAAAATCTACCACGGCCTGACCACGCCCGAGTCGCTCGACTTCGAGTCGGCGCTGGCGCAAATGGAGAGCGCCGGGGTTCGCCACGTCGCGGCCGAGGTGTCATCGATCGGGCTTGCCGAGGGCCGCGTTGACGCGCTCAACTTCCGCGCGTGCCTTTTCACCAATTTCGGCCGCGACCATCTCGATTATCACGTCACGCTCGATGACTATTTCGCGGCGAAGCTTCGCCTGTTCGCGGAGATTCTTCCGCGCAGCCGGCGCAAAGAGACGGTTGCGGTCGCGCGCGGCGATGAGCCTTACGGGCGGCGCGTGCTCGAATCCTCGATCGGACGCAGGGTGAGCTTCGGCCTCGCTCGCTCGCTCGACGTCTATCCACAGGAGTTTCGCGCCGATCTCAGCGGGATTCACGGCGTGATGGTTGCACTCGGAAAGAAAATCGGCTTTGATTCGCCGCTCGTCGGCGAATTCAACCTGCTCAACATCCTGGGGGCCTCCGCTCTTTCGGTGGCCCTGGGCATCGATGCGGACGCGGTGGCGGAAGGTGTGCGGCGATGTCCCGGGGCCCCCGGCAGAATGGAGGTGGTCCCATCGCGGCCGGGCGTGACCGTGCTGGTCGATTATGCGCACAAGCCCGATGCGCTCGAGGCGGTGCTGCGCGCGGTGCGGCCGCTCACGTCCGGGCGGATCATCTGCGTCTTCGGATGCGGCGGGGATCGCGACCCCGGAAAACGCCCGATCATGGGCGAGATCGCGGGGCGGCTGGCCGACCTGCCTATGCTCACTTCGGACAATCCGCGCAGCGAGGACCCGCTCGCGATCATCGCCCAGGTCGAGAAGGGGCTGATTGCGGCGGGACTTGAGCGGCTCGATGCGCCCTCGGCGGGCGCGCGCGGCTACGTGATCGAGCCCGACCGGCGCACGGCAATCGCCGCTGCCCTCGGCTCCGCGGTAGCCGGCGATGTCGTGATAATCGCGGGCAAGGGCCACGAGGACTATCAGTTGGTTGGCGATCGCGTGCTCCATTTTGACGATCGCGAGGTCGTGCGGGCAGTTGCAGCGCAACTCGGCGGCGGGCAATGCTGAGAGAGCTCGCATAGGTGGCGCGAGTCTCGCGATGTTATACCTGCTGCTCTATCCGCTTCATAAATACGTTCCCGCGTTCAATGTCCTGAGGTACGAAACGTTCCGTTCCGTGCTGGCCGGGCTTGCCGCGCTTGCCTTGTCGCTCGCGTTGGGCCCGATGCTGATCGAACGGTTCCGTGCCGCACACATCGGACAGACGATTCGCGACGAGGTGCCCAAGAACCATCAGAAGAAGGCCGGTACGCCCACGATGGGCGGCCTGCTGATTCTCGCATCCAGTCTCGGCGCGACCCTGCTGCTCGCCAACATCCTCAATCCCTACGTGTGGATCGCGATCTTCGTGATGGTGACGTTCGGCGCGATCGGGTTCGCCGATGACTACCTGAAGCTCAGGCGCGGGCGCGGCCAGGGCCTGAGCGGCCCGGTCAAGCTCGCATCGACCTTCGGATGCGCGTTCATCGCGGCGGTCTTCCTGTTCGGATTTCTCCACTTCCCGACCACGCTGACGATCCCGTTTTTCAAGAATTTCCATCCTGACCTGGGCGTGTGGCTGTACGTGCCGTTTGCGATGGTCGTGATCGTTGGATGCTCGCACGGGGTGAATCTGACCGACGGGCTGGACGGGCTCGCGATCGGTCCCGTGATGACGGTCGCGTTCACGTACTGGGTGCTGAGCTACGTAGCCGGCAACCTGAAGTTCGCGACCTATCTGCAAATCCCGCACGTGGCGGGCGCGGGCGAGGTCGCCATCTTCTGCGCGTCGCTAATCACGTCGTCGCTCGGCTTCCTGTGGTACAACGCGTATCCGGCCTCGATGATCATGGGCGACGTCGGCGCGCTCTCGCTGGGCGGCGCGCTCGGCGCGGTTGCGGTGCTCGCCAAGGAGGAACTCGTCCTGCCGATCGCGGGAGGCATCTTCTTCATCGAGTCCCTCTCGGTGATCATCCAGCGCTATTACTTCAAGGCGACCCACCGGCGGGTGTTCCTGATGGCTCCGCTGCACCATCATTTCGAGCTCAAGGGATGGCCCGAGACGCAGGTGGTCATCCGGTTCTGGATCGTCTCGATAGTCTGTGCGCTGGTGGCGATTTCGACGCTGAAACTCAGGTGATATGAAACTCGGCGGCGTACGCGTGATGGTGGTCGGGCTTGGCGCAAGCGGCGCCGCCGCAGCGCGATTCCTCCATTCACGCGGCGCAAACCTTGTGCTCACCGACCGGCGCGCCGATATTGACCAGTCGAAACTGCCGCCCGCCGCGTTCCGCCTCGGCCCCGAGCAGGCCGAATGGCTCGACGGCATCGAGCTGGTCGTCACGAGCCCCGGAGTTCCGCGCGATGCGTTGCTCCTCCGCGAGGCGGTCGCGCGCCGGATTCCGGTTATCAGCGAGATCGAACTCGCATCACGATTCATCGCCGCGCCGATCGCGGCAATCACCGGTACGAACGGGAAGAGCACGGTTACCGTGCTGCTCGGGGAGATTCTCAAGGCCGCCGGAATGCGCGTCTTTGCAGGCGGGAACCTCGGTACGCCGCTGGTCGAGGCGGCCGGCGGCGCCTACGATGCGATTGTCGCGGAAATTTCCAGCTTCCAGCTCGAATGGATCGAACGGTTCCGGCCGCACGTCGGCGTCCATCTCAATTTGACCGACGACCATTTCGACCGATACCACGATCTCGAGGATTACGGACGCGCCAAGGCGCGTCTGTTCGAGAATCAGCACGAAACGGATTGGGCGATCCTCAATCGCGACGATGCTCGCGTATGGAAACTCGCGAGCGCGCTGCGCTCCCAGGTCGTCGGCTTCGGACTCGGCCCCGCAGCGGCGCACGCGGGAATCTGGCCCGGTGGCCGCTCGCTCGTCTTCGAAATCGACGGCCGTCGCGGCCGCATCGGCACCGAGGGGCTGCGCCTGCCGGGCCGGCACAACCTCGTCAACGCGATGGCCGCATCGGCGGCGGCGCTCGCGATGCGCGTGGAGCCGCGCGCGATTGAGCGCGCGCTCGGCGAGTTCAACGGCCTGCCTCATCGCATCGAATTCGTCCGCGAGAAGGACGGCGTCAGCTTCATCGACGATTCCAAGGGCACCAACGTCGGCGCGGTGGTCGAGGCGCTCGAGGCGATGGCCGGGCCGGTAATCCTGATCGCGGGCGGACTCGACAAGGGCGGCGACTACGCGCCTCTGATCGACCCGGTCAGACGCAAGGTTCGTCGCGTGATCCTCAACGGAGCGGCGCGCGACAAAATCGCCGCGGCGCTCGGCGGCGCTGCGGAAATCGAATCGGTTTCGACTTTGAAAGAGGCGGTCGAATGCGCCTGGCGCGCCGCGCGTCGCGGCGACACGGTTCTTCTCTCGCCGGCCTGCGCGAGTTTCGACCAGTTCCGGGACTATGCTGAGCGTGGCGGAATATATCAAAAGCTGGTTCGGGCGCTTTGATTCGGTCGGATACCGGCGCCCCGACCCGTGGCTGTGGCTGCCGGGCGCGGCGTTGCTGTTGCTCGGACTCCTGATGGTGCTCAACACCACGTATTTTCTCGGTCTCGAGAAGACCGGCGATCCCTTCCGCTTCTTCAAGCTTCATCTGGCGCACATCGCGATGGGGATGGTCGTGCTCGTCGTGCTTTCGCAGTTTTCGCTCGCCGGGCTTCGCCGGCTTGTGATCCCGGTGTCGGTAATTTCGCTGGTGATGCTCGCCGCGGTCTATGTTCCGGGCCTTGGGCTGGTGCGCGGCGGAGCGCGCCGATGGCTCCGCCTGGGTCCGGTTATCGCGGAGCCATCGGAGTTCGTCAAGTTCGCACTGGTTTTTTTCCTTGCCGATTTTCTAAGCCGGCGGCAGGAGCGAATCCGCCGGTTCGTGAACGGTCCGCTTCCGGCGTTCCTTGCGGTCGGCCCGGTGGCGCTCGTGATTCTCAAGCAACCCGATTTCGGATCGGCGGTGATGATCGCGCTGCTGCTGTTCGCGATGCTCTTTGCGGCGGGCGCGGGCCTCAAGCATCTGGGAGCGGCCGGCGCGGGCACGCTCGGTATCCTCGTCTTCCAGGCGGCTGCGAAATCCTATCGCGTGCGGCGCCTCACCTCATTTCTCGACCCATGGCAGGTGGCGCGAGGCGCAGGCTTCCAGTTGATCCAGTCCTTTATCGCGCTTGGCGCGGGAGGAGGCTTAGGCGTCGGCCTCGGCGCCGGACGGCAGAAGATGTTTTACCTGCCGCAGGCGCACACCGACTTCGTCTTCGCGGTCGTCGGCGAGGAGTTCGGCCTCGTCGGCGCCTGCGCCGTGATGGCGCTCTTCTGTCTCATCCTGTACCGCGGGATGCGTATCGCGCATGACGAGCCTGACGGGTTCGCGAGCCTGCTCGCCGTCGGGCTGACATCGCTGCTCTCGCTTCAGGCGCTGATCAACATGGCGGTAGTCATTGGATTGGTTCCGACCAAGGGGCTGCCGCTGCCGTTTCTGAGTTACGGCGGCACTGCGATCGTGATGGCGATGGCGGCGCTCGGCGCGCTCTTGGCTCTGGGGCGGCGGCCCGCGGTGAGATGAAGGTGATAATTGCAGGCGGTGGCACGGGCGGGCACTTGTTTCCGGCGGTCGCGCTCGGCGAGGAACTCGTGCGCGAACGTCCCGACACCGAAGTCCTGTATGTCGGTACGAGCGCCGGGCTCGAGGCGCGATGGCTTCCCGCAAGCGGCTATCGTCACGAACTTTTCGACGTGCACGGAATTCGCGGCCATGGCCCGATCGCGCGCCTGCGTTCGATGGGCGAATTTATTCGCGCGGTTCGTCTTGCGCGTTCGCTGCTCGGACGGTTCCGCGCGCAACTTGTCGTCGCTGCCGGCGGGTACGCATCCGCTCCGATGGCGGTTGCCGCGGCGCTCGCTCGCGTGCCGATCGTGATGATGGAGCAGAACGCGGTGCCCGGGCTGGCGAACCGGATGCTCTGGCGATTCGCAAGAAAGGTGTGCGTCGGGTTCGAAGATACGGGGTCCTACTTCGATTCGCCCAGGGTCGAGGTGACCGGCAACCCGGTCCGGTTCAAGGCGCGGCCGGAGCGGACGCCTCTGGAGGGGCGTCCATTGCAAATCCTTGTTTTAGGCGGGTCGAGCGGCGCGCATCGCCTCAATTTAGGTGTCATCAGGGCTTTTAAAATCTGGGGAAAAAGTGTTATAAACCTGCGAGTCGTCCATCAGACAGGTGAGGGGGATGAGGGGCTGGTGCAGGACGCATATCGCGAATTACCCTTCCGTGCGGATGTAATCCCGTTCATCGATAATATGGCCGAACAGCTCCAGCGGGCCGACCTCGTCGTCGCGCGCGCGGGCGGGATGACCGTTACCGATGTCGCGCTCTCGGCCCGCCCCGCAATCTTCGTTCCTTACCCGTTTCATCGCGACCGCCAGCAGGAACTAAACGCGCTCGTGCTCGAGCGGCTCGGCGGCGCGATAATAGTCCGCGATGACGACGCGCTCGGCGAAAATCTCGCGCGTGAGATGAAAGTGCTCCTCGACGATCCCGGGCGGCTTGCAGCCATGGGCGAGCGAGCGCATCAGGCGGCGCATCCCGATGCCGCCGAGCGTATCGCGCACATCTGCTTCGAGGCCGCGTCGGCCAAGGACCCGCGCGCATGAGCGAAACCCGCCCAACCGGTCTGCTGACGCGCCAACGCCATCTCCACTTCATCGGGATTGGCGGCGCGGGCATGAGCGGAATTGCGGAGCTCTGCCTGCGGCTTGGATTTGCGGTCAGCGGATGCGACCTCAAGCCGAGCGCCGCCACCGCGCGGCTCACCTCGCTCGGCGCCCACGTGAGCCACGGCCATCATCCGTCGCATCTTTCGGGCACGCTCGATGCGGTCGTGATTTCATCGGCGGTCAAGTATTCGAATCCCGAAGTGGTTCGCGCGCGCGAACTTAAGATCCCGGTGATCGCGCGAGCTGAGATGCTCGGCGAGCTGCTTCGGATGGCGAAGCTCGGCGTCGCAGTTGCGGGCACTCACGGCAAAACCACGACTACCGGCCTCGTCGCGCTGATCCTGGAGGAAGCGGGCCTCGACCCGACCGTCGCGGTTGGTGGAAATATTCGAAACACGGGCACCAACGTGCGGCTGGGACGCGGCGATTTTATGGTCGCCGAGGCGGATGAGAGCGACTCGTCATTTCTGCTCCTGCTCCCGACCATCGCGATCGTGACCAACATCGATCCCGAGCACCTCGACCACTATGGCTCGATGGAGCGCGTGCTCGACGCGTTCGCCGACTTCATCAACCGGGTGCCGTTTTACGGCGTCGCGGTGCTGGGAATCGACAGCGTGAACGTGCGCGGGCTGCTTGGGCGGGTGCGCAAGCCGATCGTGACGTACGGCGCCGCGCCGGACGCGGACCTGCGCGCCGAGGGAATCGTAATCGACGGCTTTTCCACGCGCTTCGATGTGAGCCGCAAAGATCGGACGCTCGGCGCGGTGACGATTCCCACTCCGGGCGTTCACGTTGCGATGAATTCGCTTGCGGCGATCGCCGCGGCGCTCGAAATCGGCGTGGACTTCGCGACCGCGGCGCGCGCGCTGGCGAAGTTCGGCGGAATCCAGCGCCGCTTCGAGATCAAGGGCGAGCGGGCGGGCCGAATCGTGATCGATGATTACGCGCATCATCCCGCCGAAGTTCGGGCGACACTGGCCGCGGCTCGCGCGGCGTTCAAACGGCGCGTCGTGGCCGTCTTTCAGCCGCATCGATACACCCGTCTGCGCGACCTCTTCGATGAGTTCCTCGGCGCTTTCGACGACGCCGACGTGCTCTTTCTGACGGACATTTATCCGGCCGGGGAGGACCCGATTCCCGACGTGTCGGCGCGCCGGCTCTACGAGGCGATGCGCGCGCGCGGGCACGCCGACGTCCACTACTTGAATCCCGAGAATCGGGCGGCTGAGGTCGCCGGCCGATCTCGCGCGGGCGACCTGGTCGTGACCCTGGGTGCGGGCGACATCTACCGGCTGGGTGACGAAATTCTCGCCGCGCTGGGCGACGAGGCGAAGCTCCATGAGCCCACTTGAGTGCGAGCTTAAAGCGCGCTTCGGCGTGCGCCTCGAAGTGAATCGGCATCTTGCCGATCTCACATCGTTCCGAATTGGCGGCCCCGCCGATTTGTATATCGCGGTCGAGAACGAGGCCGAGTTGATAGCTGCGATGCGAGCGGCGGCCCGCGCGGGCGTGCCTTCATTCTGCCTTGGCGCCGGGACCAATCTCCTCGTGAGCGACCGCGGCGTGCGCGGGCTCGTGATCCGGCTTGGCGAGGGCTTCGCAACGATCGTCATCGACGGCGTTCGCGTGACCGCGGGCGCCGCGGCAGATTTTGGCCGACTGGTCGAGACCACGGTCGCGCACGGGCTTAAGGGGCTTGAGTTCGGCGAGGGAATTCCCGGCACCGTTGGCGGCGGACTTGTGATGAACGCGGGCGCATTCGGCGGCGAGATGTCGCGGGTCGTTCGGCGCGTTCACGGCGTGACGCGCCAGGGCGAGCCGCGCGCGCTCAGCCCGGATGAGATCAAGTTCGGGTATCGGCGCACGGAGCTTGCGCCGGGATTCGTAATCACACGCGTCGATTTCGAGTTGTCGGCGGGCGATCGCGATGAGCTTCGCGCGCGGGTCGCGGAATTCCATGCCAGGCGCGCATCGCGACAGCCGCACGGGTTTCCCAACGCGGGCTCGATTTTCAAGAATCCGCCCGGAGACTTTGCGGGCCGGCTGCTCGAGGGCGCGGGGCTTAAGGGCGCGCGTCAGGGCGGCGCGGCATTCTCCGAGCGGCACGCGAATTTCATCGTGAATCTCGGCGGTGCACGAGCTGCCGACGTGCGTGCGCTCATGGAGATGGCGCGCGCGAAGGTTCAAGAGCTTAGCGGCGTCTGGCTCGATCCCGAGGTCAAGCTGATCGGCGATTGGTAGAGGTTCGGCGCGGAGGCGGTGGTGGCGAGGCGCGGTGGTGACAAGGCGGCAGGGTGGAACCCGCGAACGGCGGGGCTGGTGCTCTGCGCCTTTTTCATCCTCGGGATGATTACCGGGTTCAGCGCGAACGGCGGCGCGCTCGCGGGGCGGTTTGCGGCGCTCGCCGGCCGGAGCGAAAAGCGCTTTGGCGACATTCCCGTATCGAGGCCCGTCCACGATGCGCTCGCGCAGGTCTCGGCCACCGTCGGTGAATTGGCGGCGCGAGCCGGAATCACGCGGCCGCACGAACCAGCGCGCTCGCGCGGGCCGGTTTCAGGCAACGCGATCGCGATGGTCGAGCACCGCGACGGTTTCTACGCGCTGCTTGCCGATGGGGAGCTTCGCGGCCCCGTCTCTCCCAACGCCGAGGGCGATCTTCCCATCATGAGCGGCCGCACGCTGGAAAACGCCAGTGGCAGCGCACTGATCGAAGATGCCGCGCTGCTGGTGCGCGCCGAGGCTGAGCTTTCCGAAGTCGTCTCTGAAATGAATGTCGGCGATGACGGCACGGCGTCGCTGTTTCTCGAGCGTTCGCGCACCGAAGTCATGATCGATCTTGGACAGGCGGCAACCGAGGTCGCGCGCGCCAACGAGATCCTCCTGAAATGGCGCGGGCGCGAGCAAATGATTTCCGCGATCGATATGACCACGCCCGGCCAGGCGGTGGTGAGATTGCGAGGTGCCGGCACCACGCTGGCCAGCCGCGCGGATGCCGTCAGCAAAGTGCCCGCCCGCATCGCCTCTCGCCATGCGGATGGGGGCGGGACGGGTGCGGGGGAGCCGGTGATGCGATGAGAAATCTGCTTTGCGCATTGGACGTCGGTAGCAGCAAGGTCTGCGCGCTGGTCGCCGAAGCGGGCGCCGACGGCGAGATCGCGTTGCTCGGCTACGGAGTTGCGCCGTGCACCGGCCTTCGCAAGGGCGTGGTCGTCAATATCGAGGCCACCGTCGAGGCGATCAAATCCGCAGTCGGCGAGGCGCAGAAAACCTCGGGCGTGCGGATCGGGATGGTGGTCGTGGGCGTGGCCGGCCCGCACATCCGCGGCCTCAACAGCCACGGGATTGTCGCGGTGCGCGGTGGCGAAGTCGGCGCGCGTGACGTCGAGCGGGTGATCGATGCGGCGCGGGCGGTCGCGATTCCGCTCGACCGCCAGGTCCTCCACATCCTGCCGCAGCAGTTCGCGGTCGATGACCAGGAGGGTGTGCGCGATCCGGTCGGGATGGCGGGCGTCAGGCTCGAGTCGCGGATTCACATCATCACCGCGGCGCAGAGCTACGGGCAGAATCTGACCAAGTGCTGCGAGCGCGCCGGTGTCACTCCCGCCGAGATGGTCTTCGAGCCGCTCGCCTCGGCCGATGCGGCGCTGTTTCCCGAGGAGCGCGAACTTGGCGTGGCGCTGATCGACGTGGGCGGCGGCACGACCGACATCATCGTGTTCCATGCCGGTGCGGTGATGCACACCGCGGTGCTGCCGCTCGGCGGCAACCATCTCACCAGCGATATCGCGGCGGGAATCCGCACGCCGATCGCCGATGCCGAGAAATTGAAGACCACCTCCGGCGCCGCGACCGCGCAGGTCGTCCGCCGCGAGGAGATGGTGCAGGTGCCGGGAGTCGGCGGGCGGGAACCCAGGACGATTCCGCGCCGGCGCCTCACCGACATCATCGAGCCTCGCATGGAAGAGATTTTCACCATGGTGCAGCGCGAGATTGCGCGCTCCGGCGTCGCCGACACGCTTGCTTCGGGACTGGTCCTGGTCGGCGGGACGCCGCTGCTCGAGGGCGCGCAGGAACTCGCCGAACGAATTTTCGGGCTGCCGGTCCGCCGCGGGCTGCCGATCAATCTGCGCGGGATGCCCGAGGAACTGATGAAGCCGATGTTCACGACCGCGGCGGGGCTGATCCTGTACCAGAACACGTCGCAGAGCGTTGGCGGCGGTGCGGCCCGCTTCGGGCGATGGGTCCGGCTGCGCTCGCGATTTTCCGATTGGGTGAGGGATTTCTTTTGAAACGCAGGGATTTAGAACGCTTTAGCGGTCAGCAAATGTTGCCGGTGATGGGCGGTGGAGGAGGTCCTCAAATGATTCAGTTGGTGAACGATCCCGATCCGGGTGCTCGGATTAAGGTTATCGGGGCGGGTGGATGCGGCGGCAACGCGGTGAACCACATGATTTCGGTCGGAATTCGCAGCGTGGATTTCGTCGCAGTAAATACCGATGCGCAGGCCCTGGAGAACAATCACGCTCCGACCAAGCTCCCCATTGGGCAATCGATCACTCGCGGACGGGGCACCGGAGGCAATCCCGACATCGGCCGCAAGGCGGCGCTCGAGGATGAAGAGCGGATTCGCGAACTGCTCGCCGATGCCGAGATGGTCTTCGTGACCGCGGGGATGGGCGGCGGCACCGGCACCGGCGCTGCGCCGGTTATCGCGAAGCTTGCGCGAGAGCTCGGCGCGCTCACCGTCGGCGTCGTGACCAAGCCGTTCCAGTTCGAGGGCCGCCGGCGCATGTCGCAGGCCGAGGAGGGGCTGCGCGAACTCAAGAGCGCAGTGGACACCCTGATCACGATTCCCAATCAGCGGCTGCTCTCGGTGGCCAGCCGCAATACGCCGCTGCGCGAGGCTTTCCAGAGGGCCGATGATGTCCTGCTTCAGGCCGTGCGCGGAATCTCGGAGCTGGTCACGGTCCACGGGCTGATCAACCTCGACTTCGCCGACGTGCGCTCGATCATGTCCGAGATGGGAATGGCGATGATGGGTGCGGCGACGGCGTCGGGCGAGACCCGGGCGGTCGAGGCGGCCCAGCGCGCGATCTCAAGCCCGCTGCTCGAAGATGTTTCGATCAAGGGCGCGCGCGGTCTCCTGATCAATGTCACCGGCGGCCCGGACATGGCGCTCTACGAGGTCAACGAGGCGGCAAGCCTCATCCAGGAAGAGGCGCACGAGGACGCGAACATCATCTTCGGCGCGGTGATCGATGAGAAGATGACCGATGAGATTCGCGTCACCGTCATCGCGACCGGCTTCGGCGATATTGATCGAATCGTGCCGAAATATACCGCCGAAGGTGCGCGGCTGACGGCGCAAATCGCTGCCGCCGCCACCCGCCCGGTCGAGCCGGCAGAAGGTCATCCTGCCGATCAGCCGCAAGCCCCGGCCCCATCGGGGGTCAGGACGTTTCCGGGCAACAAGCCGGTGCGCCGGATGGGGATGATCGTCGATGACAGCAGCCTCGATATCCCGGCCTTCAAGCGCCGCGGAGAGGAGGCCGCTGCGGGTGGCGAGGGTCTGGAGCCGAACACGCTGCTCGACGCCGACGACAAACTCGACATCCCGACCTTCCTGCGCAAGCAGATCGACTGAGCGCCGCGCGAAAGGTGGCGGCGCCTGTGTTTCGCGGCGGACACGCGGGCACGGGCGCCCGCTTGGGTTTCGGAAGCGCTCGCGCTACGCGGCCGGCGTGCGAGGTGCGCGAGTGTTGTTGTCCAGCGCGTGGCCGAGGTTGCGATGGAGTTCCTTCAATTGCCCGGGCATGCGGGAGCCGAGCCGTCCGAATAGTTCGCCCGAGGATTCCAGCTCGGCCTTCCACTCGCCGTGCTTTACCGAGAGGTTCTCTTTGAGCTGGGCAGCGGGGAGATCCAGACCGTCGAGATCGAGATCCCCGGCATGCGGCACGGCGCCGACCGGGGTTGCTGCCGCGCCGGCGCGCCCGTGGATCCGATCGAGCATCCACTTGAGCGCGCGCAGGTTCTCGCCGAAGCCGGGCCAGAGAAAAGCGCCGTCGTTGTCCCTGCGGAACCAGTTCACCATGAAGATTTTGGGCGGATTCTTGATGGCGCGCCGCATCGCGAGCCAGTGCCCGAAGTAATCGCCCATGTTGTAGCCGCAGAACGGCAGCATCGCCATCGGATCCCGCCGCAGCACGCCGACCGCTCCCGCAGCCGCGGCGGTGGTTTCGGAGCCCATCGTCGCGCCCATGAACACACCGTGCGCCCAATCCTCCGATTCGAGCACCAGCGGGATCGTGTTTGCGCGCCGGCCGCCGAAGATTATCGCTGAGATCGGCACGCCTTCGGAATCGTCCGCATGCGGCGACAGAGCCGGGTTGTTGCGCATCGGGGCCGTAAACCGGCTGTTGGGATGCGCCGCCTTCTCGGCCGAGCCTCTGCGCCACGGCCGCCCCTGCCAATCGATCAGGCCCTCGGGCGCCTCGGCGTCCATCCCTTCCCACCACACGTCGCCATCGGCCGTCATCGCGACGTTGGTGAAAATCGTGTCGCGCCGGACCGCCGCCATCGCATTGGGATTCGACTTTGCGCTCGTCCCGGGCGCGACGCCGAAATAGCCCGACTCGGGATTTACCGCCCATAGCCGTCCATCCGGGCCCGGCCGAAGCCACGCGATATCATCGCCGACTGTGAATACCTTCCAGCCCTTGAGCGCCGCCGGCGGCATCAGCATCGCGAGGTTTGTCTTGCCGCACGCGCTCGGGAAAGCGGCCGCGACGTAAGTGAGCTCTCCGTCGGGGCTCTGAAGCCCGAGGATCAGCATATGCTCCGCAAGCCATCCCTCGGTGCGGGCGTGCCAGCTTGCAATCCTGAGCGCGAAACACTTCTTGCTGAGCAGCGCGTTGCCGCCGTAACCGCTGCCGACCGAGATGATCGTGTCGTCCTGCGGGAAATGGCAAATCAGGCGGCGATCGGGATTCAGATCGAGCGTCGAATGCAGTCCCCGATTGAATTCGTCGGAATCGCCCAGCATGTCGAGCGCCGCGCGGCCCATCCGGGTCATGATCCCCATGTTGAGGGCGACGTAGATGCTGTCGGTGATTTCCACGCCGACCTTCGAGAACGGCGAGCTGAGCGGCCCCATCACGTAGGGCACCACGTACATCGTCCGCCCGCGCATCGCGCCATCGAGCCAGCCGTGGAGCTTGGCTTTCGTCTCGTCGGGTGCCGCCCAGTTGTTGGTCGGGCCGGCGTCGTCCTTCGAGGGCGTGCAGATGAACGTGAGCTGCTCGGTGCGGGCGACATCGTTGGGGTTGGAGCGATGAAGATGGCAACCGGGCCGGGCCGTAGGATTGAGCGGTATCAGGACGCCGCCGCGGACCGCCTCGGCGCTCAGGCGGCGGCGCTCTTCGTCGGAACCATCGCACCATACGATGCGGTCGGGCTTGGTGTGCCGGGATACTTCGGCGACCCAGTCGCGAAGCGCGCGGCTGCGAACGATAGTTTGGCCGGGCTCAGAAGATGGCGTCACGAGAGGAACTCCATTCAGAATCAGGCGGGTCAGTTACAGGAATCTCCAGGCTGCTGCGGACAGCGCGGGGATGATTCTACCACCAGCAGTGGTGGTTACCAGAGGCGAACCGGCAGGCTCGATTCAGTAGGCGGTGCTCCGCGCGGCGGCCTTTGTCATCCGGTCGAGTTCTTCCTCGGTGAAGCCGGCGAGCAGCCGCGACTCGCGCGCAAGCGGCGTGCGCGCATCGAACTCGAACTCCTTGCCTCCGACGCTCTGCTTGACCTGCGGGACCTGCTCGACGCTTGGACGCCCGCCGCCGAAACTGAACAGGAGGTCGATGCTGTCCTGAAATTCCTGCGCCTTCTTGAGCCGCTCCGGGTCGCCCTCGGTCAGTTTGCGCATCCACTTCGAGCCCATCCGCACGTGCGTGATCTCATCGGCGAGGACGTAATCGACGGAGCGCTCGATCACGGCGTCGCCCATCTTCTGCGCGAGCCGGATGAGCTGCTCGAAAACGTCGCAGGCGAGCCCCTCCAGTCCGCGATTGATCCCTGCCACGCGCGCGGCCGGGTCATCCGCCTGCGTGCACGACCACAAGACCTCGCCCTCGGGGAACTCGCCGTACCAGGAGCCGACGTACTCAAGCAGCTTCATATAGATTTCGGCGTGGCGCGACTCGTCCCACACCTGGCGCGCCATATCGAGCTGGAACTCCCACGGAGAGTCGGGGAAGTCGTAAAGCGTGCGTCCCGCGGCCTCCATCGCCTGGAACTCTCCGGCGCAGATGCCGTGCAGGCGGGCCTTCAGGAAATCCTCCTCGTAGGGCATCGCCTGGAACGTCAGGCCCTGCTCGGCGCGCGCGGCGCGCAACTGCTGTGAACGGACCAGTATGTGATCCTCGGGCCTCGCGAGCTTATCGACTGGGATCATCCTCTGCATGATGCTTCTCCTACTTGGACCATCCTGAGCGCCGGCCGGTCAGGTTGAGCGCCTCGCGTATCGTCCAGCGGCCTTCGTTCTCGCCGAGCCGCACCTGGAGTTTGAACGGCTCGATGTTTTCTCCGGTCAGGCGAGCCTTGATGTAGTAATGGTTCGCGGCGCGCGCCGTTCCGATGATCTTTCCGTCGGTGTAGGCGCCGCGCTTAACCGCGTCGGCAAGCGCGGCGGTCTCGTCCCTGGCTTGCTGTTCGGTCATCGCGAGCAGCCCGGACTTGTCGCCGCCGATGAGCATCGCGAAAATTCTCGCCCCGGCGTCGAACAGCGAATCCGGCGGCAGGCGGCGGGCCGAAATCGGCTGCGGCCCCATCACATTGACTCCAACTCCCGGGTCAGGCATTGCCATTCTCCGACTCTCTGATTTGATTGATGCGGGATGCCGCTAGCTTCGGCCGACCTTTTTTGCCGGCTCTTCTTCGCTCTCGAATCCGGTAACGCCCCCCGATGCGTCCAGCAACTCCTCGAGATGCGCTTGCCATTGGCGGGCGCGCCGATGCTTCTCCGGCGAGTCGAGAACGTCGTCGAGCAGCACGAGCCCCTTCTCGACGTGCGACTTTTCCTCCTCGAGCATCCGCGCGAGGATTCGGATCGTGGGCGGCTCGTAGACCGGGTTCGCTGCGGTCACGTGGGCGCTGTAGTGCGAGATGAGATGCGGCTTGAGCACGCGGTAAATTCCGATCAGCCGCTCGACCGTATCTTCCCACTCTTCCTTGTCCTCGACTTCCTGGATGAAGGTGGCGAACTGGTCGTTGGCGGGTTTCGAGACTTGCGCCTGCGCGCGCAACTCGGGAAGCCGCTTTCCGAGCGCATCGGCGTGAAGCGCGTCTTCATAAACCTGCTTGGCCATTTCGAGCTTGACTGGAAGTTCAGGCGTGAGCGCGATCCACCCCGCCATCATCCGCATCATGCGCTCCTCGGCATAGCGGTAATTCATGATGTGGTGGACGCTCTGGCGCACGCTGTACACGCCGTCGAGCGTGCGCCGGTCGTAGAATGCCATCGATCAGAACCCCTCCTTGATTAGAGGATAAATGTGAACTGAAGCTCGGGCCTGGCCCGCATCGAGACGAAGTCGCCGCCGCCGGACGAAGGTGCGGTCCTGCGGATGTGCTCGGAGAGCTTCGGGCATCGTTGGTTTAGGGCGCTGCGGGCGCGCGTTTTCCTTTCTGCGCGGTTTCGAAATTATGGGGCGAACATCTTGGTGTCAACGCAATTTCTCGATGGTGAGCTGAGCGCGTCTCGTGCGTAGAAATCGGCAATCAGCGGTATGCGGTATGCTGATAGGTATCGCTCGGCTATCCTGACCGCGATGGCAAACTCCGATCGCAACTTCGTCGAGTTGACCGGGCCGGAGCGGTTTCTCAATCGAGCGTTCGGATTACTGGTGAAGCTCGGGTTGTCGCCCGGGTACAATCGCCTGCTTGAAGTGCCCGGCCGAAAAAGCGGTCGAATTTACACCACTCCGGTAAACCTGCTCGAGATGGATGGCCGCCGCTACCTGGTGGCGAGCCGGGGCGAGACCGCATGGGCGCGAAACGCCCGCGCCGCCGGCCGGGTGACGCTCAGGCGCGGCGCGCGTACCGAGCGGTTTGCGCTGCGGGAACTCGCTGTCGCCGAGAAGCCGCCGATCCTGAAGGAATTTCTCCGCCGCTATCGGAGCCAGGTGCAGCGTTTCTATCCGGTAGCGCCGGATGCGCCGGTCGATGCGTTCCGACCGGTCGCGGCGGTCCAACCGGTGTTCGAACTCGTCGCTGAATCATCCGCCGGCTAGCGCCTCGCGCTACTCGATCGCAAGCGGCATCTCGACGAAGTCCTTTTTCGATGCGTCCCACGCGAAGGCCGCGGCGCGCGCGAATTTGCCGCCGACGACCGAAATCACGATATATGCCGCACCGGGATAGTCGGGCTCGGCGGGATCGAACGAGCATGCCTGCGCGCGATCGGTCGCCGAGAAGTACGCATCGTGGTCCGGATGCGAATGGTACACGGCGCGAAGCTCAAGCGTGCGCCGGTCGATCTCGTTCAGAACCGCCAGATGCTCCCTGGGCTCCATCAGGAATGCCGTTCGCGCATCGCGCGGAAATGCCTTCGGATCCTCGGCGTGCTTGCGATCCTGGATATTCGCAATCGGGCGGACCTCCTCGATGGCGCCATCACCGATAATGAATCCGCAGCACTCGCAGGGAAACTCGCGCTCGGCCTGCGCGACGATCGCATCGAAGCTCGCGCGCGTAAGCTTGACCTCCGTCACGATGCCTCCGCGAGCGCGGCGCGCGCCTTGCGCTCGGCCGCCTTGATGAGCCGCACCAGCATCCGGTTGGTCTCCGCGCGAAGCCCGAGCCGATCGGCGAGTTCGACCACTTTGCCGTTGAGCGCATCGATTTCGGTGCGCCCGCGCCGCTTGAGGTCGGCGATCATCGACGGGCGATGTTCATAGGTGGGCGGAATCAGCTTGCCGTAGAAGACGTCGCGGTATGCGGCCGCATCGGCGAAGGGTAGGGCGACGCCGACTCCGCGCGCAACCGAGAACGCCTCGTCGATTGCATCATTTATGATCGCGCGCAGGCCCGGGTCGTCCACCAGCGCGCCGTAATGCAGCCCGAGCAGCGCGCCGAGCGGATTCAACGCGACATTGTATAAGAGCTTGCCCCAGATTGCGGGCGTGATGTCGGCCCTGGAGACGGCCGGGATGCCCGCGCCTGCGATTATCGCGGCTACCTCGCGCGCCCGCTCTGCAAGCGGCGTAGAGAGCGCGCCGTGGAGCGCCGGCGCGGGACCGATCGCGACCGGTTCGGCGATCACCGTCACGTGCGATGCGCCCGGGGTGCGAATCTCCGCGCCGAAGATCACCATCGCACCCAGCACGCGGCGAAGAGAAAAGCGCTCCGCGAGCGCCTCGATGTTTCCCAGGCCGTTCTGAATCGAGACGATCACTCCGTCGTCGTCGAGCCGGTCCGCAACCGCGTCCGCAACCGTCGCAGTGTCGTATGCCTTCGCGGTGCAAAGAATCAACCCGAACCGGCCGGAGAGCCGCGCCGAATCGTCGGCGAGTTCGATTCCGCGCACCACGCGCTCGCCGAAAAGGCCGGAAAGCTTAAGCCCGTCGCGCGCGATCGCATCGAGATGCGCCCGCCGCCCAAGCATCGCGACGCGATGCCCCTTCGCGGCGAGCATCCCGCCGAAAACCGAACCGAGCGCGCCCGCGCCCGCAATCAGAATCCGGTCCGCAGCCATCGTGCAGAAGTTATCGATCGGATGCGCCGCTGACAACGGCGCTTCCCGGGGCGGAATGGTACGCGCCTGCAAGGCTTGCGCTCAGGGTGGCCCGTCATCGTCGCGCTTCGCGCGGCGTGATCCCTCGCGCCCGCAAGGCGTGCGCTCAGGATGGCCCGTTATCATCGCGCAATGCGCGCCGTGATCCTTCGCGCCCGCGCAGCGCGATCGCTCAGGATGGCCGGTCGCTATCGCGCTTCGCGCGCCGTGATCCTTCGCGCCCGCGCAGCGCGTGCGCTTAGGATGCCCGGTCACTATCGCGCTTCGCGCGAGTGACCGGGCACTTGCTCCGATTCTTGAGCCTCTGATAGCGTCGGCTCTCTTGAGCGCGTAGAGCGCGCGAGCGCATCTTCGGCACGCTGTCCCCGTCGTCTAGCTCGGCCTAGGACACCGGCCTTTCACGTCGGTAACACGGGTTCAAATCCCGTCGGGGACGCCAAAGAAAATTCGGCGCGTCGGCCCGGTTTCTCGGCCGGCGTTTGCGGTCCGATGGCCGGCCGACTGCGTCGCGTTCTCGCTATCGCAACGTCGCGCCGGCGCCTCGCGCTACCGCTCAGTCTTGAATCGCGGGATGACGTCGCGATGCATCAGCTCCATGCTTGCCAGCACCTTCCGATGGTCGAGACCGCCGAGCCGCGTCCAACATAGCAATGTGCTGAAACCAAGCGCTTCGCGAAGTTGGCCGATTCGCTGCACGCACTGCTGCGGAGTGCCGCAAATCACCGCGCCGACCTGCTGGAGTTGCTCCCACGTGACCGCGGCGGCCAGATCCCGGGTCGCGGTGTAAGGCTCATAGGTTTTGATCGGCGGTTGGCCGGCCGGCGGCGCGATGTACTTGGCGAAAGTGCGGTAGTACCAGATAACGGGATCGGCAAAATCCCGCGCGGCCTCCTCCGCGCTGTTCGCCGCATAGATCATGCATAGCGCCGCGATCTGCCTCGTCGCCGGATCGTAGCCGGCCTCCTTGAGCGCCCGCCGGTAGGCATCCAGATTCTCCAGAGCCGAGGTGCCGCCGAAGCCGAATACCGGCGCGCACAGCAGATTGAAGCCCTTGCGCCCCGCCTGCACGAAGCTCTCCGGACTCAGCGCCGCCATCCAAATCGGCGGGTGAGGCTTCTGGAGCGGCTTCGGGCGCACCTGCACATCCTGGAAGTTGAAGTGGACGCCTTTGAAATTGACCCGGTCCTGCGTCCAGGCTTGCAGGATCACCTCGACCGATTCGTTGAAGATGCCGCGGGATTGCTCCTGCGCGACTCCATAACCGCGAAACTCATGCGGCTGATAGCCGCGGCCGATACCGAGATCGACCCGCCCGCCGCTCATCAGGTCCAGCAGCGCATATTCCTCCGCGACCCGGATCGGATTGTGAAACGGCAGCACCACGATTCCCGTTCCGAGACGGATTCGTTTGGTCGTCTTGGCCAGCGCCGCCAGCATCAGCGCGCTCGACACGCAGTAGCCATACTCGGAAAAGTGATGTTCGGCCGGCCAGACCGAATCGAAGCCGAG
>DASPOF010000129.1:0-11660 GCA_035626155.1 Binataceae bacterium (SeqCode)
CAACCAAAATCGGAATCAACGGCTTCGGCCGGATCGGCAGGATGTTTTTGCGGGCGGCGCTCGGCAACAAACAGCTCGAAGTGGTCGCCGTCAATGACATCACCGACGCAAAGACCCTCGGCCATCTGCTCAAGTACGACTCGGTGCATGGCACGCTCAAGAACGAGATCAAGGTGGAAGGCAACGCGATCGTCATCGATGGCAAGCCCATCCAGGTGCTGGCCGAGCGCGATCCGGCGAAGCTTCCGTGGGCCAAGCTGGGTGTGCCGGTCGTGATCGAGTCCACCGGCCTTTTCACCGCGCGCGACAAAGCCGCGCTGCATATCTCGGCGGGGGCGAAGAAGGTCATCGTCAGCGCGCCGGCCGACGGCGCCGACGTGACGCTGTGCCTCGGCGTGAACGAGAACGCCTACGACGCCGGCAAGCACGCGGTAATCTCCAACGCCTCGTGCACGACCAATTGCCTCGCTCCGGTCGCAAAGGTCCTCCACGAAAACTTCGGCATCGTGCACGGCCTGATGACCACCGTGCACGCGTACACGTCCGACCAGATGCTGCAAGACGGACCGCATCGGGACCTCCGGCGCGCGCGCGCCGCAGCGCTCTCGATGGTGCCGACGTCGACCGGCGCAGCCCGCGCGATCGGGCTGGTGCTGCCGGCGCTCAAGGGGCGGCTGGACGGAATCGCGGTGCGCGTTCCGACCTCCAACGTATCGCTGGTGGACCTGGCCGCAACGGTCGAGCGCGACGCGGACGAGAAGGCGATCAACGCGGCGATGAAGAAGGCGGCAGAAGGACCGCTCAAGGGAATCCTCGCCTACTGCGATGAGCCGCTGGTCTCGAGCGACTTCAACGGCAATCCCGCATCCTCGATTTTCGACGCGCCGCTCACGAAGGTCGCCGGGAATCGGCTGGTCAAGATCTTTTCCTGGTACGACAACGAGTGGGGCTACTCAAACCGCCTCGTCGATGCGACCGCGTACGTCGCGGCGAGGCTTTAGCAGAATGTTGAGAGAGGCGATATCCGCGCAGTTCGGCCGCCGTGCGGTCTCAACATCCTGCGCAAAAGATGGCTGCTTACCTCTATCCTCTCCCTCGGTCTTTCCCGGGGGAGATAAGAGAGGGAGAGCAGGCTGTGATTTATCACCAGCCTGCTAAGTCGTCAGGGAATTCCGGGACGAGTGCTCCGATGCCTGTAGCTTCGATCACAAGCCTCAAGCTCGCCCACAAGACAGTTCTTGTGCGGTGCGATTTCAACGTGCCGCTTCAGGACGGTAAGATCACCGACCCGGCGCGCATCGATGCGAGCCTCGACACGATTCGCTACATCCTCAAGGAACAAGGCATCGCGGTCCTCTGCTCGCATCTCGGACGCCCCAAGGAGCGCACGCCCGAACTTAGCCTGCGGCCCGTCGCCGAGTATCTGAGCGCCGTGCTCGGGCAGAAGGTCGCGCTCGCTCCGGACTGTATCGGCGATGTGACCGGCCGGATGATCGTCGCGCTCAAGCCGGGCGAGGCGATCCTGCTCGAGAACCTGCGGTTTCATCCCGAGGAGGAGGCAAACGATCGCGACTTCTCCCACGAGCTGGCGCGCGGCAAGCAAGCCTACGTGAACGATGCCTTCGGCACGGCCCATCGCGCGCACGCATCGACCGCCGGCGTGACGAAGTTCCTGACCGAGCGCGCGGCGGGTTTCCTGATGATTCGCGAGCTGGATGCGCTGCGCGCGGTCACCGAAAATCCTGCGCGGCCCGCGGTCGCGATCATGGGCGGCGCCAAGGTGTCGGACAAAATCGGCGTGATCCGGAACCTGATGTCGCGGGTGAATACGATTCTGATCGGGGGCGCGATGGCGTACACGTTCCTCAAGGCGCGCGGCGCACAGGTTGGCCGATCGCGCGTCGAGGAGGACAAACTCGATCTCGCGCGCGACCTCCTCGCCGAGGCCGAAGGCAAAGGCGTCGCGATAGTTCTGCCCACCGACCACCTCGTCGCCTCGGCGCCCGAGGCGGGCGCGGCCGTCGCGACCGTCACCGAAATTCCGGCGGACATGATGGGCCTGGATATCGGCCCCGAGACCATCGAGCGCTTCAAGGCCGAACTGGCGCGCGCAAAGACGGTGGTCTGGAACGGGCCGCTTGGATATTTCGAATTGCCCGAGTTCGCCCACGGCACGCTGGCGGTGGGCGAGGCGCTTGCGGGCCAAACCGGGGTGATATCGATCATCGGCGGCGGCGACACTGCGGCGGCGCTCGCGCATGCGCCGTGGGCGTCGCGATTCACCCATATCTCGACCGGAGGCGGCGCCACGCTGGAGTACCTCGAGGGCCGCGAACTCCCCGGCGTAAAGGCGCTCGAACAATAGCGGGGTAACGGCAAATGCGCAGGGCGCTTATCGCTGGAAATTGGAAGATGAACTTGACCGCGCTCGAGGCGCGCGCGCTCATCGCCGCGCTCCGCGCGGACGTGGACCGCGATGCGCTCGCACTGGCGCGCGATCGCGACCTGCTGGTCGCGCCGGCGGCGGTGCTGATACCGGCGGTGTCGCAGGCGCTGGCGGGTTCGAACATCGCGCTCGGCGCACAGAACATGCACTACGAGGACAAGGGCGCGTTCACCGGCGAGGTCTCGCCTGCGATGCTCAAGCCGTACGGGGTGAGCCACGTCATCCTGGGCCATTCGGAGCGCCGCCACGTCTTCAACGAATCCGATGAGCTGATAAACCGGAAGGTCGCCGCAGCGCTCCGCCACTCTCTCATCCCTATCTTGTGCGTGGGCGAGACGCAGGATCAGCACGACCGCGGGCTCACGTCCGAAGTCGTCCTGACGCAGTTGCAGCACGGGCTCAACGGAATCGATGCGGCGAAGATCGCGGGGGTCGTAATCGCCTACGAGCCGGTATGGGCGATCGGCACGGGACGCACCGCCACGCCGGAGCAGGCGCAGGAGGTCCATGCCGCAATCCGCGAGGCGCTCATCGACCGCGGCGGCCGCGAGGCCTCAGCCGTCATCCGGATTCTCTACGGCGGGAGCGTGACCGCGGACAACGTTGACTCGCTGATGGCCAAGCCCGATATTGACGGGGCTCTCGTTGGGGGCGCAAGCTTAAAGGCAGACTCATTCGCGCGGATTATCAGGGCGCGTCTGAAGTGAAGGACCCATGATAGCCCTTGTAGTGGCATTTCACGTTATCGTGTGCGTTGTGCTCTGCATCGTAATCCTGTTGCAGCAGGGCAAAGGCGCCGAAGTCGGCGCAGTTTTCGGCGGATCGAGCCAGACGGTTTTTGGCGCAAGTGGCGCGGGCAATGCGCTGACCAAGGCGACCGCGGGATTGGCAGTGGCTTTCTTCGCAACCGCGATGTTTCTCGCATACGCCTCGGCGCGGCGCGCTACCGGCAGCATCTTCGAAGGGCCGTTCTCATCGGCGCCCGCAAGCGTGATGCACTCCAGGCAGGCGTCCAAGAGCGCGCAACACTCAGCGCCGGCGGCGCCGGGCGGCCACGCGACGCCGGGCAAGACCAAATAGCGCGCGGCTCGATTGCTCCTTCGTGACGGAACCGGTCGCCCGTCCCTCATCGCGGTTCCGGCGCTTCTGACGTGCGCGGGTGGTGGAATGGCAGACACGCCAGTTTGAGGGGCTGGTGGTAGTGATACCGTGCGGGTTCAAGTCCCGCCCCGCGCACCATCCCTCAACGCAATCATCTCGCAGCTAGAACTTGACGCTCGCCAGGAATGCGTCCGCATCGCGAGCGCCGTCGGCAGTGCCGCCCGTCGGGCTGCGCTGCGTGTAGATGAATCGTACAATCCGGCCCGGCAAGTGCGGGTCGATACACTCGAGGCTATCCTCGTCGGTCACCATCCGGTCGGCGTACTCCGCGCCGTCACCGGCATAGTTCACCGTCATGGTCGAGCGCCCGTGATACCGCACGCACACCGCGCCGTGACCGGGGTCGGGGCGCACGACCTGGTCCTCATCGGGGAGGCCTTCCGACCAGTCGGTTAGCTGATCGACATTTTCCACCCGACCCTCGGGCGTCAGCGCGAGGACCCGAATCTGCCGCTCGCTGGATACGGCGCGCTTGGTGAATTCCACGATATTGGGCGGATCGAGCGTGTCGTGAAGATACCACTGATCGCCCTGCGGCCGGTCGAAAGAAAATTCCGGGTAGTCAAGGCGGCGCGGCAGCTTATCGACGTTGGTCTGGAACAGATGCGTACACGCGCCCGTCCCCGCGGCCAGCACGAGCGCGCATAAGATCGCGCCGAATCGTCTGCCCACGCGCGCGGAAACCCCAGTTCGCTCACGAATCATGGGGAACTAGGATACCGGATCGCGCGCGCAATGCTTATAGGCAACCGCTGATGCGCTCGCGATTTTGCAGACCTGGTTGGTTCGCGCGCGATGCGGCCGCCGTCACTGCGGCGCGACGCCGAGACTGAGTTGCGCGGGCGCGCTTGCTGGCGATGCGGCGGATGCCGACGGCTCGTGCTCGCGGCTTAGAGGGAAATCATACTTGCGCCTGAGCCGGTCGAACACGGCCCCCAGCCGCTCGTCGTACGCACGCGGCGCATAAGCGGCCGGGCCGTAGAACGCCTCGATTCGCCGCGCGATCTGCGGGAAATTCCCGCGCATGAACGGGATGAATTTTCGCGCGGCGGCGGGCTTGAGAAACAGCGATCGCCACGCCACACCGCTTGCTCCGGCGCGCGACGCCGATGCGATCACGCTCTCGATCGCCGAAGGATCGTCGGTCAGCGCCGGTATCACCGGCATCATCAGGACTTTGCACGTGATTCCCGCGCGCGACAGCTCGGCGAGCGCGCGAAGCCTCAGCTCGGGACGCGGCGCGCGCGGCTCGATAATCCGTTGCAGGCGGCGGTCGAGCGTTATCAGCGAAAAATTCACCGCAAGCCGCGAGCGCCGATTGATGCGCGTGAGCAGGTCGAGGTCGCGCACGACCAGCGTCGATTTGGTGGTGATCGAGAGATTCAGGCCCGACAGCCGCGCGAACACTTCGAGCATCGAGCGCGTTAGCCCGTACTCCCGCTCCGCAGGCTGATACGGATCGGTCGCGGTGCCGATCGCGATCGAGTCGGTGCCGATCGGGGTGCGCGAGAGCGTCCGCCCGAGCACCTCGGCGGCCATCCGCTTGACGAAGATTCGCCGCTCGAAGTCGGCCGGGTCGCGCAGCTCGAGGAACTCATGGGTGTAGCGCGCGTAACAGTACACGCATCCGAACTCGCATCCGCGATACGGGTTGATTGTCCAGCGAAACGGGAGGCGCGGATTCGTGCACCGGTTGAGAATCTGGCGGACCGGCATCTCGATGAACTCGACGCCCCGCGCCGGTTCGAGCGCGACCTGCTCTTCCCCGCCCAGCGGCAATTCGGCGATGGCTCGCATAACCCGACGACCACGAGTTCGCCTTTTCTTCGCCTAGTCAAGGGGTGATTATGCTGGGCTCAACAGTCGTACCGCTGGCGGGCGCGTTATGGCCGCCGAACTAGTGTCCCAGCTCGTCAGTCGAACCCATTGAGTCCCTTTCCGCTTTCAAAGGCCATGGGTTTCGATTTGCCCGGCTCAGCGGGGGTGCCCGCGAAGCTCAGCGTGAACCAGGTGTGTCGCTCTAGGCCAAATATATCGAGGTAAGTGAGCCCACCGTAGAAAAATAGCTTTCGTTTGCCCGCACGAAGGTCGTCCAATTCTTCCTCGCTCACGAACGACGAATATATGCCTCTCACCGGCGTTTCGGTGTTCGGTGGAATCACCGCGCTTTGCGGCCGGTCCAGCGTCAGCGCGGCTTCGCTGGTTTGTTGAGGTGGCTTTCCGCTTACAATCGTTCGCGCGAAAGGTCCGAGATAAAGCGCAGGAGTCTGACCGCCGTTAAAGATTGGGTAAACGATTTCGTACTTGTACCTGGTGTCTTCTTCGAAGACATTTTCGGCTTCGTAGAACCTGATCGTGACCTCCGACAAATACAAATATGCGCGATTTGCGATCACAAGTTCGCGGCTCGACGTGTCAGCGCTTTGCTTTGCTGCATCTGCACTGAGCTTTGCGGCATTGGCCGCTCGCGCCGCGATACGCGTGTTGATGGTGGCAGTTCTCGACTGTCGAGCAATCTCTTTGAGCGTGCGGACAGCGATGCAAGCAGCGATAATAGCCACGACAACCAGTGCCCAATTCGACCAGTTTGGTGGCCAGAACCAGGCCTGCCAACCCGCAGAATGGCTCGTGCCGCGCTCGTCCTTTGGCCCGGCTGTCGATGTGCTAGTCGCTGGTACAGTCGTGGATGTTGATGGCGGCGGATTCGGAGTGCTACCTACCTGCTTATTGGTTTGGCTTTGCTGCTGATTCGGAACGGATGGTAACACCACGCTTCCGGTATTTCCGCTTGCGGCGCTTAGGAGCAAGGCCGACGCGATCAGGGCCGTCACACACCAGATGCTTGAGCGCCCCATGGAAGCTCCGCGCACACAGGATACCGGCTTTGCTTTTGGCATGATTCACCTCCCAACGGCAAACCGCATTGGCCGGCGCGATTAGCGAAGAGCTTACTGGGCTCTAAACGGTGATCCGGCGGCATCCGGGCGGCGCGCGAAGATCCACTGCCGCCTCTTCTCCGCGAAGATGGTAGATTCTATGCCTCGCGGCGGGCGCTGGGTCGCGCTTGCGGCGCGCGTTCGAGGGAGGGAATCCGGATGAGCAGCGCGAGATGGAATCTCAAGGCACGCTACGGCGATTGGGCGCTGGTTACGGGCGCATCGGCGGGAATCGGCGTTGAATTCGCACGCGCCATCGCGCGCGAGGGCGTCTCGCTGGTGCTTACCGCGCGCCGCGTCGAGCGGCTGAACTCGCTTGCGGCGGAGCTCGGCGAAAAACACAACATCGCCACGCGCGTCGTCGCGGCGGACCTCGCCGCGGCCGACGGCGCGGATCGGCTCGCCGATGCGGTCGCGGACCTTCCGATTGCAATCCTGGTGAACAACGCGGGCTTCGGATATGCGGGCCGCTTCGACAAGCTTGAAACCGAGCGGCTGCGCGCGATGGTGCGGGTGAACTGCGAGGCGCCGGTGGTGCTCACCAGCCGCATCCTGCCCGGGATGGTGCAGCGGGGGCGCGGCGCGGTGATAATCGTCGGCTCGGTTGCGGGACGCCAGCCGCTTCCGCTGCATGCGCTCTACAGCGCGACCAAGGCATTCGATCAAATCCTCGGCGAGGCGCTATGGGGCGAGTTTCGCGGCACCGGCATCGATGCGATCGTCCTGGAACCGGGCCCGGTCCGAACCGAGTTCCAGCAGGTCGCGGGCGAGCAGGTGGAAGCGAATCACGGCGAGCCGGCCGAGAACGTCGTCCGGGTTACATTCGACGCTCTCGGCCGAAAGCCGTCGGTGATTTCGGGATGGTTCAACTGGGCGCGCGCCAACGCGGTCCGGCTCGTGCCGCGCTCAACCGCTACGATAATCGCAAAGAAGGTGACCGAGGCGCAGACGCCCAAGGAGATGCGATAGGGTCCGCGCGACCGGCGTTACGGCAGCGTCACCAGGTCGTACGCGGGCGGCAGTTTCTCAGCGATCGCGTGGACGCCGGTCCCGTTCGAGCGAATCACGGTGCCATCGTTGATGACGCCGAAAAATCCGCCGCCTTCCGGGTCGCGCCTGAGATTCATCACCATCCCGCGCCCCCATACGTGATCGGCCGGGACGGGCGCGAAGCTCAGGCCGCGGTCGGCACTGCGGAACATGATCGCATCCGCGCCCGCCGGACCGGCCGCCCACGTCGGCGGCGGGCCCGCCGCGGCGGCGGTGAATATCGCGTCGGCGTCCGCGCCGAGCACGAGCAGCGGAACCGTGTACTTGCGGTTGATTCCGTTCGTGATCTGGCGCCACGATGCGCCGCCATCTTCGGAAAGATGGAAGCCGCCTCCGGTGGTCGCGTAGAGGCGATGCGAGTCGCGCGCATCGACCGCGACCGTGTGCACATCGAAGTAGAGCCCGTCGTTGAGCGGCTCGAAGGACCGGCCGCCGTCGCGCGTGCGGAAGACGCCGCCCTCCTCGACGCCGACGTACATGAGCGCCGGCACCTTCGGATCGAATGCGATCGAACGCACGTGCGGAACATGCGGGGCGCGCGGAAACGTCCATCGCTCGCGTCCGGGAATCTTGAGAAACGCCACGCATTCGATGAACGACCGGCCGCGATCGTCGCTCCGGAACAGGCGCGCATGCGTGGTGCCGGCGAACAACTGGTCCTTGACCACCGGGGATGCGGCGACGGCCCATACTTCCTCATCGCGCGCGGTCGCGGGCGTGATGTGGGTCCACGACTTGCCGCCGTCGGCCGAGCACGCGAGCGTTCCCGCGCCGTGGCTCCGCGTGCTTGCGCCCGCGTAAATTACGTTGGGGTCGGCGGCATCCTGCGCCATGCACCAGACCGCGAGCGGCTCGGCCAGCGCCATCAGAGGCGTGGGGCCTTTGCGTGGATCGAGAATTACAATTCCTTTGGAAGTTCCCACGCACAGCCGCATCGATGAGACCCTCGTGGTGCGCCCGCGATGAAATCATCCGGGGTCGCGACACGATCGTAGCTGAAAGCGGCGCGAACCGACATATCGGGTCTTTCCGTTCCGCGCGCGGAAGCTTAGCGGAACTATTGCAGGCGCGCGCCCGGCTTGATTTCCCCGGATGCGGCGAGTTCGGCAGGCGCGACTTTTTTCGGACTCGGCTCGATCCGCGCCCGGCGCGCGACGAGCGTCCCGCCTTTGAGAGCGATCCTCATGCCGCGGTCGTCGATTGCGCCCACCGTCCCCGCATCCGCTTCGGGAGCCGACGGCGCATCGAGCACCGCATCGTAGAGGCGCACGCGCCTGGCGTCCAGCGCCGCGTATGCGCCCGGCTGGGGATCGCAGCCGCGCACCAGGTTGTGCACCTCGCGCGCGGACCTGGCGAAATCGATTTTCCCGTGCTCGTCGCGGCACGGCGGCTCGTAGGTTGCCAGCCGCTCGTCCTGCGGAATCGATGGCGCCCGCCCCGATTTGATCAGATCGACAGCCTCGATCATCGTCTCGATCCCGAGCGGAAAGAGCGTGTTGAAGTAAAGCGATCCGGTCGTGTCGTTCGCACCGATCGGCACGCGGCGCTGGAGCAGGATCGGCCCGGTGTCGATTCCCTTGTCGGGCCAGAACCAGGTGATCCCGGTCTCGGTATCGCCATGGATGATGGCCCAGTTGATCGCGCTCGCGCCGCGATGGCGCGGGAGCAGCGAGGGATGGTAGCAAATCGACTTGTGGCGCGGGGCGTAGAGGACCCGCTCGGGGACGATTATCGTCACGAAGGCGAGAATCGCGAGGTCCGCATCGAGCGACTTGAAATGTTCGTACGCGGCATCGGAGCGCATCGAGGCGGGCTGGCTGAGCGGCAATCCCAATTCGAGCGCCTTGGCCTTGAGCGGATCGGGCCGCCCGCCGGGCGGATCGGGAGGCGCAAACACGTGGACGATCTGGTCGCCATGCTTCACCAGCGCCTCGAGAGCCTGCTGCGCAAAAGCCGCCTGTCCGAGCAACGCGATTCGCAATTTCGTTGTCCCCCGCGCCAGGGTGTCACGCTACCAAATCGCGCCGCGTCCTTGAAACCGCGCGACGGTTGCCGGCGTAAGAAGAACGCACAGGTCGTGGGAGCCAACCGTTCGATCACACGGGCGCGCGGCGCGGCGCTCGCCGGCGCGATGCTTCTGGTATCGCTCGCGGCAACGCGCACGGACGCCGCAGCGGTCACGCCGATTCAGGCGGGCGACCATCAGGAGACCCTCGCATTCGGCGGACTTACGCGATCGTACATCGTTCACGTGCCGCCCACGTTCGATCAGGCGGCCAAGGCGCCGCTCGTGATCATGCTCCACGGAGCGGGCGGGAGCGGCGCGGGCGCGGAGACGGAGACCGGATGGAACGTAACGGCGGATCGCGAGGGTTTCCTGGTGGCGTATCCCGACGGAACGCCGTCGAATCTGAAGTTGCCGGCAAGCTTCCTGCTCAACCCGCGAATCTGGAATGACGGTTCCGGGCGCGGTGCGATGAGCCGCAACAACATCGATGACTCGGGTTTCATCGCAGCGCTGATCGGCCACCTCGAACAATCCTACGGCGCCGACCCCGCGCGAATTTACCTGACCGGATTTTCCAACGGCGCGTCGATGACGTATGCCGCGGGAGTCCGGCTCTCCGATCGGATCGCGGCGATCGCTCCTGTGTCGGGCCATCTGTGGATCAAGGATGCGAGCCTCGCCGCAGTGCTCTGATTTTGTGTTGGCGATCACGGCAGTTTTGCTATTAAGTTAATACGTGAAAAAGAGATTTATCGCTCTCGCGATTGCGGTTGCCACCGTGATGATAGGAATTTCGGCCTCGGCGCAGGAGTGGAACGACGCGTATCCGGATTCGTCCACCACGGGCGCCACGCAAATAGTGCATTTGTCCGGCTCGATAACCGGCATCATGGAATCAACTGCGGGAGGGTGCACCGAAGGCTTCAGCAACCAATGCCCGAGCGGCCACACCTGCGGTTGCCTCACCGGGACAGCGGTAAAAGTTTCGAGTCCTGCGCTCGGCGAAGGCGCCGCGAATATTTTTGCCACCGTCGATAACAGCGCCGCCTTCGCCACCTTGGAGGATTGCGCACCGGTGTATGCGGAGATCGATATAACCGCAAAAAGAGATTCTCCGATTTTCAATGCAGTCGGAGGCCTGTGTTTCGAGGCCGATGGCGACGCTGTTTTCAATGGCGTGATGGGATTAGTTACTACCTCCAAGCGATTCACCACCACTGGCTCTGCCGGCTACACTGCCGTGCTCAAATGTGCCACCGGCCTCTGCGGCGGCACTTTTCATATGGCACTGAGTTTCAAGGGCGTGGCGGAGTAGTTTTTACGGGCCACTTTCCACCGCGCTAGTCGGAAGCGTCGATGCGCGAACGTCCTCGCTCGCCTTCCAGCACTTCATCCACGCACGCCAGCCCCGTGACCATCACCGTGTCGTACAGCGCTTCGCGCACCATACCCGACAACCGCAGCCACAGCTGGCCTGCGTCGGCGGCTTTCTTTACCTCCGTCCTCTTGGCACTCTTGTTCATGGCGGCCTCCTCCTCTTACCCAACCCGATCTTCTGATCGGGCGAGGAACGCCGCCACTCAAATCTCAACAACTCTCAGGACATTGCCCAACGATTTTGCTCAGCTGGTAGGCACGCCAGATTTCATCAACGGCTTCTTGGCTGTGCCGCAGAATTAGGTGCTTATTAAGTGAGTTATTATAAGCAGGATTACGTTATCGAGTTACGAACATGAGCTGGGAGGAAATAGGCCGACTACCCGTAGGGTGATGTCCTATGCAAAAGATAGTACGGTGGATAGTTTGTGTGTCAGCATTAGTTTTAGGGATCGCGTCGACAGTATCGGCTCAATCGATGCGGCTTCTCGCCTCCAATATAGGCTGGGCCAAGGGGTCCAGAGGGCGGCTTATGTGGACGAGCGACGGCGGGGTTGCTTGGAAGGACATTTCGCCACCTGCTCCGAGGGACGCTGACATCTCAGCGGTTTTCTTTCTCAATACCGTGCAAGGTTGGGTGCTCCTCGAGCGCGGTGAACCGCTCGTCCCTGACGGATTGCAG
>DASPOF010000130.1:0-11503 GCA_035626155.1 Binataceae bacterium (SeqCode)
CTGCTCGAAGGACAGTCCGGTGCGCCCGTCATAGAGCGTGCACTGGCCGGTCTCGGGCAGATCGGCGCGCTTGAGCAGGTGGAAGATTTCCTCTTCCCGGGCGCCATCGAAGACCGGCGATGCGACGTGAACGCCACGGACGGCCTTGGATGCAAACATCGAGACCTCGGCGTCGGGGAGTTCGTCGATCAACTCCTGGACTTCGCCATCGGTGTAATACTCCTTGAGCCGGCGGCGCATCTGAGCGGGGGTCGTGCCTGCGCCCAGGTCAGCTTCGATCTTGCGGCCCAGCTCGCGCGCGGCCCATCCAAGATGGGTCTCGAGGATTTGGCCGACGTTCATCCGGGAGGGCACGCCGAGCGGGTTGAGCACGACATCGACCGGCGTCCCGTCGGCCAGCAGGGGCATATCTTCCTCGGGCAGAATCCGCGAGAGCACGCCCTTGTTGCCGTGACGGCCGGCCATCTTGTCGCCCACCTGGAGGCGGCGCTTGATGGCGACGAACACCTTGATCATCTTGATGACGCCCGGCGCGAGTTCATCGCCCGCCTTCAGCCGCTCGATCTTGGAGCCGTAATGCTTCTGGACCGCCTCGACGTTCGCGCTCATCGCTGCGATCGCCTGCCCGGCCTCAGCCTGCGCGGCATCGTTTTCGACCCTGATCTGGCCCCATAGCGTCGCGGGCAGCTCGTCGAACTGCTCGGCGCTGAGCGTGTCGCCCTTGGCGAGGAGCTGGTGGCGATCCTCGGGATCGTCGGACATCACGCGCGCGGCGAGCTTCTTGCCGACCAGGGCGCGCTTGAGCTTGCGCTGCGTCTCCTGGCGGATGATGCGGATTTCTTCGGCCTCGTCCTGATGCAGCCGCTCGGCCTCGAGCGTTTCGATTTCCTGGGTGCGATCGTCCTTGGCAACCCCGCGGCGCGAGAAAACCCGGCCGTCGATCACGGTGCCCTCGACACCGGGCGGCACGCGCAGGCTGGTATCGCGCACCTCGCCGGCCTTCTCGCCGAAGATCGCGCGCAGCAGCTTCTCCTCGGGGCTCAGTTGGGTCTCGCCCTTGGGAGTGATCTTGCCGACCAGGATGTCGCCGGGGCGCACCTCGGCGCCGATGCAGATGATTCCGCTCGCATCGAGGTTCTTGAGCGCCTCCTCGCCGACGTTCGGGATGTCGCGGGTGATTTCTTCGGGTCCGAGCTTGGTATCGCGCGCGACGCACTCGAACTCCTCGATATGGACCGAGGTGAAGAGGTCGTCCTTCACGACGCGCTCGGAAATCAGGATCGAATCCTCGAAGTTGTAGCCGCCCCACGGCATGAACGCGACCAGCACGTTGCGCCCCAGCGCAAGCTCGCCCATGTCGGTGGAGGGACCGTCGGCCAACACGTCGCCCGCCTTGACCCGCTCGCCCTTGACCACGACCGGGCGCTGGTTGATGCAGGTGCCCTGGTTGGAGCGCTGGAACTTGATGAGGTTGTAGATATCGACGCCGGCATCGCGCAGTTCCTTGCTCTGCTTGTCCGCGCGCACCACCATCCGCTCGGCATCGACGCTCTCGACCACGCCGTCGCGCCGCGCGATTACCGTCACGCCGGAGTCGCGGCCGACGGTTTTCTCAAGCCCCGTGCCGACCAGCGGCGCATCGGTCTTGAGCAACGGCACTGCCTGCCGCTGCATGTTCGAGCCCATCAGCGCGCGGTTCGCATCGTCGTTCTCGAGGAACGGGATGAGCGATGCCGCGACCGAGACGAGCTGGTTGGGCGACACGTCCATGTACTGGACATCCTCGGCGCGAACGACAGTGAACTCGCCGCCGATACGGGCCGAAACCAGCTCCGTGCTGTAACGGCCGTGCGTATCGACCGGCGCATTGGCCTGCGCGATGACCTTGTCCTCCTCATCGAGCGCCGAGAGGTACACGATTCGGTCGGTCACGCGGGAGTTCTCGACCTCGCGGTATGGCGTCTCGATGAAGCCGAACTCGTTTACCCGCGCATAAGTCGAGAGCGCGGCGATAAGGCCGATGTTCGGTCCCTCGGGCGTTTCGATCGGGCAAACGCGTCCGTAATGGGTCGGATGTACGTCGCGGACCTCGAACCCCGCGCGCTCGCGCGTGAGTCCGCCCGGTCCGAGCGCCGAGAGGCGCCGCTTGTGCGCGATCTCCGAGAGCGGATTGGTCTGGTCCATGAACTGCGAAAGCTGCGAGGAGCCGAAGAACTCCTTGATCACCGCGGAGGCCGGCTTGTAATTGACCAGCTCCTGCGGCATCAGGGTCTCGATATCCTGCAGGCTCATGCGCTCCTTGATCGCACGCTCCATGCGGACCAGCCCGATGCGGAACTGATTTTCGACCAGCTCGCCGACCGCGCGCACGCGCCGATTGCCCAGATGGTCGATATCGTCGACCTGGCCGTTGCCGTTCTTGAGGTCGAACAGGTAGCGGACCACCTCCAGGATGTCCTCGCGCCTGAGCGTGCCCTGTTCCAGCGGCACGTCGAGCTTGAGCTTGTGGTTCAGCTTGAGGCGGCCGACCCGGGAGAGGTCGTAGCGCTCGGGGTTGAAGAACAGGTTGTTGAAGAAAGTGGTCGCGGTCTCAACCGTGGGAGGATCGCCGGGGCGCAGGCGCCGGTAAATTTCGATGATCGCCTCGCGGGGCGCCTCGAGCTTGTCCTGGGCGAGGGTGAGGCGGAGCGGGCCGCCGCCAGGGAGATCTTCGGTGAACAGGACCTCGACTTTCTTGATCCCGTGCGCCTTGAGCTTCTCGATGGCTTCCTCGGTGATTTCCTCGTTGCACTGGAGGAGGACCTCGCCGGTGGCAGGGTCGGCCAAATCATGCGCCGACACCCGGCCGACAACCTCGTCGAGCGCGATCGGAATTTCGCTGACCCGCGCCATCTCCAGCGCGCGGACGATCGCCTTGTTGAACTTGCGGCCCTCGCGCGCGACCACCTCGCCCGATTTGGGGTCCTTCACGTCGCGGCTGATGCGCTGCCCGATGAGTTGATCGGGAACGAACTGCTTGGCGTAACGGGCGCCGTCGAGGATGATGACGTCCTTGCGGTAATAGTAGTTGAGCAGGTCTTCGGTGGTCATCCCGAGCGCGCGCAGCAGGACGGTGGCCGGGAACTTGCGCCGCCGATCGATGCGCACATAGAGCACGTCGCGGGGATCGAATTCGAAATCGATCCAACTGCCGCGATACGGAATCACCCGGGCGGAAAAAAGCAGCTTGCCGGTGGCGTGCGTGCGCCCCTTGTCATGCTCGAAGAAAACGCCGGGCGAGCGATGGAGCTGCGAGACGATGACCCGCTCGGTGCCGTTCACCATGAACGTGCCGTTGGGCGTCATCAGCGGGATCTCGCCGAAATAGACCTCCTGCTCCTTGACGTTCTTGATCGAGCGGCGTCCGCTCTCCACGTCCCAGATGACGAGTTGGATCTTGACCTTGATCGGCGCCGCGTAAGTCATCCCGCGCTGATGGCATTCCTCGACGTCGTACTTCGGCTCGCCGAGTTCGTAGCTGACGAATTCGAGCGATGCGGTCTCGTTGAAGTCCTTGATCGGGAAGACCGATTTGAAGACCGCCTGCAGCCCCGTGTCCTGGCGCTGATCCGGCGCAACGCCGGCCTGGAGGAATTCATCGTACGAGCGCTTCTGAATCTCGATCAGATTCGGAATCTCGATGATCTTCTTTATCTTGCCGAAGGAACGCCGGATCCGAAGATTGCTCGTAATCTGGGTCTGCTGAGCCATTACCTACCTCGTATAGTGCACCGCGGCGCGATGGCCGCTTCGAAAAACGGCAAGTGCCGCGGGCGCACGGGTATCCCCGCGCCCACGGCGTATTTGGAAAAACCGCGTGAAATCCGATCCTCCATCGCGCGCACGGCGCGGGATGGATTCGGATTTCGCCACCGGTGATCGTGCGTCAAATAGCGCGAAACTCCTACTTGACCTCTACTGAGCCGCCCGCCTCTTCCAACTTCTTCTTGACCTCTTCAGCCTCGGCCTTGCTGATGCCTTCCTTGACCGGCTTGGGCGCGCCATCGACGAGGTCCTTGGCCTCCTTGAGACCAAGCCCCGTCAGCTCGCGAACGACCTTGATCACCTGGATCTTCTTTTCGCCCGCGCCCTTCAGCACGACCGTGAACTCCTCCTGCTCGACCGCAGGGGCAGCCGCCGCCGCGCCCGCTGCGGGAGCCGCCGCCATCGCGACCGGCGCCGCCGCCGACACGCCGAGTTCCTGCTCGAGTTCCTTCACCAGAGCCGCCGCTTCCAACAGCGTGAGGTTCTTCAGGTAGTCCTTCACCGCGTCGCGGCTCAGTTGTGCTTCTGCCATTGTGAATTCTCTCCTTCCTGTCGCGTCCGGGGCGATGTGGGAGCGCTCCGAATGCTAGCTATCAGTCGTTCGTCGTGAGACTGCCTCGCCGGGCACGTATCCCGGCATCGTTCTACTTCATGCCCCGGCCGCCTGGGCCGGCTCGGCCTCGCCGCGTTTTTTTCCGATCGCGTCAATGAGCCGCGCAAGGCCCGAACCCGGCTCGCTGAGCAGCCGGACCAGCCTGGTCGCGGGCGCCCGCAACAGTCCGAGCAGTTGCGCAAGCAGGACTTCCTTGGGCGGCAGCGACGCGATGAGCTGGACTTCCTCAGCGCTGAGCGGCTTGCCGCCGAGCACGCCTCCGCGCAGCTTGAACTTGTCGCCCAGATCGCGCATCGAGGTGACGGTCCTGACCAGCTCGACCGGGTCGGCGAAGCTCAATATCACCCCGACCGGTCCGCCGAGCTTTTCGCCGAGCGGCTCGTAGGGCGTGTCCTTGATCGCGCGCCGGATGAGCGTGTTCTTCGCGACTTTGATCTCGCCGCGCACCGCGCGAACCTTGCGGCGCATCTCGGCGGTCTCGCCCGCGGTCATTCCCCGGTATTCGGAAACCAGCGCGATGCTTGCGCGGCCGAAGCGGTCGGCCAGCTCGCGGACCTGTGCAGTTTTCTGTTCTTTCTTCATGTCCGACGGGCCGCGCGCTATGCCGCAGCCGCCACCACCTTGCTCGCCGATGCGGTATCGACGCGGACCCCGGGGCCCATCGTCGATGACACGGCGACGCTACGGATGTAATTGCCCTTGGCGCTGGCAGGCTTCGATCGAATTATAGCCGCAAGCAGCGTGTGCGCATTATCGAGGAGCTTCGCGTCACCGAAGCTCAGCTTTCCGATCCGCGCGTGAACGACGCCCGCCTTATCGACCCGATAGTCGACCTTGCCGGCCTTGACCTCGGAGACCGCCTTGGCTACATCGAAGGTGACGGTGCCGACCTTGGGATTCGGCATCAGGCCGCGCGGTCCGAGGATTTTGCCGATTCGTCCGACCTGCGCCATCATGTCGGGGGTCGCGATCACGCGATCGAAATCGAGCCAGTTCTCTTCCTGGATCTTCTTGATCACGTCATCGGCGCCGACGATGTCCGCACCCGCCTCGCGCGCCTCGCGCTCCTTCTCGCCCTTGGCGATAACCAGCACGCGCGCGATCGAGCCGGTGCCGTGCGGCATCACGACCGTGCCGCGCACATTCTGATCGGCTTGGCGCGGATCGACGTTGAGACGCACGGCCATTTCGACCGTCTCGTCGAACTTCGCGACCTTGGAACCGACCACCAGCCTAACCGCCTCATCGAGCGGATAGCGGCGGTCGCGGTCGATTTGTTTTGCCGCCTCGCGGTATTTCTTGCCTGCCATGACGCCGTGGTCCTTCTAATCGACGATCTCGATTCCCATCGAGCGCGCGGTTCCCGTGACGGTCTGCATCGCGGCATCCAGGTCCGCCGCGGTCAGATCCTTCATCTTGGTCTTTGCGATCTCCTCGACCTGCGAGCGGGTCACCGAGCCCACCTTGTTCTTGTTCGGGGTGGCGGAGCCTTTCGCGATGCCCGCGGCCTTCAGCAGGAGAACGGACGCCGGCGGGCTCTTGGTCACGAAGGTAAACGATCGGTCCGCATAGACCGTTACGATCACCGGAATAACCAGCCCCGGCATGCTCTGCGTCTGCGCGTTGAAGGCCTTGCAGAACTCCATGATGTTCACGCCGCGCTGGCCAAGGGCGGGGCCCACCGGCGGCGACGGGTTCGCCTGCGCGCCGGGGATCTGGAGCTTTATCTGACCGACTACTTTCTTCGCCACTTAGGTTTCGCTCATCAGCAAGCGCTCGCGCATCGCCGCATGCGGTACCGATCACCGCACTCGGCGCAGCGCAAACGCGCTAGGATTTCTCCACCTGCACAAAATCAAGCTCGACCGGGGTGGCGCGGCCGAAGATCGAAATCAGCACGCGCACCTTGCCCTTCTCGGGCTTGACCTCTTCCACCGTACCGTTGAAGTCCTGGAACGGACCGTCTATTACCTTGATCGCCTCGCCCACCTCGAACAGAACCTTCGGCTTGGGGCGCAGCGCACCCTCTTCCATCTGCTGAGTGATCTCGCGGACTTCGTCCGCGGGCACTTCGGGGGGCATGGTCGCATGGCCGACGAAGCCGGTTATCTTGGGCGTATCCTTGATTACGTGCCAGGTCTCGTCATCGAGCACCATGTTCACGAAGATGTAACCGGGGAAGAACTTGCGGCTGGAGATCTTTCGTTGTCCGCCCTTGCCCAGTTCCTGCACGCGCTCCACCGGCACCAGGACGTCGCCGATCTTCTCCTCCATGTGAAGCGAGCGCACGCGCTCCTCGAGCGCGGCCTTCGCCTTGTGCTCGTAGCCCGAGTACGTGTGGACCACGTACCACTTCTTTTCGGGCCGGGCGCCCTCGCTGGTTGTTTCGTTCATTCGGGAACTCGCCGTCTAAGCCGATGATTCGCCGCCCTTGGCGCCGTCCGGCGCGGTATTCATCCGGATCGCCCTGCCGGATCGTCCCGCTGCTCGGCTCCCTGGGCCGCCTTCCTCCTCGAATCGGGCCACGCCTGACAGTGCTTGCGCGCCGCCTTAGCTCAACAGTATCCGCACCACTCGCGTGGCGCCGAAGTCGATCAGCCCCAGCCAAATCGCCATCACGATCGACAGAGCCACCACTACGATGGTCGCCTGCATGGTCTCCTTGGGCGAGGGGTAATGGACCTTCGACAGCTCTGACCAAGCTTCTTGGACAAAGCTTATACCCCGATTGAGGTAACTTTTTATACTATCCATTTTCGATGTCCGCTACAAGACCTCGGTAGCTTGGCGGGTCAGGCAGGATTCGAACCTGCAACCCTCGGATTTGGAGTCCGATGCTCTGTCCAATTGGAGCTACTGACCCTCGGCCTGGCGTCCTGGCCACGCCGCACCCGCCATCGCCTCATACCGGTTTGCACTCGCGATGCAGGGTGTGGGAGCGGCAAGACGGACAGAACTTCTTGATCGCGAACTTCTCCGTTTGCTTCTTCTTGTTCTTGCTCGTGACGTAGTTGCGCCGCTTGCAACCGTCGCAAGCAAGCCCGATTAATTCTCTAATCACTGTATGCCACCGTCCTTAAGGCGCCGGCGCGGCGCGATGGGGTCGAAGCCCACGACGGGAATCGAACCCGTGACCTCTTCCTTACCAAGGAAGTGCTCTACCGACTGAGCTACATGGGCCCATCGCTGCCATCCGGGAAAGCCATCGATGCAACCTGGCAGTCTCGTGGTAAGGTGGAGCGGGAAACGGGACTCGAACCCGCGACCCCGAGCTTGGAAGGCTCGCGCTCTACCAACTGAGCTATTCCCGCTCTCCGCACCTGACAATCCAACTGGTGGAGAGGGGAGGATTCGAACCTCCGAAGGCATAAGCCGGCAGATTTACAGTCTGCTCCCTTTGGCCACTCGGGAACCTCTCCCCAAGGTCACCTGCCGAACAAAGCCGATGGCCAGAATCGAACTGGCAACCAACTGATTACAAATCAGTTGCTCTACCGTTGAGCTACATCGGCAAATAACGATAAACTAGAGAGGTTATTCTCGCCTTGGGAAAGTGTCAAGCTTCGGCCCGTCTTTTGCGTCCGGCCCGTGCCAGGCGCCTGGGACTCAGGCCCGACTGCCAGGCCCGCCCGGCGCCGGCAACGCCCTCCGGCGGGCGATTTCGAACAGCGCGACGGCCGCCGCGACCGATACGTTGAGCGATCCGACCTTCCCGCGCATCGGGATGCCCACGATAAAATCCGACCCCCGCCGCACGATTTCACGAATCCCCCGCGCCTCGGATCCGACGACGATCGCGAGCTTGCGGCCGACGTCGAGGTCATAAAGCGAGGTGGCGCCGCCCGGAGCGAGCGCCGCGACCCAGTAGCCTGCCTCCTTCAACTGTTCGAGCGACCGCGCGACGTTGCCACATTGCGCAATCTTAAGATGCAGGCACGCGCCCGCCGATGACTTGACCGCGGCCGGCGTGATGCTCGCCGTCCGATCCCGCGCAAGCACGATCGCGCCGACGCCGGCGCACTCGGCCGATCGCAGCAGCGCTCCCAGATTGCGCGGGTCACTGACGCCATCGACCACTACCAGCGGATCGGGTTTCTCCGCGAGGATCGCCTCGAATGGGGCGTACTGATACTCGCCGACCAGCGCGACGATCCCCTGGTGGCGCGCGTCCGGCCCGGCGATCCGATCGAGGTCCTCCCGGCTGAGGCTCTCGGCGCGTCCCCCGGCGCGCCGCACGCGCCCGATTTCCTCGGCGAAGCGGCCCTCATCGCCAAGCCGCACATGGAGCACGCGCACCATCGCCGGCGCCGCCGCGAGCAACTCGCGGACCGGCTCGACCCCGAACACCACGCCGCGCTCACCCGCGCCGGGGCGGTGGCGGGGCTGCTCGCGATGCGCGCGCGTATCGCCGCCACCATGGCGCGCTTTTGCTCCAGCGCTGCGCTCGAATTTCATGTTGCCCGATACTATCAGAGTGTGTGCGGCGCCGCGCGAGTTTCATTCGATCCGCCGAGCGTCTAGAATCAAACTCTGCCGCGCCCTCGAGATTCGAAATTTGAAATTCGCGATACCCAGAATCACCATTCTCGACCGCTACGTCGCCCGCGAGGTGCTTGGGCCGTTCGCGGTGGGCGTGGGCCTGCTTACCTTCGCCCTCGTGACCGGCCGGCTCCTCAAGCTGACCGAGATGGTGGTCAATCACGGCGTGTCACTGGCCGACGTGGCGAAGCTCATCCTGTTGATCATGCCGGCCTTCCTCGAATTGACGCTCGGGATGGCCGTGCTGCTGGGTGTTCTGATGGGCTTCGGCCGCATGTCCGCGGACCAGGAGATGACCGCGGCGCGAGCCTGCGGCGTCAGCCTCTACCGGCTGGCGGTGCCGGTGATAGCGGTTTCGATCGTCGTGTACGCGGTCGCGACCTGGTTCGCGTTCTCGTTGCGGCCGTGGTCCAATTCGCGCCTCCACGACCTGATCTATTATCTTACCCGAACCAAGGCATCGGCGGGTCTCAAGGAAAAGACATTCAACGATAACGTGCCGGGGATCATCATTTATGTGGACCAGGTCTCCGACAACGGCGCGACGCTCAAAGGCGTCATGATCTGCGACTCGCGCAACCCGCAGCAGCAGAACTCGATCATTGCGCACCGCGGCATCATGTTCTCCGACCAGGGGCATGGCTCCACTACGCTCAGGCTCTTCGACGGGTCGATCTTCGGCACGGAGAGCACCAGCGACCAGAGCCACGTCACGAGCTTCCGCATCTACGACCTCAGCATCCGGTCCAAAGAGGCAATCGACCTCGCCGATCGCGATCCCGGGGAGCTGTCGTACCTGGATCTGAAGGCGCGAATAGCGACGGCGCGCGCTTCCGGCAAAGCCGACTACGAGTCCGAGACGGAACTGGCCGGCAAGTATACGGTTCCGCTGGCTACCCTGATGTTCGCGCTGCTCGGAATCTCGCTCGGGATCAAGCCGGCGCGCGGCGGCCATTCAGAGCGTTTCGGCGTAAGCGTGGCCCTGTTCTTCCTCTATTACGGCGTGATGCGGGTGGGCAAAACGTTTGCGGAGCACGGGCGCCTAGGCGCGTTCGCCGCGATGAGCCTGCCGGACATCCTGTTCGCCGTCCTTGCGGTGTGGCTTTTTGTCCGCGCCGCGACAGACAAGGGCAACCAGGGGCGCGGCCCGGGCGACGTGCTGTGGGATCTCGTCGAGCGCTACGGGCGCAGCAGGCAGGCCGCATGACGCTTCGCCCGCGCCTGTCGCCGGTGATGGATCGCTTCCTGGCCGGCCAGTTCTTCGGGTCGTTCGCGGCCTGCCTGGCGGCATTCACCGTGGCCTACCTGCTGGGCGACATGTTCGACCGGTTCAACGATCTGGTCCGCTATGGCGGCATCGGAGTCCTCGGCCTGGAATATTTCGCGCTCAAGATTCCCCTGATAGTTTCCCAGGTGCTTCCCGTCGCGTGCCTGGCGGGCGTGCTGCTCGGATTCGCGATTCTCAACCGCTCGGGGGAAGTGCTCGCCTGTCAGCAGTTGGGAATCAGCCGGCTGGAAATGGCGATCCCGGTACTGGTCGTTTCGGTCGTGCTCTCGATCTTCGACTTCGCGCTGAGCGAGACCATCGTGCCGATGGCGACTCACGAGGCGAAGTACCTCTACGAAGTGGAACTCAAGAAGCGCCAACTGCAAGGCGTGTTTGCCGACCGGCGCATCTGGGTGCGCCTGCACGACGGCTTTGCCTCCGCCGACTCCTACGACAAGCGGCGCCGGATGCTTTACGGCGTGACCGTCTATCGCCTCGACGATCAGTACTCGATCAAGGACATCGTGCACGCCGAGAGCGCGGTCTGGAAGGCCAACCAATGGCTGCCCGAGGGCCTGCACACGTTCAAAGTGGAGCACAACGGCGCGGTCACGCCGAGCGATAAAGCGCTCCTGCGCCTCGGACTCAAGCCGGCCGATTTCAACATCCTGCGTCTGGAGCCCGACGAGTTCAGCCTCTGGGAACTGAACGACTACATCGTGAGCTTGCGCAAGAAGGGACTCGACCCAGGCAGTTACCTGGTCGATCGCGACCTCAAGTACGCGATGCCGGTTGCGTGCCTGATCATGGTCGCGCTCGGGATGTCACTGAGTCTCGATCCGTTGCCGCGCAAGCTCAGCCTGGGCCGCAGCTTTGGAATGGCGATCGCTTTCGGATTCGGTTACTGGCTCGCATTCGGGATCACGTCGTCGTTCGGGCATTCGGGGCTGCTGCCGGCATGGGTCAGCGCATGGTTGCCGAACGCGACCTTCGTGCTGATTGCCGCCTCGATTTTCCTGTTCGGCGAGGAACACTGACGATCGCCTCGTATCGGGGCGATCGCGCGGGTGGCCATGATGAACGCATCGGAGCAATGCGGGTGAGGGAAATGCCACTGCCGGAACCAGCGCGGGGAATTCGCCGCATGCGCGCGCCGGCGGGACCGCAACGATGACGAGGCTCGATGAAATCGCGGGCGCTCTCGCCCAGGCGTCGCTGGACGGATGGCTCTTCTACGACTTTCGCTCAAGCGACCCGATCGCCTACCGCGTGCTTGGGCT
>DASPOF010000131.1:0-4526 GCA_035626155.1 Binataceae bacterium (SeqCode)
ACTATTCCCGCGGGCGCCGCAAGGCCGAGGGCAAACAGAGTATTGCTGGGAACGACATTGCCGTTGCTTCCGGCAGTATAGACGGTGATGCTATCGCTGTATCCGAAGAGACCGGCATCGTTCGTTACGTAGATGTTTCCGCTCGAATCGACCGCGATGCCTCCAGGCGAAAGTAGTCCGGTGCTGGTGCCCGAAATGGTCGCGCTCGGGGTGGCATTGCCATTACTCCCGGCAGAATAAACCGTTATGCTGTCCGCGGCCCAAACCTGGCTGCCTTGGTTCGCAACGTATATGTTCCCGCTGGAGTCCAGGGCTATGGCCCAGGGAACGAGGAGCCCGGTGCCTGCGCCCGCAATGGTAGCGCTCGGCGTGGCGTTGCCATTACTGCCGGCTGGATAGACCGTTATGCTGTCAGTGCCGCCCCACACGCTATTGGAGTTCGGCACGTATATGTTGCCGCTGGAGTCCAGCGCGATTCCAGTCGGATTAGCAAGTCCAGTGGAGGTGCCTGTGATCGTTGCAGCCGGTGTAACGTTGCCGTTGCTGCCGGCCGCATACACATTGACGCTGTCGTTGCCGCCCGTAATGCTGCCGGCGTCCGCCTCGTAGATGTTGCCGCTGGAGTCCAGCGCGATTCCGGTGGGATTGGTTAGGCCGGTGTTGCTCCCGGCAATGGTGGCGGTCGGAGCGGCGTTGCCAGAGGCGCTGCGAGCGTAAACCGTAAGCGAGGGGGCGAGCTCGTTGGCAACGTAAAGATTGCCGCTCGAGTCGCGGGCGATACCGTACGGCCAGGAGAGCCCGGTCGCGGGAGAAGGGGCAGGCGAAGGAAGCGGAGCGGCGTTGCCGCTGCTGCCGAGCGGATAGGCCGTTACGGGCGGCGTAATACCAGTCGAATAACCAAGATTCGTGACGAAGATATCCGGGTTCGGCGCATAGGTAATGACGATTAGTCCGTTGCCGCCGGCAGCCGGAGTTCCCCCAGATATGGTACCTCCTCCTCCGCCGCCATAACCCCCTCCTGCGCCGCTTCCATAGAAAGCGGTACCGCCACCTCCCCCACCACCAGAGCCCGCAGTAGCTCCGCCAACCGCGCTGAATTCTGTGCCAGCGCCGCCCGCTGTTCCCTCATCCAGACCGAAAAGACTATTGGTGCCGCCCGCACCGCCAAACCCGTTGCCTCCGGCGCCGCCGAGTCCACCGATACTGGAGGTAGCGTTGGTCCCTTGAGCGCCGGCTCCGTGCGGTCCGCCTGCGCCACCACCGCCCCCGTAATCGTAGTAAAAGCCACTAGCAGCTCCGTTGCCGCCCTTGCCGCCAGCGTATATGACAGTCCCAACGTTACTCGAAGTCGAATTCGAACAGCCTGAGTTCGAGGTCGCCGAACATCCGCCTTCGGCGCTAACCGATGCGTTGCTGACGCTGGTTCCGTTGAACCAGGTCGCGCCGCCCGTTGTAACACCGCCGCCGCTGGAACCTATCTGATAAGTAATGTGGTTGCCGGAGGTAAGACTGAGATTA
Source organism: Binataceae bacterium (SeqCode) (assembly GCA_035626155.1). Classification (GTDB taxonomy): domain Bacteria; phylum Desulfobacterota; class Binatia; order Binatales; family Binataceae; genus DASPOF01. The sequence goes on from DASPOF010000131.1 coordinate 1,519, forward strand.
CTGATTCTGCTGTATGAACCACCGCCGCTCCCTCCGGCATGTCCTGCCGGAGACTTCCCGCCGGAACCCATTACTTCGACGGTGTTGTTCGCATTGTTCCAGTTGTTGGGAACGGTCCACTGCGTCCCGGAGGTGAGGAAGGTGACGCTGGTCTGCGCCCAAGATAAACGGGGTGCCGACAGCAAAAATAGAAGACCCGCGGACACGATCAGAGATCGCTTGTTCCAGCGCAAGTTCTCCCAGCCGTTGGCCCGCAGCATGCGTGTGCGTTCGCTACTGGGCTGGATATCGCCTCGGGAGGAATGCTTGGAGCAGGGCGGAAAGGAATTCAGGGAAACCATTTTGCCCCCTTGCGCAATCGCACCGCGAGACCGGTGAATCAACTGTGAGCGGTCTCGTGTTCACTTATGGTTGGCAACGCTTACCCCCCCCCCGCCGTCAAATGTCAAGCGCCGGATGTCACACTCCCGAAATGAAATCGGAATTGCTGGCTTAATTCGCGGCGGGGCCGGGGAGTCCGGGCCTTCGGTTCCGCGCGGGCATTACTACCGCGCCGCCAGAGAATCGCGGGATTCCACGCGCGGCGCGCGTGGAATGAGGAGGGGTGGCGCGGGCGGGGACGCCCGCGCATCGTTCGGCGGGCACGGAAGCCCGACCCACCAGATACGGAGAACGGAGCAGAACAGGAGGAAGCGCCGCTCAGTTGTGCGCGGCGGCGGCGGAGCGCTTTTCTATCAGGCGATCGAGTTCGGCGCGCAGGTGCGAGAGGACCTCGTCGTACTTGAAGTTGCCGATCTTGCGATCCTTCCTCTTCAGATTCACCGTCGTCGGACCGCACCATAATCCCAGGTCGGCATCATCGGTCTCGCCCGGCCCGTTCACCCGGCATCCCATGACCGCGATCGTGATGCGGTGCTTCGATGCGTACGCGGTGAGGTCCTTCACCTGCTGGGCAAGCTCGACGAACTTTTCATTCTCCACGCGCGAGCACGACGGGCACGAGATGATGTTGAGCCCCATGCCGAAATCGGGCACCGAGATGAAGCGGCCCGCCTTCACATCCTCGATGATTTGGCGGCCGGCGCTTATCTCCTCGTGCTTGCGATCGTTGGGCACCGTGAGCGAGACGCGTATCGTCTCGCCGATTCCCTCGGCGAGAAGCTTTTCGAACGCGATGCGAGTCTTCGTGATGCCGTCGGGCGGGAGCCCCGCCTCGGTCACGCCGAGATGAATCGGCACGTCGGGCCTGCGCGCGGCGAAGCGCCGGTTGGCCTCGACGACCTTTGCCGGGTCGGAATCCTTGAGCGATACGACGAACCGGTCGAATCCGAGCGAGTCCATCAGCTCGCAGTGATAGGCCGCTGACTCGACAATCGCGCGCAATTGATCGCCGGGGTATTTCTCGAGGAACGCCGGTGCGACGGATCCGCAGTTGATTCCGATGCGAATCGCGAGGTTGTTGTCCTGCGCGATGTCCACCAGCCATCGCACCTTCTGCTCAACGGTCCTGGACTTCTCGATATGGTGCAGGTGGCCGGGGTTGTAGCGCAGCTTGTCGACGTGAGGCGCGACGCGGTCGGCGATGCGGTAGTTCTCCTGCAAGTCGACGGAGAGCACGATGCCCTTGGTCTGCGCGCGGATTTCCCTGATCGCGGGGATTTCCTTCTCGTTGTCCATCGCGATACGGACGATTCCCGCGCCCGCATCGGCAAGCTGATGCGCCTGCTTGACCGTCTGGTCCACGTCGATGGTGCGCGTCGCGCACATCGATTGGATGACGATCGGCGCGCCGCCGCCGACCTTGATTCCGCCGATGTCGATTTGCCGGGTTCTGCGGCCCGATGATGCCTGATCCATTATGAATATGCTGCCGGAGGGCCGCGCCTGTGGCTAGTGCTTGTGCTCCTCGGCGACCGCCATCGCGATCGCGCCGTGGCTGAAGGCCGCTCCCGCGCTCATCGCGGCCGCGACCCACACCGCCTCGGCGATTTCCTCATCGGTGCATCCTTTCTCCTTGGCGCGCGTCACGTGCGCCTCGATGCACCACGGGCATTGGGTGATGTGCGCCGCCGTGATCGCCATCAGCTCCTTCGTCTTGGAGGGCAGCGCGCCATCCTTGAAGACGGCCTGATCGAAATCGAGGAAGCCCTTGAACGAATCGGGCGCGAGCTGGCGCAGCTTGCGGAGATTTTTGGAGGTCTCCTTGCCGTAGAAATCCGCCATTTTGGTGCTCCCGGGCGAACTGACGGTTCGCCTGTCGTTGATCGGTGTAACGTCAGCGAAGCGCGGGGCGAGACTCCCCGCCGCGCGCTTCGCCGCCATGATAACAGATCGCCTCCGGCTGCGGATACCTGAAATCGAGCGGGATCGAGAGCGCCGGCGCGAGCGATTTGAGCCTTTCGGTCCGCATGCGGGGCGCCTCGCGCAATTTCGCTTGCATTGCGTTCAAGTCCACACTAAGTATCTTTTCCCATCCGTCAGAATTAGCAAAGTTGGCGGATGGCATTAGGAGTTCTGTTCGTGCATCATGTGAGCGAGACCGGGCCGACGTGGGACGCCCGGCGAGATTCCACGCAGGATGAGCGATCATGGAAGCTAGCAGCGTAAGCCCCCGCACCGATTCGAAACCCTTTCCCGATGTCATTCTGCGCAGCCAGTTTTTCGATCTGGCCGGACGTCCCTCGCTTTCGAGCGAGCAGCGGCTGATGCTCGCGGTGCTGGCCGACGCGATCAACATCGTGCAGGGCTTTCATAGCGGCGACAGCAGCCGCAAGCGCACGACCTTCGATGAAGCGCGCGCATGGATTTTCGCGAAGGGCTCGTCCTACCCGCTCTCGTTCGAAAACGTCTGCGATGCGCTCGGCCTCAACACCGCGGCGCTGCGATGGCGGCTGGGCGCGCTGATGTCCCAAACGTCGTCGGGCGCGCACGTGACGCCGCTCAGGCTTCGTCTCAAGGAGGCGGGCCGCGTTCAGCGGGTTACCGTGAATCGCGTGCGCCGGCGCACC